>JBDNCV010000179.1:0-6914 GCA_046719465.1 Anaerolinea sp.
GCGCCATCTCGTCTTGTTTGGTTGGCGTTACAAGGCCTCATCCCCCACCCCCCTTCTCCCACTAGAGAAGGGGGCAAAAGTCCCCTCTCTGCGGGAGAGGGGATTTAGGGGTGAGGCTTCACCATCTGTTTAGGTTTAGACACTCTCCGCTGCCCGGGAGTGTCTAAGCCACAGCAGAAGGTGGCCGTGCGTCAGAGGCTCAAGCCTCTGGCTAGCGCGCGGGGGCGCGCTTTCGCCGGATGCTTTAGCGTCCGGCGTTCAACTGGCACAAGGGGTGAGGTGCAGGGGGCAGGGCCATCACCAGCGATTTAGACACTCTCCTTGTGTTACAATACGAGATGTCACAAAAGCGACCGCCGACCGAAGGAACCCGTATGCTCCTACGCCGCGCCCAACTGGAAGACACCCTCGGCATCAGCGCCTTGTTCCGCGCCCGCATCGAACGCTGGCAGCGCCTCACCGCCGATGGCAGCGTGCAGGATGTGCCCTACGAGCAGCTCAGCCTCTATGAGCAGTGGCAGCACGGCGGCCCGTGGATGAACGCCTACACCGCGACGCTGTGGCTCAGCCATTTGCTGCGCGGGGCGGGTGTGCCCTACATCGTCGAGGAAGACGGCCAAATTGTGGCGTATGCCGAGGTGTTCCCCAACGTCGAAGCCCCCCCTTACAGCAAGCACTGGCACATTGCCCAACTGCTGACGCTGCCCGGCTATGCCGAAACGCGCGACCCGCTCATGCAGGGCATCCTCAACGAGGCCGCCGCAGCAGGCCGCGTCACCGTCAACCTCTACAGCTACGACGAGGACAACCTCCAGTTCTATCACCGCTACGGGCTGACCAAGCTGGCAGCGCTCACCCGCTACGACGTGAAGACGCAGATGGGGCAAGGCTTCTACCGCGCCGTGCCGCACCCCGCGTCTGACCCCACTTCCATCCACGGTTGGCATATGCCCATCGGGCGGGTGGGCAGCCCCGCGCAGCAGTGGCATCGTCTATGGCCGGGCGTGTGGGATGCCGTGCCCTCCATCGCCGGCGAGCCGATCCATCGCTTGCACTTCTCTGCCAGCGGGCAAGAGGCCTACTTGTGCTGCCAGCAAGACCTCTATGATCCGCGCTTGGCGACCATCTACTGCTGGTCGAACAAATCGGAATCCGCCCCCTTGCTGACGGCCATCCGCGATTGGGCGCACCGCGCTGGCTATCGCACGCTGGCCATGTGGGGCAGCGCCGACCTCGGCAAGCTGTTGGGGGGCGACGGCGAGGCCACCGCCCAGCAGCGCGTCGTGCTGGCGCGGGCGCTCTAGCTAGCGCCGCCGGAACACCACATCAAGCCCGCTGCGTGGGAACAGCGTCGGGCGGTAGGTCGTCCGCAGGTCTTGATCCGGCAGGATTTCCCACTCAAAGTAGCGCAGCAGATAGCTGGCCATGATCTTCATCTCCAGCTGCGCAAACGCATACCCTAGACAGATGCGCGCCCCGCCGCCAAACCCTACCAAGCTGAACGGCACTTGGCTTTCGTTGCGCGCCTCGCTGAAGCGCTCGGGGTCGAAGCGTTTGGGGTCGGTGTAGATGTCCGGGTCATAGTGCGCGACGTTGATCGGATAGAGCGCCGTCCAACCTTTGGGGATCGTGTAGCCGTTGAACTCGAAGGTCTCCGTCACGCCGCGGAAGCCCACCGGCACGGGCGGGTACATGCGCTCGACCTCTTTCAACACCATGTCGAGGTAGGTCATGCGGCGAATGTCGTCCATCGTCAGGCGATCGCCCAATTGAAGCGCGTCCTGCTCGGCGCGCGCTTTGGCCAGCACGTCCGGGTGCTGCGCCAGCGACAGCGCCAAGAACGTCATCATCGAAGCGCTCGTCTCATGCCCTGCGAACAGCATGAGCAGCATCTGCGCGCGCAGCTCTTGATTGGTGAGGCCGTTGCCGTGTTCGTCGCGCGTCTGCACCAGCAGCGAGAGCGCGTCCGTCGTGGGCTGCTGGCGGCGGTGTTCGATGGCGCGGTCGATGAAGGCCAGCAGCGCCTCGCGGGCTTTCATAGCGCGGCCATAGGGCAGCCACGGCACGTTGATCGGGATCGAGATAAAGCCCGCCGTCATCGTGACGAAGTGACGGCTGAGTTCTTGGGTGCTCTCGCCCGGCTCCGTCCCTGTCATCAGGATGCTGGCGACCTCAAACGTGAACTGTTTGAACTCGCTCAGGAAGTTGATGCGGCCTTGCGCCTCCCACTTGGCGAGGTAGCGTTGGGCGATGCTCTCCATCGTCTCAGTGTAGTTGTGCAGCGACTGACGATGAAAGGCCGGCATGAGCAGCTTGCGCTTGGTGCGGTGTTCTTCGCCATCTTGCACAAACAGCGATTCGCCCAGCAGCGCCTTGAAGGTGATCGGCCAGCCATCGCGCCATGAGAACAGGTTCATGCCAGTGGAGAGCAGGAAGCGGTTGCCCTCTGGCCCCATGAACACGGCCACATTGCCAAAGCCGACCACGCGCGTTTTGAACACGGGACCATATTTTTTGTACATCGCCAGCAGGTAGTCAACGTCGAGCAGGCGCGGGCGCTCCCCGATGAGGGGCAAGCCCAAGCTGCCCGGTGGCAGCGGCTTCGTGTAGAGTTTTTCAGCAACCATAGGTGGTCAAATCCAATACAATACAAGGCATGGGCGAGGGTTGCTAAACAACCGGCTTGCGCCGATTGAACAGCAGCGACGGCAGAATGATACCAAACGAAATCGCGCCGAGCAAAACCGACGCGAGGAAGAAATTCCGCGCGAGGTGGTTCAGCGGATCGTCCATCAGGCTGACGGGCAGCCCGCCCAACGCCAGCGCGCCCAACACGGCTTCATAGGCCAGCGCCCCGGGCACCATCGGGATGGCCCCCGTCACTTGAAAGATCATCGCTGGTGAGCGATAGCGAATCGCCATCAGCTGCGAGTACGTGCCCACGACGACGCAGGCAATCAACGTGCTGAGCGCCAAACTGCCCGGGAAGATCGTCAGCAGCGCCAGCCGCAGCGAATGGCCAAGCGCCCCGCCCCCCAGCACCGGCAGCAGCAGCCGACGCGGCACGTTGAACAGCAGCCCGAACCCCAACGCCACCAGCGCGCTGAGGACAGCGTCAAGCAGAATGTCTAAAATCGTCATGGCAGCGTTACCCCCGTCACCCACAGCGCAGCCGACAGCCCCACGGCGATGCACAAGACGATTACCAGCGCGTTGACCCCGCGCGCCACGCCGTTCATTGGGTAGCCGTTGATGAGGTCTTTCGCCCCGTTGATGAGCGGAACCCCCGGCACAAGCAGCAGCACCGACGCGCTGATGGCCGCCGAGGGCGTGGCGCTGAAGCCGGTCATCGCCCCCAGCGCGGCCAACCCCGAGGCCACAAACGCCGTGGCCGTCGTCACGAGGATGAAGTTCAGATGATGGCGCGCCAGCTCTTGCCGCACCAACATCGCCACCGCCGAGGCCGCAAACGTGATGCCGAACGCGGCGAGGTCGCCGCCGAAGAAGCGGCTGATGGCCGCACAAGCCAGACCCACCGCCAGCACCACCCACCAACGGTTGTACTCCGGTTGGAGGTGATCCATCTCGCGCAGGCGCGCGCGCAGCGCAAAGCGATCTAACTTGCCGCTGGCCACTTGATAACTGAGCGCGCTCACGCGGTCAATCAGCGTCATGTTGATGCCGCGCGTTGGGGCGCGGCGCACTTTGGTGCGGAACTCATGGTTGTTGATGGTAGTGGCCACGATGCTATCCGCGGTGACGAGGATATCCATCCAGTCTGCGCCCAGCCCTGTGCCAATGCGGTGGACGGTCTCCTCTACGCGGGCGCTGTCCGCCCCATGCTGAAGCAGCATCTGCCCTGCCCAGATGGACAAACTCATCGCATCGCGCAGGGCTTCTGGGTCGAGTGGTGGTTTGTGTGGGCGATTGTCGTCGATCATGTGCCTGCCATTCTGCTCGCCCGTTGGGTGCGCCTTAGTGAACGTGAAACTGCCAATCGCGCAGGATGCCCGCCACCAGCGTTGCCCGCTCTGGCAGGCTGTTGAGGACGACGTGCTCATCCAGCGCGTGCAGCCCGTCGCCCTGCGGCCCCATCCCGTCCAACGTCGGGATGCCCATCGCCGCGGTGAAGTTGCCATCGCTGCCGCCGCCGCTGCCGTCCTCGCGGATCGTCAGGCCGTACTTCTCGCCGATGGCCTTGCACTGCAAATAGGCCGCCTCGTTGCGCTCCATCGGTGGGCGGCTGTGGTTGTGCTTGACGCTGACGACCGCCCCCGGGATGAACGGATGCAGATCGCTGAGCGCCGCCGTGATCTGATCCATCTGGCGCAGCGTCACCATGCGCGTGTCGATGTAGGCCTCGGTGTGCTGCGGGATGACGTTGCCCGCGGAGCCGCCGTTGACCATCGTCACGCTGACCGAGATGCCGTTCTTGTAATCGTTCAACTTGTGGATTTCCAACGCCTGCTGCGCAAACTCGATGATGCTGTTGATGCCCTTCTCCGGCGCGTTGCCCGCGTGGGCAGGCCGCCCCTCAATCTTGAGCGTGTAGGTCGAGATGCCTTTACGCCACGTCTTGAGCGCGCCCTCGCGCGTGGCTGGCTCCATCACCAGCACGAGGCCCGCCTCGGCCGCGACGCGCTTGATCGTCGCCTCGCTAAAGGTGCTGCCAACTTCCTCGTCGCTCGTCATCAGCACCCAGATCGGGCGCTCTGGCATGAGATGAAGGTCGACAAGACCTTGCAGCGCCGTCAGCACGATGGTGATGCCGCCCTTCATATCGACCGCGCCCGGCCCGAACAAGCGCCCCTGCTCGTCAATCGTCACGGGGCGCTCGGCCAGCGTGCCAGTCGGCCACACGGTGTCGATGTGGATCAGAAACAAAATCGGCTTGCCGGGCGCGTTTGGGTTCCACTTCGCCAGCAGCATATCGCCCACCTCAGCGCATGGGATGCGCTCGACGCTGTGCGCCCCCAGCGCGTGAAAGCGCTGTTCCATCCACGCTCCCAACCGATCCACCATCGCCTTGTCGGTGGTGAAGGTTTCATAGCTGATGAGTTCCACCAGCAAGTCCACCATCTGCTGCTTGCGTGCCTTGAAATACTCCAACAACTCCACCATAGCGTTTTATTGATCCCCTTACGCTGAACAGTCGGTTACAACGTCACGGATTTTAACATGCTTCACAATCACTTAAAACGGACATAAATCCAGCGTGGCGTACACGGGCGAGCGCGTGCCGTAGCGGTTCAACCGTGTGAGCGCCTCGCGCCGCTCGCCTGCCAGCTCCAGCGCCTCGCGGCAGGCCTGATGCAGGCCTTCGCCGCGCTGAACCGCCTCCAGAAAGCGGTACGCCATCTGAGCGTACACTGGCAGCGCGTCCGCGCTGCCCTCCACCAACGGGAACTGGGTCACGATCTCGGCGAACACGTCGCCCTGCCGTGGGTCGTCCAGATAGGCATAGGCCAGCAGCAGGCGATAGAGCGCGTAGCTGCGCAGCCACTCGGCCTCATCGTTGAACCAGTAGCGCAGTCCCTCCGCGTCGGCCAGCAGTTGGAAGGTGGCGGCAGCCTCCGCCATCCGCAGCTGCGAGAACTGGCGATCGCCCTCATGGGCAATTTGGATGTAGTAGCGGGGCGGCTCCAACTGCACGATCGACAGCACATAGCTGCTGCCGTTCCAGTCGTAGATGTGCACGCCGCGCCGGAGCGGGCCGGTGACGCTGTTGCCGTTTGACTGCATGTTGATCACAATTTCCAACACAAGGTCGCCATCGACATCGCGGAATTCAGGCTGCTGCAGCGTGTTGAGCGGCGTGGCCAACAAACTGCGGAAGCGCCCGCTGAAGCCATCCCACGCCAGCACATTGGTCACATACTCGCAGTTGGCGCGCGCGTCACAGGTCACCGTTGCAAAGGCCAGCTCTGCCGGTGGGGCGTTGTTGAGATCCTCCGCTTTGAGCAGGCGCGGCGGCTCTGGCCCACCGCTGAAGGCCTCATATAGAAATTCATACAGGCCGTCTCGACAGCCGATGACGTGCAGCACGCCCTCTCGCCCGGGGGCTGACCAGCCGAGGATGATCTCCGGCGCGCCCTCGCCTGTCAAATCCACCGTGTCGAGCGCGTAGCCCTCCTGCCCAAACATCTGCCAGCGCACGCGAATCCCCTCGCGCAGCGCGGTAAGGCTGCCGCCCTCTTGCAAGAAACGTAGGATCGCCCCTTTGGCCTCGTCCAGCGTGGCAGGGCGGCGCGCCAGCGTCACGTTGCCCAGCAGCGCCGGGCACGCTGCACGGTTGGGGGTGGGCGTGGGTCGGCTTCCGATAGCGACGGCCGTCGCAGGGTTGGCCAGCAGTGCCGCTTGCGCGTTGAAGACGCTCGTCGGCAGCACGCCGACCACTTGACGGCCGGGGGTCATCGTCGGGAAGGGGTCAAAGGTGGGGGCGATGTTGGCTGTCGTCGGCGCGCACGCTGCCGCTAACCATCCGCATAGGCACAGTAGAATCCATCTCATGCTTGTTATTGTAGCAGAGGTCAAGCAACGGGAACACCGCACGCTAAAGCATCCAGCTGCTACACGCCCCCTAAAGGGGGCTTTAGAAACACCGTCCGCGAGAAACGCCGGACGCGAGGAACGCCGGACGCGAGGAACGCCGGACGCTAAAGCATCCGGCTGTCACGCGCGCCCCCTGAAGGGGGCTTCAGCCCCCTTGCATCTAGCCAGAGGCTTTAGCCTCTGGCGAAGGATAGCCGGACGCGAGAAACGCCGGACGCTAAAGCATCCGGCTGCCACGCGCCCCCTGAAGGGGGCTTCAGCCCCCTTGCATCTAGCCAGAGGCTTTAGCCTCTGGCGAAGGATAGCCGGACGTGAGAAACGCCGGACGCGAGAAACGCCGGATGCGAGAAACGCCGGATGCG
>JBDNCV010000018.1:0-36836 GCA_046719465.1 Anaerolinea sp.
CGCCCGTGGAGGCGTAAGGGCGCGATGCCTAACGCCTAATCGAGGCATGCCATGCCCATTTAGGGGCATGGCATGCTTGTGTAGAGGCATGGCATGCCATGCCCCTACTTGGGATCTGTCACCGGCGGGTTGGGGTCGGTGCTGACGATGTCCTCACCGCTGGCGGGTTGGCGGACTTCAGCCTCGTTGGCGGCGTCGGTATTGGCTTCAGGCGCGTCTTCCAACACCTGAGGCGTCTCCTCGACGAGGATTTGGGCAGCAGTGCCGCGCGCCTCGACGCCGATCAGCTCATAGAAGCGGCGGCTCTCGATCACTTCATTGGCGAGCAGCTCCTGCGCCACAGCTTCAAGCTTGTCACGGTTCTGGTTGAGCACTTGGCGCGTGCGCTGGTAGGCGTTCTCAACGATGCGGCGGATTTCCGCGTCAATCTTGGCGGCGGTTTCCTCGCTGTAGTTGCGCCCCTGCGACAGGCTGTAACCGAGGAAGGGCTGCGTCTCGTTGTCACCAAAGTTGAGCGGGCCGAGCGATTCACTCATGCCGAACTGCGTCACCATGCGGCGGGCGATGTTCGTCACTTGGCGCAGGTCTTGGCTCGCGCCGGTCGTGATCTCACCGAACACCAGCTCCTCGGCGACGCGGCCACCGAGCGCGCTCACCAGCTTGGCCTCGAGGTAACCGCGGGTGACGTTGCGGCGGTCATCCTCAGGGGTGTAGACTGTTACACCCAGCGATTGGCCGCGCGGCGTGATGGTGATCTTCAGCACGGGGTCGCTGTCACCGGCGAAGTGCGAGGCGATGGCGTGGCCAGCTTCGTGATACGCGGTGATCTTGCGCTCCATCTCGTTGGAGAGCGGCGGGCGCTCCGTGCCGAGGATGATGCGTTCGAATGCGGTCGAGAAGTCGCTCTGGGTGATCTTGCGCTTGTTGAGGCGGGCCGCGTTGAGGGCGGCCTCGTTGGCGAGGTTGGCCAAGTCCGCGCCGCTGAAGCCGATCGTTGCGCCCGCCAGCAGCTCAAGGTTGACATCGCTGGCAATGGGCTTGCCGCGTGTGTGAATCTTGAGGATGCTCAAACGCCCTGCCTTGTCGGGCAGGTCAACCGTCACTTGGCGGTCGAAGCGGCCCGGGCGCAGCAGCGCGGGGTCGAGCACGTCAGGGCGGTTGGTGGCGGCCATCACGATGACGGTCGCGCTCTGGTCGAAGCCGTCCAGCTCCGCCAGCATCTGGTTAAGCGTTTGTTCGCGCTCGTCGTTGCCGCCGCCGAGGCCCGCGCCGCGCTGCCGCCCGACCGCGTCGATCTCGTCGATGAACACGATCGCAGGGCTGTTCTCTTTGGCGCGGCTGAACAAGTCACGCACGCGGCTTGCGCCCACGCCGACGAACATCTCGACGAACTCGCTGGCGGCGATGCTGTAGAACGAGCAGTTGGCCTCACCGGCGACGGCGCGCGCCATCAGCGTTTTGCCCGTCCCGGGCGGCCCGACGAGCAGCACACCCTTCGGCACACGCGCGCCGAGCGAAATGTACTTCTCTGGGTTGCTCAAGAAGTCGACGATCTCGACGAGTTCGCGCTTGGCGCTGTCTTGGCCAGCCACGTCATCGAAGGTGATCTTGGGCATCTCGGGGTTGTATTCGCGCGCTTGCGAACGCCCAAACCCGAACACGCCGTTCATCTGCCCGCTGGCGCGGCGCGACATCCAGATGAAGAAGCCGATGATCAGCAGGAACGGCAGCAGATTCAGGATGATCGATAAGAAAATCGGGAAGTTCTGCGGTGGGGTTGCTTCCACCAGCGCGTTGGGGTTTTCCTCGGCGAAGGCTTGCTGGAGGAACACCGCACCGCCCGGGGGCAGGGTCGTCACGAAGCGCGTCACCAGCACCTGCTGGGCATTTTGCCCTGTGCCGCGCGTGATGGGCAGCGGCTCGCGGAAGATGCCCTGCGCCCGCACGCCGTCGGCATCAAAGGTGATGCTGGCGACGTTGTTCACTTGGTTGCGCACGGTGGAGTAGGGCACTTCGGTAAAGTTGCCGGTCGTGCTGCTGCCCGCCCAACTGCTGCCCTGCGCGATGAACCAGATCAACAGAAAGAGGAACAGCGCAGGCCAAATCCAGCGCCGCCAGTCCTGCGGCAGGCGCGGCCCGCTGTTGTTGTTCTGAGGCGACTCGTTGTTCGGTGGGGGCTGGCCGCCGCCGCCGAGCGGGTGCCTGTTATTGTCTTTCTTAGGCTGCATGGTTGTACCTTCAAAGAACGTGACTTGTTGTGATGATTATAGCAAAGTGCATGTTAGAAAATTCATAGTAGTAGTTGAGGATAAGCAAATGCTCATGTTCTTGTCCTCATGGCAAACTGCACTATAATGTTAAAAAGGTGTAACGTGGTGGTTATCATGAAAACAGGTGAGAACATGGCGTCCGATGAGCAGCCGCAAGCAGGCAGCGCCGCGTCCGACGCGCTGCAGCCAGTGGATGCGCCGGTGTATTACGTGCGCGAGGATGGCCAGCGCGACGCCAAGCTCAAGCTGGCCATCAGCGAGATGAAGCCGGACAGCCTCGCCGTGGAGAGCAACCGCACGATTGAGCGCCCCCGCCTGCCGGATGTGATGACGCGCCCGGTGGAGCCGCCATGGGCGCTTCAGCAGTTCTTCAACGGGCAGATCGACCTCGACATTGAGCTGAGCAAGCGCTATCCCGCGATGCCGATGCTCTCGATTATGCAGAAGCGCCCCCTCGGCGATCATCCAACACGCCGCGTCTGCACGCTCTCGGTGCAGGATGGCGCGGCCTCGCTCATCCTCGACGCGGACTTGGCCACGCGCGTCGTGCATTTTTCCTTCACCCTCAGCAGCATGTTGACGCTGCGCTTTACCTTTGACACGCTGAGCGACACCGACCGCCGCCGCTGGTTGGATCTCATGCGGCGCGAGGAGGGCGGCTTGGCCTTCCTCTGGGGGCGGCAGCGTTGGGAGAGTGACTACCTGATCTGCATTGGGCGCCGTCATCACACCAACTTGTACGCCTTCTCGCCAGCCGGCTTTGACGCGGGCATCCGCCTCACCGCGCAGGCGTCCCGCCAGATGATCGACTGGCTGCACGAGGTGTGGACGCATGAGCCGCCCAACGAGGATCCGCCTCCGTCGCCTATGCTGACGTGGTGATGAAGCGATCATGAACGCGCGCCTTGCGCTATAGTCTCTGTGGCTGGGCTGGGTTACACTCGTCTTGCCCATACAACGCGGAGACACCATGAACCGCCTTCAACACGAAACTAGCCCCTACCTGCTGCAGCACAAAGACAACCCCGTCGATTGGTACCCGTGGGGTGAGGAAGCGCTGCGCGCCGCCCGCGAGCAAGATAAGCCCATCCTGCTGAGCGTGGGCTACAGCGCCTGCCACTGGTGCCACGTGATGGCGCACGAGAGCTTCGAACACGAGCCAACCGCGGCCCTGATGAACGAGTACTTCATCAACATCAAGGTGGATCGGGAAGAGCGCCCCGACATTGACGATATCTACATGCAGGCCGTGCAGGCGTTCAACCGCGGTGGGGGCGGCTGGCCGATGACCGTCTTTCTGCTGCCAGACGCGCGCCCGTTCTTCGCGGGCACGTACTACCCGCGCGAGCCGCGCTACGGCATCCCGTCGTTTCAACAGGTGCTGCGCGCAGTGCATGAGGCCTATCGCACGCGCCGCGCTGACCTTGAAACCCAAGCCGCCGACCTGACCGCCGCGCTCGACCGCAGCATGTTGAAGATCGACATCCCTGAGGAAGCGCTCAACGCGGCGCTGCTGAAGCGGGCGGCCGACGGCTTGATGGCCAACATGGACGAGGTCAACGGCGGTTTTGGCGACGCGCCCAAGTTCCCCAACCCGATGAACCTCGAGTACCTGCTGCGCTGTGCGACGCGCGCCAACGACGCGGAAAAGCTGGCGCTGCTGCACCTCTCGCTGCGCAAGATGGCCCACGGCGGCATCTACGATCAAGTGGGCGGCGGGTTTCATCGCTACGCTGTGGACGCGATCTGGCTCGTGCCGCACTTTGAGAAGATGCTCTACGACAACGCCCAGCTCAGCCGCCTGTACTTGCATGCATGGCTGGCCACGGGCGAGCCGCTGTATCGGCGCATCGCCGACGAGGTCTACGACTACGTGCTGCGCGAGATGACCGCGCCCGAGGGCGGCTTCTACAGCGCGACCGACGCCGACAGCGAAGGCGAAGAGGGCAAGTTCTTCGTTTGGACGATCCCAGAGGTGGAGGAGGCGCTGGCCCCCCTCGCGGAGGAACTGCCGAACGCCGCCGAGATCGCCATCGACTACTACGGCATGACGCGCGGCGGCAACTTCGAAGGGCACAACATCCTCCACGTGCCGACGGAACCAGCCATCGTAGCAAAGCGACTAGGGCTGACGCTCCCTGAGCTGGAGGCCGCGCTGCGCAAGATCAATGACCGGCTTTACAGCGCGCGCACTCAGCGCACCTACCCGGGGCTGGACGACAAGATCCTTACCGCGTGGAATGGGATGATGCTGGCCAGCCTCGCGGAGGCCGCCCGCTGTTTGCCCAACGATGACTATCGCACGGCAGCCGAACGCGCCGGCGACTTCCTGCTGGAGACGATGATGCAGCCCGATGGTCGGCTGTATCGCACCTACAAAGATGGGCGAGCGCGCATCAACGCCGTGCTGGAGGACTACGCCAACTTGATCGACGGCTTCCTTGAGCTGTATCAACTGACGTATCTTGAGAAATGGTTCCGCGCGGCGCGGCTCATGGCGGATTTTGTGCTGGCGCACTTCAGCGCGGAGGATGGGGCGGGCTTCTTCGACACGAGCGACGACCATGAGGCGCTCATCGTGCGCCCGCGCAGCCTGCAAGACAACGCGACCCCCTCCGGCACGTCGATGATGGCCAAGCAGCTTTTGCGCCTGTTTGCATTGACGATGGACGCGCGCTATGAAGAGGCGGCGCGGCGCGCGCTGCGCCCGCTCGCCCCCGCCATGCAGCAGTACCCGCAGGCCTTCGGCGAGGCGCTCAACGCGGTTGACCTGCTTGTGCACGGCATCGCTGAGGTGGCGATTATCGGCAGCCCCAGCCAGCCCGCCACGCGCGAGCTGCTGCGTGTGCTGCATCAAGCCTATCGCCCGAACGTGATCACCGCGCTGGCGCGCCAGCCGGTGGACGCAGCAGGGACAGCGGTTCCGCTGCTGGCCGACCGCCCGATGCGCGACGATCAGCCGACGGTGTACGTGTGCCGCAGCTTCGTCTGCGCACAGCCGGTGACGGAAGCGGCAGCGCTCGAAACGCTATTGCGAGATTAAAATGTGGCGAGTAACCTTAACGTGTCCTAAATACAACATAACAAAGCGCCTGTTACCATTGAATATCATCAGGGCACACGTAACAGGGCGTTTTGTTTAGGAGGAAAAAAACGTGGTTAAACCCATTACAACCGTCACGGTTACACCCAAAATACCTAAGGCGCTGGCACGGCTGGAGGATCTGGCGCTGAACATGCGCTTTACGTGGGATCATGAGGCAATTGCGCTGTTCCGCCGCATGGATCCGGAAGCGTGGGAGAAATCGCATCACAATCCGGTGGCCATGCTGGGCATGATCCCGCAGGAGCGCTTCGAGGAGTTCAAGAACGATCCAGCGTTCATGTCCACCTATGAGCGTGTCGTCCATGCGTTTGACGAGTATCTCAACAGCACCGACACGTGGTTCGATCACAAATACGGCCAGCTCGACCCCAAGCCGGTGATCGCCTACTTCTCGATGGAGTTCGGCCTCGGGGAGAGCCTGCCGAACTACAGCGGCGGCCTCGGCGTGCTGAGCGGCGACCACCTCAAGAGCAGCAGCGGCCTGCACGTGCCGCTGGTGGGCGTGGGCTTGCTGTATCAGGAAGGCTACTTCCAACAGTATCTCAACGCGGATGGCTGGCAGCAGGAGCTGTACCCGATCAACGACTTCGCCAACATGCCGCTGAAGCTGGAGCGCGACAAAGACGGCAACCCGCTCAAGATCGACGTGCAGCTCCCCGGGCGCAAGCTCTACGCGCAGATCTGGCGCGTGCAGGTGGGGCGCACGCCGCTGTTCCTGCTCGATTCCAACATCCCAGACAACCCGCGCGAGGACGACCGCAGCCTGACCGACCGTCTCTACGGCGGCGACCGGCGCACGCGCATTCGGCAGGAAATCCTGCTGGGCATCGGCGGGGTGCGCGCGCTGGCGGCGTTAGGCATCGACCCGACTGTCGTTCACCTCAACGAGGGGCACAGCGCTTTTGGCCTGCTGGAGCGCATCCGCATGAAGATGGCCAAGTTTGGCCTAACCTTCCAACAGGCGCAGGAGATCGTCGCCGCCAGCACGGTGTTCACGCTGCACACGCCGGTTCCGGCCGGGTTGGAGCGCTTCGGCTACGATTTGATCGACGAGCACTTCACGGAGTACGCCCGTGAGCTGGGCCTCACGCGCGAGCAGTTCCACGACCTCGGTCGGGAGGATATGGGCGGCTATGACCTGTTCAGCATGTCGGTCATGGCGCTCAAGATGAGCTACGGCGCAAACGGCGTTGCGCAGCTTCACGGCGACGTCAGCCGCGAGATGTGGAACTGGATGTACCCGCGCCTGCCCGAACATGAAGTGCCGATTGGCGCGGTCACCAACGGCATCCACGTCCTGACGTGGCTCAGCCGCGAGATGGCGACCCTCTACGACCGCTACCTTGACCCCAACTGGCGCAAGCGCGACTTCCAAAAGGAGATGTGGCAAGGCGTGGAGAACATCCCCGACAGCGAGCTGTGGCGCACGCACACGCGCCGCCGTGAACGTCTGGTGTCGTTCTGCCGCGAGCGGCTCAAAGCGCAGCTCATCCACCGCGGCGCGTCCAGCGCGGAGATCGAGGCTGCCGATGAGGTCTTGAACCCCGACGCGCTGACGATTGGCTTTGCGCGCCGCTTTGCGACTTACAAGCGCGCCACGCTCATCTTCCGCGATCTTGACCGGCTCGACAAGCTGGTGAACAACCCCGACCGCCCGGTGCAGTTCATCTTCGCGGGCAAGGCGCACCCCCACGACAACGAGGGCAAGGCCTTCATCCGCGAGATCGTGCGCGTGGCCAACATGCCGCAGTTCCGTCATTCGATCGTGTTCCTTGAGAACTACGACATGAACATCGCGCGCTACTTGGTGCAGGGCTGCGATGTTTGGTTGAACAACCCGCGCCGCCCCAAGGAAGCCAGCGGCACGAGCGGCATGAAGGCGATCTACAACGGATGCCTCAACTTCAGCATCCTAGACGGGTGGTGGGCCGAGGCCTACAACCCCGAGGTGGGCTGGGCCATCGGCAACGGTGAGCAGTACCCCGAATCACAGGCCGACGTGCAAGATCGCATCGAGAGCGAAGCGCTCATGAACGTGCTGGAGCGCGACATCATCCCCAAGTTCTACAATCAGGGGCGCGATGGCCTCCCGCGTGAGTGGATCACGATGATGAAGAACGCCATCAAGCAGCTGGGGCACTTCTTCACCACGCATCGCATGGTGCAGGAATACACCGAGAAGTACTACCTGCCCGCGCACCAGCGCTACGTGAAGATGACGACCCCCAAGATCGACGCGGCGCTGCCGTATGTCAACTGGCGGATCAACCTGCCGCGCGTCTGGAATGAGGTGCGCGTGCTGGACGTCAGCGTGGCCGAGCGGCACGTCAAGGTTGGCAGCAAGTCCGAGGTAACGGCGACGGTGTATCTGGGGGCGCTCAAGCCTGAAGAGGTGCGCGTGCAGCTCTACTGTGGCCCGCTGGACACGCGCGGCGAGATCATCCACGGCGAGGCGACCGACATGCAGCTCTCGCACAACGGCGAAGCAGGGACGTATATTTTTACCGCGCAGCACAAGTACAGCACCACGGGCGAGCAAGGCCTAAGCGTGCGCGTGGTTCCTTACAACGAGTTGATGTCGACGCCGTTCCAGCCCGGCCTTATCACATGGGCGGGGTGAAACGACAAGGGGCGACCGCATGGTCGCCCCTTGGGGTCTCAACTGCGAATTAACTTAGGGATGTCGCGCAGCTTGGGGACGCTGCCTGCAAGCAGCGCCTGCACGCGGAACAAGCGCCCCGCCACCCACATCATGCCCGCAGTGGAAGCGAACAGCAGCCCCAAGCTGAAGATCACCTGCTCGGCTGGGACAGTGGTCACGCTTAGGCGCATCATCATGCTGATGGGTGAGGTGAGCGGGAAGATGCTCAAGAACACCGGCAGAGGCCCGTTGGGCATGGCCTGAAACAGCGTGAAGAAGTAAAAGGGAATGGCCGCAGGCAGCGTGAAAAGAGCGGCGTAGCTGGGGCCTTCGCGCATGGAGGTGCTGATCGCGCCGACTGCGCCGAAGATGGCCGCGAACCACAAGTAGCCTGCGATGAAGTACAGCGCCATAACCGGAAGCTGGTCAACCGGAATGCGAAGGCCAGCCACCACGGCCAGATTGCGGAACGCCTCTAACTGCTGCGCCAGCGTGAACATCAGCCCCAGCCCCACCGCCCACGCTAGGATTTGCAGCAGGCCCATGGTAGCAAACGCCAGCACCTTGCCGCCGAGCAGTTCCGTCGGGCGGATCGACGTGATCAACACCTCGATCACGCGGTTCTCCTTTTCCTCGAGGACGCTTTGCAGCAGGTAGCCGTTGGTCATGAACACGCCCAGCAAGAACGTGATGGCGAACAGGTAGAGCATCAGGAAGTCCGAATCAGCGTTTTGCTGGGCGCCGGTGGCGATGCTCAGGTTGAAGCGCTCAAACTCAATCGGGAGCCGCAGCCGGTTGAGCAGCGTTGGGTCAATGTCGCGGGCCAGCGTCGTGTAGAACAACTGCTCAATGGGGCGCGGGCTGACGCGATCCAGCGCCAGCATCGGCAGGTAGAGCGTCACGTCGCCTGTCTCAAAATAGTCGGGCGCGACGACGTAGAACACGTCGACGATCCCTTGGTTGAGGGCTGCGAGCGCCTCATCGACCGTCTCAAACGGCACGAGGAAGCCGCTCAGCGGCGCGTTGGGCGGCGGGAACACGCCCGCTTCGTCCACGATGCCGGCCTGCCGCACGCCCTGCAAGTTCAACTCCGCGAGCAGCGCGTTGATGCTGTCGCTCTCGTTGGATGGTTGAAGCGACTGCACAACGTCATAGCCGAACATCAGCACAAGCGCGATGAGCGGGATGCCGAAGGTCACAAACAGATACCCGCGCCGCTGCATGCCGCGCGTCAGCTCATAGCGGAATACCGTCAATAAATGGCTCATGCTCTACCCCCTGCGTTGGAACTGCGCAGCACCTGTGCCACCTCGCGCAGAGTGACGCGCTTGCCCGTCATCAAAATACCAAACCGGAAGATCCGGGCCGACGCCCAGATCACCAACAGCGTGGACGCGAACAGAATCCCCATGCTTGCCAGCACTTCGATCGGCGTGATCGCGCCGAAGACCACGCGAATCGTCACCGACATGGCCGCCGTGAAGGGAACGTAGCTCAGCACGGTTGGGATGGGGCCAGACGGGTCGGCAAGGAAGGTGACGAGGAAGAACAGCGGGATCACCAACGCCAGCGAGATGATGCCAGCGTATTGGCGGCTTTCCTCTTCGCTGTCGACAACCGCGCCGATGCCTGCCAGCAGGCTGCCGTAGAAGAAGTAGGTGAGGATGAAGTAAACCAGCGCGATCACCACCACATCGATTGGCAGGCTGAAGCCCTCCAGCGCTTCCAAGTTTTGGGTGAGTAGGTAGGCGACCACGCCGATCACGATCCAGACGAGCAGCTGCAGCAGCGCCAGCGCCCCCAAGCCGAGGATCTTGCCGCTCAAGAGCTGGCCGGGGGTGAGCGTCGTCAGCAGCAGCTCAATCACGCGGTTGGTCTTCTCTTCTACGATCCCTGACATCAAGAACGAACTGCTGAACTGCATCCCCATCATGAACACGACCATGAAGATGACCGGCACGAACAACAGCACCGCCATCGACACCGGCGTGAGGAAGCGCTGGGTGTTGAGCAGGAAGAGGTTCAGCCGCACCGGTTCTTCAAGGCGCTCGGCAGGCAGCTCGCTTTGGGTGTTGCTCACCAGCGCCGAGACGATGAAAGCTTCCACCATGTCGTCGAGGTCAACTGATGTGGAGCCGCGCACGTAAAACGCGAGCTGCCCCGTGCGCAGGAAGCGCTGGTCGAGCAGGAAGTAACCGTCAATGGTTCCGGCGTCGACAGCAGCGCGAGCGGCTTCTTCGCTCTCGAAGGCTTGCCAGCCTTCCGGCACGCTCGGCACGTTGGCAGTGAGGTTGGCGCTGTCGACATAGCCGATGGCATCCTCGCGCACTTCGCCGCTGGTAGCCGCTATTACCGAGACCAACGCGATGATGGCAAACAGCCCGCCCATCAACAGCGGCAGGCCGAACAACGCGAACAAGAACGACGGCTTGCGGATGTTGCTCATGAACTCATAGCTGGCGACGACCCACACGCGGTTCATTTGACATCCTCCCCGGCGACGCGGATGAAGATCTCATCAAGGCTGGGCAGGGCTTTCTCGAAGCGGTTGATCTCGAAATCCTGCGCTTGGGCGATCTGCGCCAGCACGGCGTCGCTGTTGACATCTTCGCGCAGGTAGAGCTTGAACGCCTCGCGCCCGTTGGAGACAGACGCGACGTTGATCACGCCGTCTAGGCGGTTCCAATCGCCTCGCCCTTCTACCACGATGGCATGGCTGGCGTACTGCCTGCGAATCTCATCTACGCTGCCGTAGAGCTTCTGCTGCCCTTTGCTGATCATGGTGAGGCGGTTGGCCATCTCCTCGACTTGGTTCATCTGGTGGGTGCTCATGATGATCGCGCCGCCGCCGCTGCGGAAGTCAAACAGCAGATCACGGATGACCATCCGGTTGACGGGGTCAAGCCCGCTGAACGGCTCGTCGATGATGATCAAGCGCGGCTCATGCATAATCGTGACCGCAAACTGAACTTTCTGCTGCATGCCCTTGCTCAGCTCGCTGACCTTCTTCTTAGCGTGTTCGGCCAGTTCCAGCCGCTCTAACAGGCTCATGGCACGCTTGCTGGCATCGCTGCCGCTCATCCCCTTGAGCCGCCCTAGATAGACCATCATCTCCAGCACTTTGGCCGATTTGTAAAGGCCGCGCTCCTCTGGCAGATAGCCGATGCGGTTCTTGATCTCGTCGTTGATCGGCGCGCCCAGCACGCGGATGCTGCCCGTGTCGGGGCGCAGGATGTCCAAAATCATGCGGATCGTGGTGCTCTTGCCCGCCCCATTGGGGCCAAGCAGCGCGAAGATCTCGCCGTAGTACACATCAAAACTTACATCGCTGACCGCGCGAAACGTTCCGTAGGTCTTTGAGATGTTCCGCACTTCGACTGCATGGGTGCTGCTTGTCATCTGTCCCCTCCCTGCTTGTATGATAGCCCACTCACGTTTAAATCTTATTGTAAACGCACATGCGCTTCCACCCCCGAGAACTGGGGGATTGTGGGCGTTGAACGTTCATCGCGGGTGTTAAATCCTCGTAATTCTCTACGTCAAAATGCCCAATCAGGTTTGCAAGAAAGGGCTAGGAAAGGTAAACTTACAGTTAGTTTCTAATGCGTTGGCAGGGTAGACGTAAATGCTCCCGTCGACTGCTGTAAGGGACGCTAATATAATCAATGAGTGTGCGGGGCACAGCACAGATCGGCAATACCTGCTAAAGGGGCTGCACCATGAAGAAGACCGTTCTGGTCGTGGATGACGAGTTGGGAGCGCTGACGCTCATCGGGATTATGTTGGAGCGCGGCGGCTTCAACGTCCTGAAGGCACAAGACGCGGAATCTGCGCTGGCGACGCTGGGCCAGAACACGCCTGACCTCATCATCTTGGACGTGATGATGCCCGGGATGAACGGCATTGAGTTGTGCCGCACGATCCGCGCGCGCCCAGAGACGGCTCTCACGCCGATTGTGATCCTGTCGGCACGCGGTGATGCTGAAAGCGTCATGCAAGGGATGGAAGCGGGCGCGAACGACTATCTGCCCAAGCCGATCTTGCATCACGATCTGGTAGCAAAAGTGCGGGCGATTCTCGCCCAATCTGCGGAGGCCTAACCTGAAGAGCCTACGGAAGTCTGTAGGCTTTTTTCTTGCGCAGAGACCTTGACCTACGGCACGCCATAGAGCGCTTTGTAGATGGCATAATGGCTGTAGATACGCTCAAGGTAAGTCCGCGTCTCTTGGAATTGGATGGTGAGCATGAGCGCGTCGAGCGTCCCCCCAGAGAGGCGCACCCAGTCGAGCGCGCGCCCCGGGCCGGCGTTGTAGGCGGCCAGCGTGGCGGGGATGTTGCCGTTGAACAAGCGCAGCTGCTCCTCGATGTAAGACGCGCCAAACTCAACGGCGATATAAGGCCGCGTCAAATCGCTCACGTCAAACGTGCTGTAGCCCAGCTTCTGTGCCAGATAGCGCCCTGTGGCGGGCATGACCTGTGACAGGCCGGTTGCGCCTGCGCTGCTGACGGCGTAGCGGTTGAACAGGCTTTCCTGCCGGATGAGCGCAAACTGCACCAGCGGGTCATAGCCAAAGCGGGCGGCCTGCGCCAGCACGAGGTCGGCGTAATAAATCGGGAAGCGCATCCGTGCGATGTAGGGCGGGGCGCTCAGCGTGGGCACGCCCGCGGCCACGATGACGTCCGCTGCGGCTTGGATCGACGTTTGATACACGCCTAGATCGCGCAGGATGATGGCCATCTGATAGCTGGTGACGGCGTCGCGGTTGGCGCGGGCTTCGTCGAGGATGGCGGTGAACTCGCGCAGGGCTTCGTCGAACGCGCCCACCGCCCACAGCTCCTGCCCGCGGATGAGCCGCCCGTCAGCGCGCAGCGCGGCGCTCGGCGCGCTGAGGCTGCCCTCGGCGGTGATGTTGAACGTGGCGCGCAGCCACGCCTCTGCTTCGGCTTGGTCGGCGGCTTCGTCGAACTCCCAACGGTAGCCGGCTGGTGGGGTGAACGGCTCGCGCCCGTCGAGGATGTCGCTGGCGCGGACGGCGAAGAAGCTCTCCGGCGCGGCATCACGGGCGAGGCGCAGAGCTGATTGAGCGGCGTTGGTGTCGCCGCGCTGAAGCGCCAAGCGCCCGATCCACAGGTAGGCGGCGGCGCGGTCGTTGGGGCTGCCGATGGCAGCGATGCGCCCGTAGAGATTCTCGGCGACTTCCCACTGCTGGGCGTTGACCGCAGCGGTGGCGGCCAGCAGCAGGCCGTTGCTGGCCCACGACGAGTTGGGGTACTCCATCGCAAGGCGCTGGAACACCTCCCGCGACTGCACGGGGTCGTTGTTTGTGCCGTAGAGATAGCCCACGCGCCACAGCGCTTCGGCCGCGGTTTCAGACAGCGCGGGGTACTGGCGCGCGATGTCGAGGTAGATGTCAATCGCGCCCGCGATGTCACCGGAGAGGAAGCGCGTCCGCCCCCGTTCGAGCAGCGCCGCCCCGAACTCGGGCGATGTGGGGTACTGCTGCACGATGGTTTGGAAGGCGACGACGGCGGCGTTGGGGTTGCCGATTTCACGGTAGGCACGGCCCAGCATCAAGTAGAGGTCAGCCGGGATTTGATCGAGCGTGACCGTGCTGGAGAACTCGTTGAAGGCGCTGATCGCCCCGTTGAAATCGCCGTAGTTGAAGGCCACCCGCCCGCGCTGATAGGCGTTCAGCGGGACGTTGTTGGCCATGAGGATCTGCATGGCTTGGTAGGCGCTGCGCGTTTCAGGGTAAGTGTCGAACACGCGCTGGGCGCGCGCTACGCCTGCCTCAACGCGGCCGCTCTCGACGAGGGCTTGCGCGGCCAACAGGTCGATGCTGGCGCGGTAGCCTGCGTTGCGCGCCACCGCTAAAATCGCGTCGTACTGAGCGATGGCGTCGTCGATGCGTCCCGCCCCGATCAGGATCTGGGCGACGCGCTCCCGCAGCGCCAGCAGCGGCACAAGCGAACGATCTTTCAAGGCGTTGTTATAGTTGACGAGCGCGGCGTCGAATTGGCCGAGGGCGATTTGTGCATCGGCGATGCGTTCGTAGGCATAGCTGTCGATCAAGCCCGGGCGCTTGGCGAGATAACGCTCAAAGTCGGCGATGGCCTCCGCCCAGCGAGAGAGGCCCAGCAGCGCATCCCCGCGCAGGAAGTGCGCCTGTGCGACGCGCTCATCCTGCGGGAACAGCGTAATCAATTGGGTGAAGGCGCTTACCGCTTGGTCGAACAACCCTTCGCGCAGGGCAGCTTGCCCTAAGCTAAAGGCGGCCTGTGCTCGGATGGCGGGGTCGAGCTGGTCACCTTGTGCGAGGATAGCGGCAAAAGTCTGTGTGGCCTGCTCATAGAAGCCGTTGCGGAGCTGCTGCTCGGCTTGGGCCAGCGCCTCAACAGGCTGGGCAAAGGGCGTGGGCGGCTGCGTCGGCAGGATGGCGGTGGGCGGGAGGATGCCGGTCGGGATAGGCGTGGCAAGGCCTACGATGGGCTGCGGCGTGGCCGTGATCCAGATCACCCCGTCCGCGTCGGGCGTGGGCAGATCGGGCGTGGCCGTGATGTAGATGATGTTCTCGGCGTTGGGGGTCGGCAGGTGTGCCAGCTCCATGTTGCACGCGCTGACGGCCAGCAGCGCGCAAGTTCCTACAATCAAAAGGCGCATAGCAGCCCTCGTCAATACGCTTGCTGGTCGGATTGTAATGGCGAGTGTTGCAGCCTGAGAAGGCCAAAGCCGCCAGCGTGGGGCAATCGTGCGCTAATGAGGGGGCGTCAGCGTCCCATCGAGCCACGGCATGCCATAGCCGACGACGAGGTGACCGGCCTCTGCCAGCGCCTTGCCGAGCGCGGTCGGGTCATGATACGTCCACCAGTGGTCGGCGCTAGGAAGGATGGGCACGCCGAAGTCCTCGACAACCAGCGCAGCCAGCGTGCGGGTGATGTGCTGAGGGTGCGCTGCGAAGGGGCCGTGCGCTGCGCCGCGGCTGAGCGTCACTCGGAAGCGAGAGGGCATCCGCGCGGCGTAGCCTGTCTCCGTGTAGACCAGCACTTGATAGTCAATGGCGGCGATGAGGTCAGCGCTGAGGGGCTTGCTGAAGCGAAACTTGCCGCCGATCCATTGCAGCGGCGTGTGGTCGAGCGTGTAACCCGCCGCGGTGAAGGCCTGCCCGACGACCATCGTCAGCAGCGAGCGGAACAGTTCAATGCCAGCGCGTCGGTCGTCCATCGTCAGATCCCATAGCGGCGCAGCACAGCGAGCGAGTGCTGCTCAATCAGGCTCACCAGCACGCGCCCGGCGTTATAGGCGTCGTCACTGCCGCGGTGATGTACCCCCTCCAGCAGCAGTTGGCGCGCCTCTAGGGCGGTCTTGAGGCCGACGCGCTGCCCGACGACGTCGGCGTATAGGCGTTTGAGGTTGGCGTGCTTGTCGCTGAAGGGGTAACGCACACCGCGCGCCTTGCACTGCGCCCGCATGATGCGCATGTCCCAACCGCCCCAACTGGCCCAGAGGCGGTTGCGCGCGTTGAACTCTTTTTCGAGCCGATGGCAGGCGGCTTCAAACGTAATGCCCTCGCGCTGCAGCTGGTCGTGGGTCAGGCCGGTGAGCTGGGTGCAGAAGGGGCTGACCTCTGAAGCGGTCGGCGGGATGAGCAAGCTCACGGCGGGGCTGAGTTCCAATGTGGCAAGGTCGAGCACGGTCACGCCGATCTCGATGATCTCGTTCTCTTGGCCGGGCGGGGCGCTGTAGCCCTCCCAGCAGGTGGCTTCAATGTCGATGACGAGCAGCGCGTCTTTGTAGATGGCCAAAGTGATTGCGGATGTCCGTGGATGGTTCAGGCCGCTATTGTGGCATTGAACGGCCGTCGCGCCAAGCGCGGCTTCTGGGAATCAGACGAGGCGGCGCGCCATCTTTATCGTGAATCTCTTGGTTAAACTGCATTAAATTCTTGTAAAACGGGTGGAAAAAGTTGCTAAACTTGGATAGAGATGACCACATGACCCTAGCGCCGCACGGATGCGGCCTCTACAATGCCGCGCCGTGACGCCTGTCACATCGGTATCCGACGGAGGAAACAAACATGCTTAAGAAACAATACACCAAATCGCAAGGTGAGTGCAAGGTGACGTTCTACCTCGGCAAAGAGCTGCGCGCGGAGTCCGCTACGCTGGTGGGCGACTTCAACGACTGGAACGAGACCTCACACCCGATGGAAGCGCTCAAGGATGGGCGCTTCAAGATCACGGTGACGCTGCCCGCAGGCCGCGAGTATCAGTTCCGCTACTTGGTCAACCGGACGGAGTGGCACAACGACCCTGAAGCGGATAAGTACGTTCCGAACCCGCACGGCAGCGAGAACAGCGTGGTCGTCGTCTAAGATCTCACAATTTGCCACCAGCACGTGTATCGTTGTAGGGGCGACGCAGCGCGTCGCCCCTGCGTTTGTGGCGGGTAGGATGGCATGGCAAAACCATTTCTGTTTAATTTTAACGAGAAACAAGCCCTCTTGTGGCTGGCTTTGATCTGTGTGGGGGCATTTGTGTTCCGCCTTGCGCTGCTGCCGATGGCGCAGCACCCGGGCATCGGCGACCCTAACCATTACTACAACCTCGGTCAGCGCCTGCTTGACGGCCACGGCTTCACGATTGACTACATTTGGGCGTTCAACCGCCCGTATGAACAGATCGAACATCCCGAAGATTTCTGGATGCCCGCGACAGGGGCGGTGGCCGCCGCGTCGATGGGGCTGTTCGGACGTGATCACGCGGGCGCGCTGGCGCTGTTTGTCGTGGCGGGGGCGTTAGTTCCACTCATAGGGTATGCAGCGGGTCGCCAATTGCAGTTGTCACCGGTTGAGGCGCTGATGGCGGCGCTGCTGTGCGCGCTCGTGCCGGAGTTGGTGTTGAACTCGCTGCGCACCGACACCACGATCCTGTTCACGCTGTGCGCTGGCGGGGCGCTTCTGGTGACATCGGTCGCGCTGGAACGTCAGCGGTGGCAGTGGTATGCAGCAGCTGGGGCGTTGGCTGGGCTGGCGTATCTGGTGCGGGCGGATGCGCCAATAATCATCTTGGCCGCCGGGCTGCTGGTGGGGTGGCGCTGGCTGCGCGGAGGGATTCAACCGCGCTGGCGGGTCGTGGTGGCGTTGGCGCTGCCTGTGGCCGCGTTGATTGTCGTCGCGCCGTGGTTTCTGCGCAATATCGCGGAGCTTGGCACGTGGAGCAGCGCGGATCTGGGCCAGCTTTTGCTCCGGATTGAGTTTAACGACCTGTACCGCTTCGACAATCCTGTGACGCTGCGTGAGTTCTTTGAGCGCCAGACCATGTCGCAGATCATCAGCCGCCGCTTGTTCGAGCTGACGGCCGCAGCGCGAATGATGCTGCTTATGCTGACGGATGGGCTGGCGTTGGGGGTGATCGGCGGCGGCCTGCTGCTTGCGCTGCACCGCGAACGTGAACGGTTGGGGCGTTTGGCGCCGGTCATACTCACGTTGGGGTTGCTGCTTTTGTTCTATCCGGTGCTGATCCCAACGGCAAATCAAGGCGGCAGCTTCAAGAAGGCGTATCTCTCGCTCGTGCCGCTCATCGTCCCCGTAGCGATCTACGGGCTGCGGCGCGCTGTGCCAGATGGCCGGCTGCGCGCGGGGATCGTCTTTATCGCCGCGGGGTTGATGGCGATGAGCGCGTTCGAACTCGTGCGCGATCAAAATCGTTTCGTCAACGGGTTCATCGCTGCGATGGAGCGCGTCGCCGCGACGCTTGACACGCTCCCCGACACCAACGGCGACGGACGTCTCATCGTGATGACACAAGACCCGTTCGTGCTGCGCTACATGGGCTATCAGGGGGTGCAGTTCCCATTGGAAGACCGCGATACCATCGTCTACGTCGCGCAGCGCTACGGCGTGGATTACCTGCTCATGCCCTCGGCGCGCCCCGCGTTGGAGGCGCTTGAATCAGGGCGTGAACAAGATGAGCGCTTCGTGTTTGTGACCAATGTGCCGGGCACGCGCAATTCGATCTGGCGGCTCGCGCCGCGCAGTTAATCGCCCGGCAGCGTATCGGCTTCGCGGGCAGCGTCCAGCGCGGCCAGCATGTCCTCGACCTGCGTGAACTTGACGCGCGGGCGATTTTGCGCAGCGCCCGCCTGCACCTCCAGCGCATCCAACTTGAGCCAATCGGCGAACGTCGTGAAGCGTACCCCGCGCCCCGTCAGCAGCGACTCCACCGCCGTGGGGGGCTGTGTTGGCTCCCACAAGCGGCCTGCGGCGGCGTCCTCCACCAGCAGCTTAGCCGTCTCGACGCTGTCGGGCTTGTTTGTGCCGATGATGCCGGTTGCGCCGCGCTTGATCCAGCCGACCGCGTATTGCCCGATGAGGGGTGCATCCCCATCCAACACGCGCCCGTGATCGTTAGGGATAATGCCGCGCTTGGCGTCAAACGGCACGTCAGGCAGCGCGACGCCGGTGTAGCCCACGCTGCGGAACACCAGCCCTACGCGCAGCGTCTCGGTTTGGTCGGTGGCACGGGCTTTCACATCGCCATCCGGCGCAGCGATGAGCGTGTTGCGCGTCAGCGTCAACTGCTCGACGCAGCCCTGCCCGTCGATCCGCAGCGGCGACACAAGGAAGCGCACGATGACGCGCTTGGGTTTGTTCTGCGGCGGGCGCGCAGCGAAGCCTTTCAGCAGTTCCACGTTCTTGGCGTGTTTGGGTTCAGCGTGCGGGCTGGCGAGCCACGCGCGGCTCAGCTCATCTAGCTCCACTTCCGCGGGGTCAACAATGAGGTCGGCCTCGGCCAGCTCGCCCAGTTCTTTGATCTCAGGGTTGGTGAAGGCGGCCTGCGCCGCGCCGCGCCGACCCAGCAGGTAGATCTCGCGCACGCGGCTGCGGCGCAGCGCCTCCAGCGCGTAATCGGCGATGTCGGTGACGGCAAGTTCGTCGTAGCTGCTGGCGAGGATGCGCGCGACGTCCATCGCCACGTTGCCCACGCCGATCACGGCGACGCGCTCCTGCGAGAGGTCAAATTGGAGGTGGCGATAGTCAGGGTGGCCGTTGTACCAGCCTACGAAGTCGGTCGCGGCGTGGCTCCCCGGCAGGTCTTCGCCCGGGATGCCGAGCGCTTTGTCGGTCTGTGCGCCGACAGCGTAGATCACCGCATGGTAATGAGCAGGCAGGTCGTTCAGCGTTAGGTCACGGCCAAAATCGACGTTGCCGAAGAAGCGGAAGTTGGGGTGCGCGGCGATCTTCTCGTAGACTTTGGTCACGGATTTAATCTTCTGGTGGTCAGGGGCGACGCCGCCGCGCACCAAGCCGTAAGGCGTGGGCAGGCGGTCGAACATGTCCACATACACAGTGAGTCCGCTGGATTTTAAGAGATACTCCGCGGCGTAAAAGCCGGATGGCCCTGAACCGATGATGGCAACGCGCAGCGCTTGGTCTGTCATAAAGGGGCGTCTCTATTCTGCTGGTTGAAGTCGATTGAATGATACACCATTCCACTGTTCTGATGACACAGTAACGTCATGGCTTTAAGGGTGAAGATTGTCATATGTTGCAGCGAGCCGTCATGAAAGCCATGAGGCGAGGGGTGATGTGGCGCAAATATAGGGCAGGGCATGAATTATGAGTTTCGCATGAGAAGAATTTGCGCTAGGATAGTGGGGAATTGGCCTAACACATGAACACATATGCGACTTTACCTTACTGAGACGATTCGTGGGCATCAAGCGCCTATCACCGCACTGACAACCCTGCATAACCGCACCCTCATCAGCGGCGCAGGGGATGGCAGCATCCTCACCCATTCGTTCGACGGCGCGCTGCCCAACATCACGATGCACGGCCACAACGGCGCCGTGCTGGCGCTGGCGGCCTTTCGTGAGAGCCACTTTGTTGTATCAGCCAGCGCTGACCAAACGTTGATGCTGTGGAACGCTGAGACCGGCGAGTGCGTCCGCACGTTGTGCGGCCATGAGGGAGCGGTGACGGCGGTGGCGCTGGCGGATGAGGGGCGCGTCATCATCAGCGGCGGCGCGGATGGCACAGTGCGCGTGTGGGACACGCTGACCGGTGAGCCGTGCGGGGTGTACGCTGGCCACCTTGCCGCGGTGCGCTGGCTCTTGCCGCTGGCGGGCGCGCCGCAGGTGTTGGCAGGGTTGACAAGCGACGGCGTGCCGCATTCGATCTATCTGTGGGACTATCGCAGGGGCGAGCAGGTGCGCCAGTTTGGGGATCCGCACCATCCGACGAGCTGCGCCGTGCTGACCCCTGAGGGGCAGCTGCTAACGCGCGACAGCGGCGCAGTGCTGCTGTGGGATGTGCAGCAGGGGTGTGTGGCGCAGCAGTGGACGCTGCCTACAGCGAGCGTGGCGCGGGCGCTGTTCCGCAGCGGGCGCCACGTTGTGCTGACGATGGAACCGTCGCAGCTTGCGGTGTGGGATCTGATGCAGGGCGAGGCGGCGGCATCGGCAGCGCTGACGGTGAACGAGCCGACGCAGTTCATGGTCACACTGGACAATCGGCGTGTGGTGGTCGGCAGCGGTGAGGGGCTGGCCTATGTCTACCGCCTGAGCAGCAGCTAGCCGCGCTTACAGCTCCAGCGCTTTGAGGCGCGGCAGCAGGCCGCTGTAGCGCTGAGTCACTTTGTCGTTGTTGACGGCCATCTCGACCGCGCGCTGATCGCCCACCAGCACCACCAGCTTCTTGGCGCGCGTGATGGCGGTGTAGAGCAGGTTGCGCTGGAGCATCATGTAATGACTTGTGGTGATCGGCATGACGACCACGGGGTACTCTGAGCCTTGCGAGCGGTGCGTGCTGATGCAGTAAGCCAGCATGAGCTGCTCGTCGGCTTCTTTGTATTCGTACTCGATCTCTTTGTCGTCGATCCGCACGATGATCTTTTCGCTGCCGCGGGTGGCATCCAACGCAATGATGCGCCCCATGTCCCCGTTGAACACGTCTTTCGTATAGTTGTTCTTGGTTTGCATGATCTTATCGTTGACGCGGTAAAGCCGCCCACCGATGCGCAGCTCTGCAAGGCCGACTTGACCGTTAAGGCGCTGTTGCAGCGCGTTGTTGATAGCATCGACACCAGCCGGCCCGCGGTACATGGGGGCCAGCACTTGGATGTCGTTCATCGGGTCAAAGCCGAACTTCGCGGGGATGCGATTTTCCACGATGTCGACGACCATCTCACCGACTTTGTCGTTGTCGTGGATCTTGAAGAAGAAGAAGTCGTGGCTGTCGTTGCTCAGGTAGGGCATCTTGCCGTGGTTGATGCGGTGCGCGTTTTGGACGATGTGGCTCTTGTCGTCTTGGCGGAAGATGACCTGCAAGCGTGTGACGAAGGCAAGGCCGCTGTCGATCACGTCGCGCAGGACATTGCCCGCCCCCACGCTGGGCAGTTGATCAATGTCGCCGACCAGCATCAGGTGGGCGTGCTGCGGGAGCGCCTTCAGCACGCTGTAGAACAGCACCAAGTCCATCATGGACGACTCATCGATGATGAGCACGTCGCACTCGAGGGGATTGTCCTCGTCGCGGGTGAAGCCCCCCTCGAACGGGTTGAACTCTAACAGGCGATGGATTGTCGAGGCGGGGCGACCAGTGGCTTCGCTGAGGCGTTTGGCAGCGCGCCCCGTGGGCGAGGCCAGCGCGCAGCGGAACTCCGCCTTTTCGAGCGCGTTGATCACCATGCGGAGGGTGGTGGTCTTGCCTGTGCCCGGCCCCCCCGTCAGCACGCTGAGCTTGCGCTCGAACACGGCCTTGACCGCGCCCTGCTGCTGCGGCGTGAGCTTGAGGGCGTGCTGGTCAGAAAGCTGGGCGAGGAACTTTGGCCAATGGACTTTGCGGGCGTGCTCTTGCAGTTTGGAGGGCATCAGCAGTTGATCGCGGATGCGCCGCGCTGCGCCGCGCTCGCTGTGATAGAAGACCGGCGCGTAGACGGCCTCGAAGCTCTGGCCGTTGTAGTGGATTGGCTCGCTGATGAGGTGGCCCAACACCAGCTGTTCGCTTAGGGCGCTGGCGACGAGGTCGCGGTCGTCGACCTCCAGCAGGCGGGCCGCCTCATCGATCAGCGCCTCCCGCGGGATGAAAGTATGGCCCTCTTGCGTGAGCTGCTCCGCGGTGAAGACCAGCCCCGCGCGGATGCGCTGGCGGCTGTTACGGTCGATCCCAACGGCACGCGCGATCTGATCGGCGCGTTTGAAGCCGATGCCCTCCACGTCCACCGCCACTTGGTAGGGGTCGGTGCGCAGCACCTCGCGCGCGCTTGGCCCATACTGGGCGTAAATCTTGCGCGCCTGATGGGGGGTGATCCCGTAGTTTTGCAGCTCAACGATGGTCAGGCGCTCGATGCGGTTGTCTTGCAGGGCGTGGCGGGTGTTCTCAATGATCTTCTCTTTGATGCCCAGCTCGCGCAGGCGCTCCGGCTCGCGCTCGAGGATGCTCAGCGTCTCCTCGCCGAAGTGCTTGTAGATGCGCTGGGCGGTGGTCTGGCCAACCCCGTGAATGCGCTCTTGCAGATAGCGGACGATGCCGCGCTCGCTCTCGGGCTGGATCGGCACGAAGCGCTCGGCTTTGAACTGGCGGCCATAGGTGGCATTATCGACCCATTGGCCGCTGAAGCGCACCATTTCCCCCTCGGTGAACTCTATCATCACGCCGACGACCGTCACCAGACCTTCACGATCCGTGCAGCCGCGGTCGACACGCGAGGTCGGCGTGACTTTTAGGACGCTGTAGCCGCTATCTGGGTTGTAGAAAGTGACGCGGCTGATGACGCCGGTCAGGTCTGTTGAGGGCATGCGGTGGCCTGTCTGATGTTGAGCGTAACATCAATTATAGCAGAATGACGGGCAGGCTCCGCGAGAGACATTAGGGCAAAGCACAGGGGCGAGACAGCGCTCGCCCCACCCACAGATGCCGATGTCTGCGACGGGTCAATCGCGGTGCGAGTAGCCGATCAACGTGCCATCGGGGACGATCTTATTGGGGAAGGCGCTGTAGCTCTCGCGCTTGAGATCCGTCCCCAGCACACAGCCACCGCCGATGGTGAAGTAAGGCGGGATGAACGCATTCTTGCCAACGCAGGTGATGCCTTCGCTGCCGCTGTAGGCGCTGCTGCCGACCTTAGCGCCTTCGCCCACCACAGCGATCTTGTCGATGATGCAGCGCTCAACGGTCGCGTTGGCTTCGATGTATGCGTCCGTGAGCACCACTGAGTTGCGCACCACCGCGCCCGGCCCAACGTAGACCCCGGGCGAGAGGACGCTGTTCTCCACGAGCGCGCCGCTGCTGATGATCGCGCCGTCCGTCAGCAGGCTGTTGTGGACGACGGCATCGCGCATCATGCGCACTGGGGGGCGCTCCTCGGACTGGGTGTGGATGACCCATGTGCGGTCATTGAGGTTGAGCGCGGGCGGGTATTGCAGCAAGTCCATATGGGCTTCCCAGTAGGCTTCGACCGTCCCCACGTCCACCCAGTAGCCGCCGTAGGGGTAGGCGTAGATGGCGGCCTCATTTTCCAGCAGCCGCGGGATGACATCCTTGCCGAAGTCGCGCTTGCTGGCGGTGTTCTTTTGATCGGCCAGCACAGCCTCTTCCAGCACGCTGTAGTTGAACACGTACACACCCATGCTGGCGAGGTTGCCGGGCGGGTTCTTGGGCTTCTCGATAAAGTGCTTGACGCGGAAGCTCTCGTCCACGTCGAGGATGCCGAAGCGGCTCGCCTCCTCAATCGGGACGCGGATGGTGCAGATCGTCAGGTCAGCGCCTTTGTCGCGGTGATAGTTCACCAGCATGTCATAGTCCATCTGGTAAATATGATCGCCGGAGAGGATGAGCACAAATTCAGGTTGGCCACGGCGGACGAAGTTCAGGTTTTGCGCCACGGCGTCGGCGGTTCCTAAGTACCAGTCGGTGTCGTGGCTGCCCTTATAGGGCTGGAGGAGCTGCACGCCACCGGTGAAAGAGCGGTCGAGATCCCACGGACGGCCTTTGCCGATGTGGTCGTTCAGGCTGTGGGGGCGATACTGTGTGAGGACAAGGACATCGGTGATGTTGGAGTTGACGCAGTTGGAGAGGGCGAAGTCGATGATGCGATACTTGCCTGCGAAGGGCACGGCGGGCTTGGCCCGCTTCATGGTGAGCGACGCAAGGCGTGTGCCCTTGCCGCCAGCTAGAATAATCGCTTTAGTTCTCATAAGTGGTTAGGCTCCTCGTATTTTTCGTACTGCTTGCTCATAAAGGTCAACATACTGGCGCGCGCTGGTCTCCCAACTGAAGTCGGTGGTCATCGCGCGGTGCTGCATCCGCTGCCATGCGTCGGGGCGCTCGTGATAGGTGCGGATCGCCCAGTGCAGCGTCCCGCTGACGGCGTCCGACGTTTCCCATTGGAACACGAAGCCTGTTCCACGGTCGGCGTTGTGGTTGTCGTAGTTCTGGACTGTGTCAGCAAGGCCGCCTGTCTCTCGCACCACCGGCAGCGAGCCGTAGCGCATAGCGAGCATCTGGCCGATGCCGCACGGCTCAAAGTGGCTGGGCATGAGGAACATATCCGAGCCGCCGTAAATGCGCTGTGCTAGTATCCCGTTGTAGTCGAGGTAGACGCGCACCTGCTGCGGGAAGTCATCGGCGAGGCGGCGGGCGGCCTGCTCGATGGCGGGTTCGCCTGTGCCCAGCAGCACGAACTGCGCGTCGTGCTGCGCCAGCACGCGCCGCAGCCCGGGGAAGGCGAAGTCGAAGCCTTTCTGAGAGGCCAAACGTGATACCACGCCGATGATCGGCACATCCTCGCGCACGGGCAGGTCGAGCTGCTCTTGCAGGGCGCGCTTGTTAGCAACACGCTGATGGGCGAAGTTGTGGGCGTCGAAGTTCTGCACGAGGTTGGGGTCGGTTGCGGGGTTCCACAACTCAACGTCGATCCCGTTGAGGATGCCCATCAGATCCCAGCGGCGATAATGCATCAAGTCGGCCAGCTCGTAGCCCGCCCAGCGGTACTGAATCTCCAGCGCGTAACGTGGGCTAACCGTGTTGATCTTGTCTGCGGTGGCAAGGCCGATGCCGAGCATGTTGTCGTGCAGCCCGAAGCGGTGGATGAGATCCCAATCGCGCGCGGGGATGCCTGCCTCGTAGAGGAACCCGCCCACATAGCTGCCCATGTAGGCGATGTTGTGCACGGTCGTCACGGTGGCGATGCTGCGCCATTCCTGCTTCCAGCGGTTGATGCCGATCAAGAAGGGCAGCAGCGCCGTGTGCCAATCGTTGACGTGGACGACATCGGGCAGCCAGCCCTCCCGCTGATTCAGCTCGTAGATCGTGGCCATCACCACCTGATTGAACCAGATGAAGCGCCGCGCGTCCCAGTCCCAATCGGTGTAGACGCTGCGCTCACCGCCGATGTAGGGGTAGCCTTGAATCAGGTAGAAGGGCACGCCCTTGTGATGGCAGGTGTATACGCGGACATCGGTCACGCCGCCGCGGTGATGAAAGGGAAAGCTGAAAGCGAAACTGATGTGATGCTGGTGGTGGTTGATGAACCCGTAGCCGGGCAGGATGACACGCGCATCCACCCCCTTAGATTGCAGCGCCACCGGCAGAGACCCCACGACATCCGCTAACCCGCCCACTTTGGCGAAGGGAACAGCCTCTGCGCTGGCGATCAGAACTCTCATAAGCCTATCCTGTGTTGGTTAACAGGCACAAAAAACGCCCATCGCTCATTGGTGAGTATACCCGCTGGACGGCAAGCGCGCCACAGCCGCACGGTTGGCCTTCATCCTTTTAAAGCCTCACCTCAAAGCCTCACCCCGACGTCGCGCTGCTCCGTCGCCCCTCTCCGGTAGAGAGGGGCAGCTGCTGCTGTGTGCCCCCTTCTCTACGGGAGAAGGGGGTTGGGGGATGAGGCCTCACCGCGACGTCGCCCCTCTCCGGTGGAGAGGGGCAGGGTGCTGCTGTGTGCCCCCTTCTCAATACGGGAGAAGGGAGTTGGGGGATGAGGCCTCACCGCGACGTCGCCCCTCTCCGGTAGAGAGGGGCAGGGTGCTGCTGTGTGCCCCCTTCTCTACGGGAGAAGGGGGTTGGGGGATGAGGCCTCACCGCTCCGTCGCCCCTCTCCGGTAGAGAGGGGCAGGGTGCTGCTGTGTGCCCCCTTCTCCACGGGAGAAGGGGGTTGGGGGATGAGGCCTCACCGCGACGTCGCCCCTCTCCGGTAGAGAGGGGCAGCTGCACGGTTGGCCTCATTGAGGACGGAACACACGGTAGTCAATGTCGGGGAACAGGCTGTCGATGGCGTGGATTTCGTCGGCGAATTCGACATCGGGCGTGCCGTTCAAGAGGCTGTCTGCGAGGCGGTTGAAGCGTTCAAGGTGCTGGTTGAAGCGCTGGATGGCGTACTCACGGGCTTGGCCAGTCGTCACGAGGAACGGCCAATCGCTGCTTTGAAGCAGCATCAGCTCACGGGCGGCTTGGTTGAGGACGCGCAGCTCGTCGGCGGTGGGGTGGGTAAAGCGCGCCACCAAATCCTCCATGCGCCCCTCAGATTCATGAATCGGCTCCCACATCCAGTGGGTCTCGTGGTTGTCCCATGTGAAGTGCTTGCCGCCCGCGCCCCATGAGCTTTCGGGCAGCGCAAGGGTCTCAGTCGGCGGGTTGGCGGCGAGGTATTCGCTGGCGGTCATCAGCTCGATATCGCCTGCTTGGGCGAAATAGGTGAGGACTTGCGACAGCCAGTTGACGCCCTCAAACCACCAATGGCCGAACAGCTCGGTGTCATAGTTGGAGGCGACAAGACCCGGACGCCCCTGCGTGCGGGCATAGTCGCGCAGCAAGTCGCCCACAAGGTGGACGAAGTGCTCAGCGTGCTGCTCTACCTTGCACGTCGCCCAGTCAGGATGATAAAGGTCTTTGTGCGCCAAGTCGACACGGTCGCCAGTGACGCGCCAATACTGCAAGCCGCTCGTGCCCGCGCGCTTGTGGAATTCGCGGTAGTCGAAGTCCCCCGGGTAGCCGATCTCGCCGCTCCATACTTGATGGCCAGTGATGGAGTTGCGCCCAATGACGGCCACGCCCGACGACGCGCCGTGTGCGTCCGCCACCCAGTAGGGTTGATAGGTGGTGGCGCTGCGCTGCGCGGCGATCTCGCTTTGGGGCACATCGTAGCGGCGGCGCACTGCGCCGTAGGGGCCGATCACGTCGCCCGTGGTTACCCCCACCGGTCGCCCGCCGGTGATGGTGTGCGCGTCGCTGAAGAAAAGCTGGATGCCCTCCGCCTTGAGGAAGTCTTCCAGCCCACGGCGCAGCGTGCTCGTCTCGTCCTCGAAGGCGGGGCGATAGGCGCACTCTGGCAGCCAAAAGACGCGCGGCTTGTTCCCAAACAGGCGCTCATGAGTCTGAATGCCGACGCGAATCTGCGCGTAGATCGAGCTGTCGCGCGAGAGCAGCGGCAGGTAGGCATGGGTGGCGGCGCTGGCCATGATCTCGATGTAGCCAGCGTCTTGGAGCTGGCGGAACGCGCCGATTAAGTCCCGTTGGAAGCGCTCATGGAATGCGGTTTTCACCTGCTGATACCAGTCGTGATACCAGCGGGCGAGCGCCGCGACGTAGGGCTGCGGCTCCTCGACCATCTCGACCGGCAGCGCAGGGCTGCCCGCGAGGCGGCTCATTTGCTCGCGGATAGCGGCTTCGTCTTGGTTGATCGCGTCTAGTGGGTGGCCGTAGCTCGTCATGGCGGAGCCGGGCGCGAAGATGTCGACATCGCGGGCGGCGGCGGCGATGCGCATGTCGAGGTATTCGTCGAGGTGGTCAAGCACCAGCGGGTCGGCGAGCTGCTCGGCGAGGGTGGGCGTGATGCCCAGCGTGAGCCGATAGTGGACACCGCGTTCTTTGAGGTCGTAGAGCGCATTTAAGAGCGGGATGTAGGTCTCACTGGCGGCCTCGTGGATCCACTCCTCACCGTGAGGCCAACGCCCAGCCAAGCGCGCAAACGGCAGATGGCTGTGCAGCACGAACATGAATGCACCTTGTTTGCTCAAACCCGCATCCTCTTAAACTACCCAACGCCTTGCTGCATTCTAACCATGGCCTTAAGGCGCGGCAAGGGATTAATCCGCCATGAGAACAGGCTGCTGATACAGCGGCAGCAAAAAGCGGAACTGGCTGCCCTTGCCCACCTCCGAGCGCAGGCGCAGGCTGCCGCCGTGCGCCTCGGCCACGCTGCGCGCCACATACAAGCCCTGCCCCAGCCCGCGCGGGTCGATGAGTTTGCCGGTTTTGCCGCGCGGCTTCCCACGGAAGAACAGGTTGAACACCTGCGCCTGATCTTCTGGGCTGATGCCGACGCCAGTATCTTCGATGTCGATAAACACATGGGGAGGGTCGCTGTTCAGCACGCCCACGCGGACGTAAATTCGCCCGTTTGGCTCGGTGTATTGGATGCTGTTCTTGAGCACGTTGCTGATCGCCCAGCGCAGGTACTTGGGGTCAGCTTGGACGATGAGGCGGTCAGCGTCTTTGAACAGGATTTGAATCTCGTGCTGTGCCTCGGCGATGTCGTCTTTGTACTCGTCGTACAGATCCATCACCATGTCTTCCAGCAAGACGGCCTGCACCTGCATGCTTAGCAGGCCGCTGCCCATGGCGGCGATGTCGATCATCTCGTTGACCATGCGGTCGAGGATGTCGACATTGCGGCTGATGAGTTCCAGCATGCGGCGGTTGGGCGGGGCATCCTCGGGCGCGGCGATGAGCATCTCGCTGGCCAAACGCAGCGGCGCAAGCGGCGTGCGCAGCTCGTGGGAGATGTGCTCGACGAGGCTGGCCTTGACTTGATGGGCACTGGCGTCGGGCTGGTCAGGGCGCAGGATGATGAGCGTGCCAACACGTTGGCCGTGGCTGTCTGCAATGGCGACGACCTGCGCGTTGACGGGACGGTTGGCGACCATGAGGCGGCGCGGTTGATCCAGCGGCGTAAGTTCCGCTGAGAGCTGATCGACATGCGAGAAGTTGGTGAACAGGCGGACGATCTCGCTGTTCCACAGGTTGCGGTCAGTGCCGATGATCTCCCGGGCGGCGGCGTTCGTCTCGATGACGCTGCCGTTGAGGTCTTGGAGGATGATGCCCTCGCTGATGTGGTCGAGGATGGCCTCGAGGCGTTCAAGGCGCATCCCGCGCTGGCGCAGCAGGCGGCGCAGGCGGCGATTGCGCTTTTCCTGCTCGCTGCGGGCCTTGCCGCGCTTCTCTTGAAGGTGGCGGACGCTCAGCGTGCCATAGAGACGAGAGAAAAGCTGCTCGGTAGCGCTGCCAAATTGTTGAATGCGGCGCACGAGGCCGCCGACGTCACGGGGGGAGGGGGTGGGGGCAGTCATGCGGAGCTTCAGGCTTTCTTGCGGGCGATCACGCCCTCAAGGATGGATTTTAGTTCCGTGAAGTCAGGCAGCGGCTTGTTGATAATGTGATCGACCTGATAATCGGCCATCATGGCGCGACGCTCATCGTCGCTCAGGATGAAGGCGGTCATGAGCACAATGGGGATGTTCTGGATGGGCGCAGTCTCGCGGATTTTGAGGGCGACCTCGTTGCCCCAGCGCCCGGGCATGCGGATGTCCATCAGCGCAAACTCCGGCAAGGGGGCGGTGTGTTCACCCGACTGCACCTTCTCGAGAAAGTCCCATGCCTTTTGGCCGCTCTCGAACGGCATCGGCGTGTGCCCCCAGACCTGCACCATCGTGGAGACCAACATGCGGATGTCGGCTTCATCTTCTGCAATTAACCAGTTCAATACATCCCTCCACTGGTTCCGGCCTGCCACAACGCTTGTTATTATACTCAGCAATGCGTGTTCGGCCACAGATTGTGGCCAAGATGGGGAGTGTCTAAAGCAGAACTGATCAAACGCCGGACGCTCAAGCGCCCAGCCAACACACGCCCCCCTGAAAGGGGCTTCAGCCTCTATGCGAAGGGCCACCAGTGGTTGCAGCCTCAAACACCCCCGATAAGATGCCCTCGCTCACCCTGCGCGCCATACCGGGCAAGACGCCCACAAGGCAGGCTTCCGTATGCTTCGCGTCGCCTAACCTTAATGCAAAGGTGTAGAAAATTTTGTTAGTATCTCAAATATCGGTTAAAGCCATTTACTCAAAAATAACAGGAGAAGTTCTAGATGGCGATTCCTCGCTGGATAAGCGTGGCGACTGTGGGGCTACTTGCTCTTAGCGCGACTGGCGCGCAGGCGCAGATGTCTTTCCCGTATGCCATCGTCGCAGATGATGCGCTGCTGCTGGTGAACGACGCTGGCGCATCGCGTGAAGTGGCGCGCGCCGCGGCATTTAGCAGCTTGGTGTGGAACGCAGACGGGAGTCAGCTTGCCTTCTTAGCGTTTGATGACGATTTCAACACGCGGATCAGCGTGGCGGATGCTGCCAGCGGGGAGGTTGTGGTTTTGGATACGCCGCCGCTCGTCGCGGGCTATCCCATCAACTGGACGGCAGACGGCCTTATCTTGTTCATGGGTGAGCAAGATTCGGTGGATATCGGCGCGGATCAAACGATTCCGGTCGACATCATGGCCATTGCGCCGGTCGCGGGGGCAGCGCCCGAGATTTTAGGCTCGGTGCGGGTTGGGGTAGGCTGTGGCGGGGGATCCCCCTTCCCAGACGATCAAATGTACACCCTCGAAACGGGTGGCTTGGGCGGCTTTTTCTTGACGCTGGCGCCAACGCCCACCGGCATCCTGTTCTCTGCTGACTGTGGCGGCTCGACATTAGGCTTGATTGACCTTGCCAGCGGCGAAGTCTTCACTGAGCAGGGCATCTCGCGGGTGGTTGTCCACCCCAGCGGGATGATGGCTGCGGGGATCGAAGTCGGCCAGTTCGACGCGGCAGGGCTTGGCATTCTCCTCATCGACCTTGCCCGCCTTGAGACGGTCTCTTACTCGACAAGCGCCGAACCCCATCAACTGGCGTGGAGCGCCGACGGCACACGACTGTACTACAGCACGCGCACCGTCAGCGGGGATGCGCTGGCACGGTTTACCGACGCAGACAGAGAAGCGTTGAACACCGCGCTCGGCTTCGAGATTGTCAGCGTGCCCACTTACGATATGAGCATCTACAGCCTTGACCTTGCAACGGGCGCGGATGCCGAGATCGCCAGTTGGGAGGGCACTGTGGCGCGCATGGCAGAGGTCAACGGACGGTTGTACTACAGCCTGATCCCCAATGGGCATATGTGGTGGATCCAAGATATCCGGCAAGGGCGGACGGCTTTTGATGCGCCGAATGCTGCCCGTTATTTCACACCTATGATTGTCGAGTTTGACTTCGCTGGCTCGCAGATGCAGCGAAGCGAGGGCAGCCTGTTTACGCCGATGATCCAGCGGTAGGCAAGCCCCACACGACGTTCGAAGCTTGCGGTGAGTCGTTTCATAGCTAAGTGCTCATGGTATTTTTAGCTAGACGCGGAATAATCTTGAGTAGACTGGTTAGCTAGTCACATTGCAGCGGGGGAATAACAGTGGCAACTTGGATGGTAGTGGAGGACGAACCCACGATTTTCGAACTGCTCATGGCGATGTTTGAGATGTGGGGCATCGCCGGGCGTGCATTCATCGACGGTGAGGAGGCGAACGCGTGGCTCGATGATGTGGATTCGGGCCGCTACAAGGGTGACTTGCCAGAGCTGGTGCTGTTGGATCTGCGCCTTCCGGGAGAAGTGCAGGGCTGGGACGTGGGCGCGCGCCTGCGCCGCAGCGCGAAGCTCAAGCATGTGCCGATTGTGGTGATCACCGCGCACACCTTCACCCAAGAACGGCGCGCTGAAATCGAACAGATGATGGCCCCCGACCTGTGGCTGAACAAACCACTGCCCAAGTTTAACCAACTGCAAAGCCTGTTGGAGGAGACCATCGTTAAGAAGCGGGAGTCGCTCGCCCCACCTGCTGCGGTGGCTCCCCCCGCTGACCCCGTGCAGCAGATCACGAAGCGCCGCCGTCGGCCCAGCAGCAGCTAACATGCAAAACGTCGTTCCGGCACAAGCGCTGTCGCGTCGGTCGCGCCGCTGGTTATACGCTGCGGCAGGGATGGCTTTGGTGGCCGCCCTGCTGCTCGTGATTGGGGTGCTGCTGCGCTTCGTGCCGCTGGTCGTGCCGAGCAATCCCTCGTATCCGATCTATGTGACGATCTACAACCTGCTGCTGGCAGGCGGGGGGGCACTGCTGCTGGTGGCGGGCGCAGTGGCTGTCCGCGCGCTGACGTGGAAGCAGGACAATCCGCTCGCGCTTAGCACGGGGCAGGCGCTGGCCGAATTTGTCGATGAGCGCTTCATCTTCATTCGCAATGTGAGCAAGCGCGCTATCGGCTACGTCGACGCGGTGCTGGTGGGGCCGCCCGGGGTGCTGGTGTTTCGCATTTGTGATCATCGCGGCGTGTTCTACAACGAGGGCAACAAGTGGATGATCCAGCAGGATCAAGGCCGCTGGAAGCCGCTCTCGTGGTCGCCAACAGACGAAGTTATCGCGGATATTCGCAAAATCCGCGAGTATTTGATGCGGCATCAGATCGCGTCGCCGCAGGTGTTCGGCGTGGTGGTGTTCCTTGGGGAGCCGCCCGCGACCGTGGTCACGATTCAGAACCCCACCGTGCCAGTGGCGCACCTTGACGAGCTGCACGACCGGCTCTTGGGCAATTACTTCGCGTTGATGGATCGCCACGACGCGGCCACTGTCACCCGTATCGCTGAGCTTCTGTACCTCTGAGGGCTTACCTTACAAGGAGGAGAACAGTGTGCTGCGCTGGCTGATAGGAGACTGGGCAAGCGAGCGCTGGCGCGGCCTGCACACGCACGCGCCGCAGCGGCCTGTTCGCCGCTGGCAGCGCCTGACTGGCGCGGCACTTTTCACCCTGAGCCTGCTTATGATCAGCGTGGGGGCGGCGACGGAGGTTTTCCGTGCATTAGATGGCCTGCGCTGGTTGGAGCAGGCATGGCGCAGCTTGTGGGTGGCGGGGCTGCTGCTGCAAGCGGCGGCGACGCTGTGGGTGGTGATCACGGTGCGCCCAATGCGCAGCGATGACCTGCTGCGAGCAACGCCGGAGGGGCTGGCGCTGTGGGTGCGTGGCGCATGGCTGCACATCCTGCGGCGGGCGCGCGTGCTGCTGCTGTATCTGGTGCTGGTGCGCTTGGCGATGATTGGCCTGCTGCTGGTGGAGATGACAGCCATGCGCGGGCGCTATCTCGACTTAATCATCGCGTTTGAGATGGCCGCACCCCTGCCAGCGGCGGTCATGCTGCTGTTGATCGCGCTGGGGATGACGGTGGCGCTGCTGCTGCCGCTGTTGGCGCTGGCGTTTGATGCCATGGTCGGGCTGCTGCTGGCCTATGCCCTGCCGGAGCGCACCTTCGCGTTGGTGTATCAGGTGGGGTGGGTGTTGGCGCGTTGGGCGGGCATGGCGGCCTTCTCGTGGCTGTATGACCGCGTCGTCAGCGGGGAAGTCCTGACCAGTGCGGAGTCCGTGCTGCCGCTGTATGCTGCGTCGGCGCTGTTGGGCGATCATGGCGCGACGTTCACCTCGCTCACGCGCATGTCTGCCGCATGGGGGGAGATGGACGCTGCGCCGTGGGCAGCGGTCATGGGCGGGGGGCTGCTGCTGGTGTATGCGCTGGCGGTGGAATTAGGGCTGTGGGCTGTGCGCCGCCGCCGCGAACGACCAGATTAGGCCGACTGGCCGCGCTCAAGCTGTTTGGGCGGGCACGGTGTATCCGCGTAGGAACAGTACACGCAGCAGTCGCCGAGCGCAGGGCGCAGCCGCGCATGACATGCCCCGCACTCGTAGAAGAACTGGCAGTAGTCAGTAGGCATGATCTCGTGATGCTCGGCGTAGCAGGATGGGCAAGTTAAGATGGCGTCTAGTTTGATGTCCACAGGGTCTCCCTACAGCTGCTTGGCAGAGATGATGAACTGTGCCGTGCCCGGGTTGGTGGCTAGGGGCACGTTGTGGACGTTGCAGATGCGCATCAGGCTTTGGATGTCGGGGTCGTGGGGGTGCGCGCCAAGCGGATCCACGAAGAAGAACACCGCGGCAATCTTGCCCTCGGCCACCATCGCGGCGATCTGAGCGTCGCCGCCCATCGGCCCGCTGAGCATGCGCTGAATTTTCAGGCCGGTGGAACGCTCAATTAAGCTCCCTGTGGTAGACGTTCCGACCAGATCGTAGCGTTCCAGCACATCTCTGTTTTGGATAGCGAACGCGACCATGTCAGCTTTTTTGCCGTCATGGCTGATGAGGGCAATGGTCTTGCGTGGTTCCATCGAGCGTTTGTCCTAGGTTAGGAAGGCTTCAACGCTGATTGTAGCGCAGGACGCGCCCGCAGGCGACCGATGAGCGTGCTGCCAGCCCACAGCGTGAGCGCGGCGGCCCAACTGCGCAGGCGGGCGGTGCGGTGGTAGTGGGTGGTGTGGAAGGTGCGTTTGAAGCGCTCGCTGACTTTGAGCGCAGTCAGATAGTGATCCTCAAGTTGGCTCATGACAGATGACCACGGGCGCGTCTCGGCAAAGGCGCGGGCGGCGCGGCTCATCTCGTGGCGGTGGCGCGGGTTATCGCGCAGATAAGTGGCGGCGCGCGCATAGGCGGCAGGGGTCTGCTCGCAGATGAAGCCGGTCACGCCGTGCTGCACTAGCTCTGCGACGCTGCCTTTGGAGGTGACGATGCAGGGCAAGCCAGAAGCGAACGCTTCTTGCACCACTTGGCCGAAGGTCTCGTTGGGGCCGGGGAAGACGAAGGCGTCGGCGCTGGCGTAGGCCTCGGATAGTTCCTGCCCGTAGAGGTAGCCCGCGAAGTGTGTGCCTGTCCCCTCGAACAAGGCTTCCAGCTCGGCACGCTGCGCCCCATCGCCGACGATGGCCAGCGCGATCCCGGGCTGTTTGGCCAGCTCCAAGAGCATGCTGATCTGCTTTTCGTTGGCCAAGCGCCCCACATAGATGCACAGCAGATGATCGTCGCTGCGGCCTGCCAGCAGGCGCGCGCGCATGGCGGCGCTGCGATGCGCGGGGTTGAACTGTGTGAGGTTGACCCCGCGCCCCCACACCATGACGCGGTGGAAGCCCTGCTTCCTGAGCGCTTTCTGCACCGTTTTGGTGGGCGCAAGGTTGACATGACAGCCGTTGTGCAGGTAGCGCAGCCAATCGCGGATGGGCTGCTCGAGGAAGGGCACGCCGTAGTGGGCGGCGTAGCCCGGCAGATCCGTCTGATAGTTGGCGACCACGGGGATGTTTAGCTCGCGCGCGGTGATCATGCCGTACATGCTCATCAGGGCGGGGCTGCCGAGGTGGATCAAATCCGGTTGGAAGGCGCGCAGCCGCTCTTCAATGTAGGGGATGGGCATGGCGACCTTTGTCTCAGGGGCCATTGACAAGGAGAAGGCGGGCAGGGCAACCACCTCGCTGCCGTGGACTTCGGTGATGCCTGTGTCGGGGGCGAAGACGAGCACCTCGCGCCCCGTTTGCTGAAGGTAGCGCACGGTGAGGTAGGAGGTTTTGCTGACGCCGTCGAGCTTGGGGAGGAAGGCCTCTGTCAGAATGGCAACACGCCGGATGGGGGCGCGCTGGGCGCGCTCGCTGACGAGGTCATGCTCGCCAAAGAGGGCTTCTCCCGACTGAACAGCTCGGTCTGCAAGTATTCGATGTAGTCGCTGATGTTCCATGCCGTCCCCTCGGCGCATGTGGCCTTTTTCATTATAGCAGACCGCAGAGAGTCCGCGCTGCGCCCAGCCCAGCGCGTGACGCCCGTGCCGATGGCGTTGAGCGTGTGGGCGTCGCTGCAGCCGACCGCCGCCATGCCGAGGCGCTGCGCCACGGCGCGCGCCACCCAATTGCACGCTGGGGTGACGATCCCCGCGTTGTGGACTTCAATGCCATCAAGGCCTACTTCTAGTAACACGTGTGGCTGTGTCAGGTAGCGGAAAGCGTTGGCGCGCACGACGTCAAACTCAAGATGGAAGGGGTGTGCCAGCAGCGCCAGCCCGCCTGCCTCGTGGATGGCCTGCACGGTTTCGGCGAGGGGCATGTTCATCGGGATCGGCGTGGTCACCCACAGGGCCAGCACGTGCCCGCCGCGGCTGCTGACCTCCACCCCCGGGATCACTTCAACGTCGTAGCGGCTTTGATGTTCGTAAGCCCACAGAGACGCATCCAACACGTCGTGGTCGGTGATAGCGATTACGTCAAGGCGCGGTTGGCGATGCTGAAGATGCTGTAGAATTTCTTGGACAGTATAGCGACCGTCGCTGGCGGTGGTGTGAATGTGTAAATCGGCGCGACCGATGAGCGTCATCAAGGCATCCTTAACCGTGAAGGCATCTCGCATAACAGTATCGACCGCATATGAAATTGACTTTAAGAATTTATGTTCGCATCATTATTAAAGTGATAAGCGCTGATGAGAGACCGGCTGATGAGCCGCTCAGCTAGGCGCTGGGCGCTGGTGATGGGTGTGGTGCTGCTGATGCTGCTCAGCCTGCTGCTGAGCGCGGCGCTGGGGGCCGCTGCGCCGCGCAGTGAGCGCGTCTTGTTCGTCGTCCCCACGATGGAGGTAGTTCCGCTGCCGCCGCTGGCGCAGCTCCCGTTGGTGGGGCCGCGCTTCGACGACTGGCTGAACCCCGCCACCGGTATCGACACGCCGCTTATCGTGGCACAGGTGCAGGCTGTTTCGCCCGGCGGGGTGCGCGCTGCGCCCCCGTCCCTGTTGATCCCTGCTTACCCGACTACGCCGCCGCTGCCGCCGCTCATCGTGGGGTCGAACGCGCCCAACTTACAGCCCTACGGCGGCGATGGATGC
>JBDNCV010000180.1:0-6902 GCA_046719465.1 Anaerolinea sp.
CCCGGGGCTGGCGATCTTGGTGACGGTGATGGGCTTCAATCTGCTGGGGGACGCGCTGCGCGACGCGCTCGACGTGCGCGGTCGGTAGTAGGGACACGGCCTGCCGTGTCCGAAGGCCTGCCGTGTCCGAAGGCCTGCCGTGTCCATCGCGGTTCAACGTCTTGGCAACAAGCATCACACAATCAACAAGGAGATAGGCTTATGCGCGTGTTGGCCATCGGGGCACACGGGGACGACTTAGAGATGTTCTGTGGGGGGACGCTGGCGAAGTTCGTCGAGCGCGGCGATACGGTGGTGATGTGCGTCGTCACCGATGGCCGTGGCCGCCCCAAAGGCGACCCCGCGGAGATCGCAAAGATTCGCCAGCAGGAGGCGGAAGCGTCAGCGGCGGTGATCGGCGCGGTCAGCCACTGGATGGGGCTGCCGGATGGCGGTCTATGGTTTGATGCGCCGACGCGCCACCAGTTCATCGAGGTCATCCGTCAGCACATGCCCGACCTCATCATCACCCACCCGCAGGACGACTACCACCCTGACCACAAGACGACCAGCCGCCTCGTCCTCGACGCCGCGCAGATCGCCCGCACCGCCAACTACCCGTCGCAGTATCCGCCGCACCGCGCCCAAGTGCCAATTGCCTTTATGGAGGCAGAACGCGGCATCAACTTCATCCCGACTGACTACGTGGACATCAGCGCTCAGTTTGAGAAGAAGCTCGCCATGCTCGACTGCCACCGCAGCCAGCTCATGCCCGCGGGCTATGATCCGTCGTTTGTGCTGCCTGCGCCAGAGCACAACCCATTCCATCACTACGCGCGCGTGCTAAGCCAGTTCCGTGGGCTGGCGGTCAACACGGCGTATGCCGAGGGTTTCACGTTCTGGCAGGCGGCGAATCGGCTGGTGACGACGCGCGTTTTGCCGTAGTCAGTCTTTTCAATACCGCCCGTTGTTAGATGACCCCGTGAGGCTGTTGAGGAACTGCTCGTTGGTGTCGAACATGCGGAACGAGTTCAGAAGCTGCTCGGTCGCGTTGACTTCACCAAACTCGCCCTGCTCGGCAAGGTGCGTCCACATGCGGCGCATGGTGTAAACGCGCTGAAGCACGTCCGGCCCCAGCAGCAGCTCTTCACGGCGGGTGGACGACTGGGCGATGTCAATGGCCGGGAAGATGCGGCGCTCTTGCAGCTTGCGCGAGAGGTGCAGCTCCATGTTGCCCGTGCCCTTGAATTCCTCGTAGATGAGGTCGTCCATCTTGCTGCCGGTGTTGACGAGGCAGGTGGCGATGATCGTCAGGCTGCCGCCTTCTTCGATGTTGCGCGCCGCGCCGAAGATGCGCTTCGGTGGGTGGATGGCCGACGGGTCGAGGCCACCGGTGAGGGTGCGGCCGCTGGGGGGCACGACGAGGTTGTAGGCGCGCGTCAGGCGGGTGATGCTGTCGAGCAGGATGACGACATCGCGCCCCAGCTCCACAAGGCGCTTGGCGCGCTCGAGCGCCATCTCCGCCGCCCGGACGTGGTGCGTCACGGGGTCGTCGAAGGTGCTGGCAATGACCTCGGCATCCACGGAGCGGTCGATGTCGGTCACTTCTTCAGGGCGCTCGCCGATCAAGCAGATCATGAGGTGCACCGCGGGATAGTTATCGCTGATGGCGTTGGCAATGTCCTTTAGGAAGGTGGTCTTGCCGCTCTTGGGCGGGGAGACGATCAAGCCGCGCTGCCCCTTGCCGATGGGCGCGATCAGGTTGAGAAGCCGCGTGCTGAGGATGTGCGGGCGGGTCTCAAGGTTGAAGCGCTGTGTCGGGAAGATGGGGGTGAGGTTTTCGTAGTTAGGGCGGTTGCGGATTTCTTCAGGGGCTTTGCCGTTGATCGAGCTAACGCGCAGCAGGCCGTAGTACTTCTCGCTGTCTTTGGGCGGGCGCACATGGCCGATGACCATGTCACCGGTGCGCATGTGGAAGCGCTTGATCTGCGTCTGGCTCACGTAGATGTCGTTGGGGCCGGGCAGGTAGTTCTCCGCGCGCAAGAAGCCCATGCCGTCGTCCATAATGTCCAGTACGCCGCCGCGCATTTGCAGGCCTTGGCGTTCGGCATCAGCGCGCAGGATCCCGAGGATGAGTTCCTCTTTCTTCAAGCGGCTGAAGCGGGGCAGCTCGGTCTTACGCGCAATCTCGCGCAGTTCGGGCAGGGTTTTACTCTCAAGGGTTGCGATATCCATGAAGACTCCAGTTTAAAGGGGAGGTTAAATACGATTCAATGGTTGACAGCACATCCATCAGGCGTGTAACAGCTAGACAGGGCTTGTTGAGCGCACAGATGCCGCAGTGGGCGTTTCATGCTAATTTAGGTAGATCAGGTCTGGAATGGAAGAGAGGATCGTGCTCACTGACGCTGAGACTATAGCACATTTTGCTTGCGGGGTCAATCAAGATTTTGCATCGGGAGGGTCTAACATGGCTCCCCTCACCCCCTGTCCCCTCGACCACGCGCCGCTGCGCGGCTGGGGCGAGGGGGTACGGGTCGCTGCGAGCCAGCGACCCTCATCCCCTCGTGGGAGAAGTACTGGCTGGCCATAGGTAGTGTTTGCTAGCTTCGACCTCTCCCGAAGGGGATGGGGCAAGTCCCCTCTCCACGGGAGAGGGGATTTAGGGGTGAGGCCTGACCAAAATGTGTTCTCTGGCTGCCCTCTCACCAGCGAGCAGGGTGGTACATGCCGCTAGCCTTTGCGCACGAGCATCGTCCAATCGTAGGTGTTGTAGTCGTGCAGCAAGGCGACGTTGCGGCTGAGCGTGCGCTTGCACCAGTCGAAATAGGCTTTGGGGTCAGCGTAGTACAGGTCGTCGCGCATGTATTCGGGATCGCTGTAGCTGGTGAGGCAGTTGAAGCTGATCCCTTTGAGGGCGAGCGCCCATTGTTCTTCGATGATCTGTTTGACGTAGATCTCCCATGCGTCGGTCGGGGCTTGCAACTTCATGTTGAACACGCCGCTGCTAACGACATAATCGACCGGCGCGAGCGTCTCGGTGGTATCAACGAACATCACGTTGTTGAGATGCCCGTAAGCGGCGCGGGCTGCCTCTACTGCTGCCGGTGTGAAGTCGTAGCCGATGTAGCGCACGTTCAAGCCAAGCTCGGCCAAGTAGCCCGCCAGCGCGCCATAACCGCAGCCGTAATCCAGCAGGCTGAACGGCTCCGTGGGGGTGCGGACGATTTTTAGCAGTTGGTCGAAGCGCACGCGCTGGGCGTGGGCGTCTTTCCAGTCGACGCCTTTGGGGTCGGCCCCATACGTTGTGAGCTTCTCGGTGAAGAAGCTTTGCACCTCTTTGAGGGCGCGATCAAGCGGATTCATGCTGTAAGTCTCTTTCATCTACTATGGGCTGGTGGGCAGTGCGATGCACAGCGCGCACAACAGTATACGGGCGCGCTTTGATCTCGGTGAAGATCACGGAAAGGTAAATGCTCATGATGCCGAGGATGAAGATGATCAACCCGCCGAGGAACCACAGCGACACAATCGTGGACGTCCAGCCGTCCACGCCCGTCGTGATGCCGAGCAGGTACTGCAAGATGAAGAGGACGATCAACAATCCGCTGGGGATGGTGATGGCCAAGCCCAACCACGCAATCATGATGAGCGGCTTGCTGCTCATAGCGGTGATGCCGTAGATGGCCAGCGCCAGCTTGCGGCTGAGGGTGTAGGTGCTGGCCCCTTTAAAGGTCTTTTCAATCGTGATGGGAACCTGCTTGTAACCGGTGAGTTCCCACAGGCCCTCAATGCTGAACAGGTGCTCGCGGTGCAGCAGCAGGTCACGCACATAGCGGCGGCTCATGAGGCGCGTCATGAGGATGTTTTGGGGCACGTCGTAATCGCTCAAGTAGCGCACCAGCCGGTAGTACAAATCACCCGGGATGCGCCGCCACGCGCTGCCCTGCCGCACGGCCTGTACGCTGTAGACCACGTCGGCATCGGGCTGAGCGTGCAGCGCTGCAAAAAAATCAGGCAACGTCTCCGGCGCTTCCTCGAGGTCACAGTCGATGAGAAACACCCAATCGCCCGTAGTGTAGGCGAGGCCGGTCATGATGGCCTTGTGGTGGCCGAAGTTGCGCGAAAGGTCAACCACGGTTACGCGCGGGTCGGTGTGGTGGAGCGCCAGCGCCACGTCGAGCGCGCCATCGGGCGAGCCGTCGTTGACGATCACGAACTCATAATCAGGCGTCACCTGCAAGGCGGCGGCGCGTGCCCGCTCGTAGAACTCGCGCAGGTAAGGCTCGGAATAGTACAGGGTGGTGACGATAGAGAGTTTCATAGGATTCAGCGCCGAACGACCATTGTCCAGTCGTACAGATCGTAGTCGTGATAGAGCGCGACGTTGCGAGAAAGCTGACGCTTGCAGAAATCGAACACCTGCATCGGGTCAGGGTAGAACAGCTCTGGACGCATGTAGGCTGGGTCGCTGTAGCTCGTCAACGAGTTGAAGACGATGCCGCGCGTGCTGAGCGACCACAAGCGTTCAATCGTGCGCAGCATGTAGGCGTGCCATTCGTCGTCGGGGGTGTTCAGGCGCATGCTGAACAGGCCGCAGCCCACAACGTAATCGACCGGGCGCAGATCGCGCTCGTCATCCGTGAAGCGCACCCCCGGCAGGTGGCCATAGGCGGCGCGCGCTGCTTCGATGGAGGCCGGCGTCATATCATAGCCGAGGTAGTCCATCTGGTAGCCCTGCTCGGTCAAATAACCCGCCAGCGCGCCCGCGCCGCAGCCATAGTCGATCACGCTGAAGCGCGGCACGGTCGGCTCAAACAGATGCAGCAATTGAGCATAGCGCGCGCGCTGGGCAGCGGTGTCCTTCCAACCGACCCCTTCGCCGGTGGGGCCGTGCGCCCTGATCTTGTCGTCGAAGAACTGCCGAAGTTGGTTCAGGGTATCTTCTGGGTGGGTCATGAAGAAGCAGTCCTTGTCGCGCTTATGTGTTCACATTCGTTGGCGCATGGCGTATCATGAGGGGGTTCACTCACCCTGCACCGATTATATGCCGAAAACGATTGCCATTATTCAATCGAATTACATCCCGTGGAAGGGATACTTCGACATTATACACGCTTGCGACGAGTTCATCCTGTTCGACGAGGCGCAGTACACTGACAACGACTGGCGCAACCGCAACCGCATCAAAACCGCGCAGGGTGTGCAGTGGCTGACGATCCCAGTGCGCTACAGCGGGCGCTTTGGCCAACGCATCGACGAGACTGAGATTGCCAACCCGCGCTGGTATATCAAGCATTGGAAAACGTTGCAAACCGCCTATGGTCGCGCCCCGTGCTTTCGCGCGTATCGTGATCAAATCGAAGCCCTCTATTACCAGATGGAGGGCATTACACGGCTGAGCGAGATCAACATGATCTTTCTGCGCGCCCTTTGTGATCTGCTCGGGATTCGCACGCCAATCACGTGGTCAACGCAGTATCGGTCGCAGGGGGTGAAGGCTGACCGCGTGTTGAGCCTGTGTCTAGAAGCTGGCGCGGATGTCTACATCTCTGGCCCATCGGCGCGCGCCTACATGGACGACGACTTGTTCGCGCGGCACGGCGTGCAGGTCGTCTACAAAGACTACAGCGGTTATCCGGAATATCCGCAGCTTTATCCGCCGTTTGAACACAGCGTGAGCGTGTTGGATGTGATCTTTAACACTGGGCCGGATGCGCCCTGCTACATCTTCGGAACACAGCCATGAACGACGCTCAACGCCGCGACCTTGCCGACCTGCGCCAAGCTGCCCATGAACGCAGCCCTGAGCAGTGCCAGTTTCTGACAAAGCGCCTGCTGGGGCAGCTTACTCTGTACGCAGCGCTCAGCGTCGCACTGGAGCAGGTCTGGCGTTTTGTGGACATCTTCGAGAGCTACTACCCAGATGAAGGCTGGGTGCGGCAGCTGTTGGTGAGCATCGCGTCGTATGGCATGGCCCCCGATGATCAAGTGGCCGAGGCGGCCCTCAACCAGCCCTTTGCAGAGCCGGGCTGTGCCAACTTTCTCAAAGCGGTCTATGACGTGGTGCAGTCGATGCAGCAGAAGCACACCCCCGAGGCGCGCGTCAGCTTTATGACCAGCGCCATTGTGAACGCAATCATGGCGGAGCTGGTCGAGGCATGGTACGGCGAGCGACCCGCCGCGTGGGAGCATCAGCGCCAACACCCGGGCGACCCTGAATCGTTGGAACTGGCCTATTTGTTCTGGACAGACGCAGATACAGCCGCGTTAGACACTGCCTGCTGGTTGGAAGTCGCAGATCGACTCGAAGCGGCGCTAGGGCGCTAGATTGGGGCTAGGCGGCAAGGCAGCCAGCTTTTCTCTCGCACGAGCGAACGCCTCATCGACGCTTGCCACAGTTAGGACTGACCGCATCATGGTGGGGAACAGTCGGCTTACCACATCGAGGACAATTTTTGATTGTCCTTTGGGATTGGCGAAGTAGCTGAGCAGCCAGTTAGGGTGCTGGATGATGCGCATGCGCGGCAGTTTGGCCATTGATGCGATGTCGATCTTGAAAACAACCTTTAAGTGGCTCAGATCATGGATCAAGATCACGGGGTGGGAGACGGTATCCAGCATGCTTGCGCAGTCTTCGTAAAGCTGGTAGAGCACATCGTAGGTAATGCCTTCACCAAACGTCACCAACAGAATTTGTCGACTCTCATCGTACCAGCACAGGTCGTAGCTCATGAAGTATCTCCCACTAATCTTTTATTAATCTAGCGATTTCTATCATTTTGTCAAGGGGAGTTATGTTGCGAGAGGGTCTAAGGTCGCGGTGATGCGCCATCTTGTCTTGTTCGGTTGGCGTTACAAGGCCTCATCTCCCAACCCCCTTCTCCCACAGGAGAAGGGGGCAAAAGTCCCCTCTCTGCGGG
>JBDNCV010000181.1:0-6752 GCA_046719465.1 Anaerolinea sp.
CGCCGACGAGCAGCGCGACGCGGCCTGCCTCATGCTGCTGCTGGATGGCCTCGCGCGCAGCGCGCAGATACTGCGCCAGCGACAAGGTATCGTCGGGGTCTACTAGATCGATCAAGTGGTGCGGGACAGCGGCCTGCTGCTCTAGGGTCGGCTTAGCCGTGCCGATGTTCATGTAACGGTAAATTTGACGACTGTCGGCGCTGAGAATATCGGTCTGAAGGCGCTGCGCCAATTCAATCGCGGTGGCCGTCTTGCCGACGGCTGTTGGGCCGAGGATGATGATCAGAGGGCTACCAGTCAAGGCAATTCTCCACGTGTTGGATGGACGCGCTGTCACCGTTGAGCGCAACGCCGACGACATCCAAACGCCAGCCATCTGGGGGGAGCTGGTGCGCGTCGAGGTAATGATAGATGGCGGTGGTCAAGCGGCTCAGCTTAGCGGCGGTTAAGCCTGTGAGGGCATCGTCGGGGGTTGGGCTGCGGCGGGCTTTGACCTCCACAAACACAAGCTGGCCGTGCTGCTGCATGATGAGATCCAGCTCGCCGTAGGCACAGCGCCAATTGCGCGCCAGCAGCGTGTAACCCTGCGCCAGCAAGTGGGACAGTGCGGCGTCCTCACCGTTTCGACCGAGCGTTGTCACTGTGACGATCCCTTTGTGTGCACCATGACACAAGATAATAGCACAGCGGTTTTTCATCCGGCACAAATGAAGTCGTACTACACTCCACCATATGACTGAAAATGAACTGCAACATCTCTTCGACTTGTCTATCGACATGCTCGCCATCGTCGATTTTGAAGGGCGCATGCTGCGTTTGAACCCAGCATGGGAGCGCGTGTTGGGGTATCCGCTGGAGGAGATGTTAAACCGCTCTTTCATGGACTTCGTGGTGGAGGCAGACCGCGCGCGCACGATGGAGACCAGCCGCCGCCTCCACGCGGGGGAAACGGTGGTGCGCTTTGAGAACCGCTACCGTCACCGCGACGGTTCAATTCGATGGCTGTCGTGGAATGCTAACTCCAATGTAGAGAAGCGCCTTATCTTCTGTGTGGCGCGCGATGAGACGTTCACCAAGCTGACGCAGACTCAACTGCTGCTGCGCAACAAAGCTATTGAAGCCAGCCCGATGGGCGTCTGCATTGCCGATATGCAGCTCCCCGATCAGCCGTTGATCTATGTCAACCCTGCATTCGAGCGCATCACGGGTTATTCACCCGTAGAGGCCATCGGGCGCAACTGCCGCTTTTTGCAAGGCGATCAGCGCGATCAACCCGGCGTACACGCCATCCGGCAGGCGTTGAAAGATCAACAACCGGTGACGGTGGTGCTGCGCAACTTCCGCCGCGATGGCCAGCTGTTTTACAACGAGCTGAGCCTTGCGCCCATCCACGACGAGAACGGCTTGCTCACGCATTATGTGGGCATCAGCAACGACGTGACGAAGCGCGTCTTGACGGATGAACGGCTGAGCGCCCAAAACGAAGAACTCATCATCGCCAACTATAACTTGGCGCTGGCCCGCAAGGAAGCCGAGGATGCGACACGTCTCAAGAGCGAGTTCCTCGCCACCATGTCGCACGAGCTGCGCACGCCGCTGAACGCCATCATCGGCTACACCGAAATTCAACTGGCGGGCATGGCCGGTGACCTGACTGACGAACAGCGCGACTATCAGACGCGCGTGCTGGCCAACGCGGATCATCTGCTGGGGTTGATCAACGACGTGCTGGACATTTCGAAGATTGAAGCAGGCCGCTTGGAGCTGGTGCGCAAACCGTTCCACGTGCAAACGTGGATGAACGAGGTCGTGGCGCAAACGCAGGCGCTCGCGCTCGAGAAGAACGTGGCCTACGAGGCTGAGCTTGACCCACGGCTGCCGGAGCGCATCGTCGGCGACGCGGCGCGCATCAAGCAGGTGGTGCTCAATTTGCTTTCTAACGCTTTCAAGTTTACGGATGCTGGGTATGTGCATCTGAGCGTGCGCTGGCACGGGCCGGATGCGTGGCAGATCATTGTGGAGGACACCGGCATCGGGATTGCGCCCCACATGTTGGAGACGATTTTTGAGGAATTTCGGCAGGTAGACAGCAGCTCGGCACGGCGGCAGGGTGGCACAGGGCTGGGGCTGGCAATCGTTCGCAAGTTGTGCTTGATGATGGGAGGGAACGTGCGCGTTAGAAGCACACTGGGCCGCGGGTCAACCTTCATCGTGACCTTGCCGCTGCGGGAGCCTCTGGCGGCGTCAGTCAGTGGAACAGGGGAAGCATATGCCAATCAGTAAAGATCCGAAGGACTGGACGGCTCTGATTGTCGATGATGAGCCAGACAACGTGGGGGTGGCGCGCAAGGTGCTCAACTACGGCGGCGCGAAGGTCTATGTGGCGCGCAATGGGGTAGAGGGGCTGGCGCTGCTCGAGGATGTTCGCCCGACGTTCGTGCTGCTGGACTTGTCTATGCCAGAGATGGACGGGTGGGAGATGTTCCGCTTGATGAAGGCGGATGACTCGCTGGCGTCGATCCCTGTGATTGCCCTGACAGCGCACGCGATGGCCGGGGACAAAGAAAAAGTGATTGAAACAGGCTTCAACGGTTACATCGCCAAGCCGTTCCGGATCAACTCTTTTGTGGCTGAAATTCAAAAATGTTTGGACGAATACGAGGCGTAGCTGATGATGCCGAAAGACTGGCAAATTTTGGTGGTTGAAGATGAGTACGACAGCATTCAGATGGTGTCGAAAATCTTGCAGCACAGCGGCATAGCAGTCGAGATTGCTCACAACGGGCTGGAGTGTTTGGAGGCGTTGAAGCGGCGCTTACCGACCCTCATCATCATGGATCTGGCGCTGCCGGTGATGGACGGGTGGGAGACGCTGCACCACATTCGCAGCAACCCCGAGACAGCGCACCTCCCCGTGGTCGCCATTACCGCGTATCATTCGGTCAATTTAGAGGATGATGCCTACAAGGCTGGGTTCAACGCCTACATGCCGAAGCCGTTGGAGACCCAAGCGCTGGTCAAGCATCTCGAACGCATTATTCACCACTCCTGAGCTGTTCTCAGGAACTCACCAATCTAGGGGGGACGATGCCGATTGATCCACAAGGGCGGTTGATTGGTCTTTATTTTGAGGAATTTGTTGAAGGTCAGAAGATGGTCACTCGGGGGCGCACCGTGACCGACAGCGACCTTGTGCAGTTCGCGGGCCTTACGGGCGACTTCAACCCGATGCACACCGACGCGGAATACATGAAGACCAGCATGTTCGGCCAGCGCATCGCTCATGGGCTGTTGAGCTTAAGCTATGCGATGGGACAGGCCTATCAGTTGGGCATTTTGGAGCGCACTGTGCTGGCTTTCCGCGAGTTGGACGTGAAGTTTAGCGCGCCGGTCTTCATCGGCGATACGATCCACGCGGAGCTGACCGTGGCTGAAAAGACCGAGGCGCGGCGGCTGGGCGGTGGCCTTGTGAAATTTGAGCTGCGGATCGTCAACCAAGAGGGCAAGGTCGTCCAGCGTGGGACGCTTAGCCTGTTGATGGCCTCCAAGCCGAGCGAAGTCGATCAAGCGTAGATGTTTTGCCAGCGCTGCGCCATTAGTGCGGCGGCGCGGATGGTCTGCGCGTGGATGTCTACGATGTCGTCGACGTTGGCGGCGTAGCCCCCACCCATCGCCACAGCGACAGGGATGCGCCGCTCGAGCAGCGCGTTGAACACCATCTCATCGCGACGGCGCAGCCCCTCTTTGCTGAGGCTGAGCCTGCCGAGCTTGTCCCCCTCGAACGGGTCAGCCCCGCTGACGTAGACGGCAAACTCTGGCTGGGCGAGGAACAGCGCGCGCTCCAGCGCATAGGCGAGCGTGTCGAGGTATTCGGCATCGCTCGTGCCGTCGGGCAAGCCAATATCCATGTCACCCGCCACCTTGCGGAACGGGAAGTTGCGCTCCCCATGGATCGATAGGGTAAAGATCGTAGGGTCGTCGCGGCAGATGTCGGCGGTTCCGTTGCCTTGATGCACGTCGCAGTCGATGACGATGGCGCGGCGGATCAGGCCTTCGGCTTGCAAGGCGCGGATGGCGATGGGCGCGTCGTTGAACACGCAGTAGCCCTCCCCGTGGTCGCGCCCGGCGTGGTGTGTTCCGCCGGCGAGGTTGGCGGCGCAGCCCTCGCTCAGCGCAGCGCGCGCAGCGGCGATTGTGGCTCCGCTGCTGCGGCGCGAGCGCTCGACCATCTGGGGCGACCACGGGAAGCCGATTCGCAGCAGCTCACGATGTGTCAGCAGCCCCGCCTTGACGCGCTCCACATAGTCGCGGTCGTGGCAGCGCAGCAGTTCCTCGTCGGTGGCGGCGGGTGGCACGAGCAGATCGTGCGGGGCGATGATGCCGTCTTCGACGACGCGCTGCCGCAGCCGCGCGTACTTTGCCATCGGGAAGCGGTGACCCTCTGGCAGCGGCAGCACGAAATGGTCGGCGTAGAACGCTTTCATCGCTGATCCTCAACGATGCAGTCCGCGGCGACCTTGCCGGAGAGCGTCACCATCGGCACGCCCCCGCCCGGGTGGGTTGTCCCGCCGACGAAGTACAGCCCTTTGACGGCGCGGCTGCGGTTGTGCGGGCGCAGGAAGGCGGTGAAGCGGCTGTTGGCGCTGGGGCCATAGAGCGCGCCGCGCCACGCGCCGGTGTTGGCTTCGAGGTCGGCGGGTGTCCAGATCGTCTCATGGGCGAGGTGCGGACGCACGTCGAAGCCGCGCTCTGCCAGCAGATCCAGCACACGGTCGGCGTAGGGGCGGGCTTGCGCCTGCCAATCGACGTGGGGGGCGCGGGCGGGGGCGTTGATCAACACGAACCAGTTTTCGCTGTCGGGCGGGGCGTGGTCGGGGTCGGTCTTGGCGGTGATGCTCACGTAGACGCTGGGGCGCGGCGCGGGCACGAGATCGTCGAAGATGGCCCGAAACTCGGCGCGGTAGTCCTCCGAGAAGAATAGGTTGTGGTGCGCCAACTGCGGGAAGCTTCGCTTGACCCCTAGCATCAGGATGAAGCCGGAACACGACGGCGCATAATGGACGAGGCGTTGACGCTGACGCGATGGAACAACCTCGGGCGGCAGCAGGCGCTCAACGGTCGTCGTAACGTCGAGGTTGCTGACGATCACATCAGCGCTGCAGCGATCTCCGGCTGCGGTCACCACGCCGACCGCGCGGCCACGCTCAACCGTGATGTGCTGGATGGGCGTGCTGGTTTGGATCGTCACGCCTAGCTCGCGCGCGAGGCGTTCAAAGGCTGCCGCAATCTGATAGATGCCGCCTTGTGGATACCACACGCCACCCATCAACTCGACGTGGGCGATCACGTTGAGCGTAGCCGGAGCGGCAAACGGGCTGCCGCCGACATACGTCGCAAAGCGCCCTAAAAGCTGGCGCAAATAGGGAGATCGCACGTGGTGGTTGATGGCCTGCTGCATCGTGCGGAAGGGGTCGGCCGCCAGCCATTCGGTGACAGGCACACGGGCGAAGCTGGCGGGTGTAGGCGGCTTGTCGTAGATGAACACCGGGCCGGTGACGCGATGAATCCGCGCGGCGTAAGCGAGAAACGCGAAGTAGCCTTCCACGTCGCGCGCGTCAAGGGCGGCGATGTTGGCGGCCATCTGTGAGGTGGACGGGCTGGCGTCGAACACGGTTCCGTCGGGGTAGAAGTAGCGCGTCAGCGGGTCGAGCGGCAGCAGCGTGAGGTAATCCTCCATGCGGCGGCCAGCATCATGGAAGAGCGCTTCGAACACGTGGCGCATGGTGACGACGCTGGGGCCGGTATCCCAGCGGAAGCCGTCTGCCTCGTGCAGGTACATTTTGCCGCCCACGCGGTCGTTTTTTTCCAACACCAGCACGTCGTAGCCGTGCAGCCGCAGGCGGATGGCGCAGGCTAATCCCCCGATGCCTGCGCCGATGATGATGGCGCTTCGTGTCCCCATGATGGCGGTTCCTTTGGTTGGTGTAGGGTGCGGCCTTTCCAGCGTGGGCCGCCGGTAACATGCCAGTAGAGCGCGTGAAGGGCGATCCGCTGCATGAGCAGCACCGAGACGGGCAGCAGCAGCGCGTCTAACACCCGTTGGCGTGTGTAGGCCGCGCTGAGCGCCCGCGCGCTGATCCCCAGCGCAATCATCGCCAAGCCCCACGCGCGCCACTCGGCGAGCAGCAGCAGCCCCCACGGCAGCAGATACAGCCCGAAGTGCAGCGCTGCGCTCAGCAGCAGCAGCACGACGCTGTTGCCATAGCCTGCGAGGATGTTCTTGGCAAAGCCGTTGCGCACCGTCGGCCAGCTGTCATACATGCGACAGACGATGAGGCCGTTGGCATCGACCATGCGCAGGCGCAGCCGGTGGCGCTTCGCTGCGCGCGCCAGTTCAACGTCGTCTAGGACGCTGGAAGCAACCGCCCGATGCCCGCCTAACCGCTGGTAGGCCGCGCGTCGCCACAGCATGCACTGGCCGTTGGCTGCGCCGAAGATCGCAAACGGCCCGTAATGCGTCATCACGATGGGCAGGTAAGCCATGATGACAAAGCTCATCAACGGCACAATCAAGCGCTCCGCCCACGTGTGCGTGATTTGCGTTGGCCACGCGGTGAGCAGGTCGGCTTGGGTCATCTCTTGATGCGCGAGCAGGGCGGCCAGCGCCTCTGGCTCCCAGCGAGTATCGGCATCGGTGAACAACAGCAGGTCACCGCGCGCTTCTTGGGCGAGCTGCCAGCACGCCCAGTTCT
>JBDNCV010000182.1:0-6737 GCA_046719465.1 Anaerolinea sp.
ACGAGGCAGGCCTAAAGCCCCCTTCAGGGGGCGTGTGACAGCCGGATGCTTGAGCGTCCGGCGTTCAACTCCCCCCGTGCGCCCCCTATTGCCTCGCGGTGCACTGTTCAGTTACAATCGAACGGATATTTGATTTTTCGCCATACGAGGAGTGTGCCAATGGCGCGCAAACCTGCCAGCTTGTCGGTCAGTCGTGAGACGATTTTGTTGGCTGCGGCGGATGTGCTGCGCCAGAACGGCTACGAGAGCACCACGATGAAGGACATCGCTGCCCGTGTCAACCTCACGGCGGCCAGCTTGTATCACCACTTCAAGAACAAGGATTTTTTGCTGCTGGAGGTGCTGCGCTTGGGGCTGGAGCACGCCATCAAGCAGATCGAACCCATCGCCTCCAGCGACTTGCCCGCGCGCGAGAAGCTGGCGCAGATGATCAGCACCCACATCGTCGAGGTGACGAACAACACGGCGGTGGGGGCAGCGATGGTGTTTGAGATCCGCTCGCTGATGAACGTGCGCACGACCAACGGGCAGCTTGACCCTGAAGATGCGGCAAGGTTCATCGCGGAGCGCGACGCTTTCTTTCAGCAGCGCGACACGTTTGAAAAATTGTTCCGCAGCACCATCCGCGAGGGGATTGAGCGCGGCGAGTTCCGCAATGTGGATGCCAGCATCGTGGCGAAGGCTATGCTGGGCGCGCAGAACTGGGTCGGCGTGTGGTATCGTGAAACCGGACGGCTCAAAGGCGAGGACATCGCGCGCATCATGGCGGATACGTTCTTGTCCTCGTTGGTCATACAGGAGCCGAGCATGCCCTGACGCGCCGAGGAAGTAGACTCATTTATTACTATTACACAGGAGCCGAAAATGTTATTACAAGGTAAGACAGCGATCATTACGGGCAGCGGGCGCGGCATCGGCGCGGCGACAGCGAAGCTCTTCGCGGCGCACGGGGCGCGCGTGGTCGTCACCGATATTGACGCGGCCCCTGCCGAGGCAACCGCGCAGGCCATCCAGCAGGCGGGTGGAACCGCGCTGGGCCTTGTGTGTGATGTCACCAAAGACGGCGACATTGAAGAACTCATCGGCCAGACGGTGAACCACTACGGCGGCCTCGACATCCTCGTGAACAACGCGGGTTACACGTGGGATGGCATGCTCCACAAGATGAGCGATGAGCAGTGGCTGGCCATGTTGGAGGTGCACCTCACCGCGCCGTTCAAGCTCATCCGCGCGGCCGTGCCCTACATGCGCGAGGCAGCCAAGAGAGAACTCGACACTGAAAAACAAGCCCGCGCCCGCAAGATCATCAACATCAGCAGCACCTCAGGCACGCGCGGCAACGTCGGGCAGGCCAACTACAGCGCGGGCAAGGCGGGCATCATCGGCTTGACCAAGACGCTGGCTAAGGAATGGGGGCCGTTCAACATTCAGGTGAACGCGGTCGCGTTTGGCTTTATCGAGACGCGCCTGACCCAGTCGGAGGGCGCAGGGGACTTCACCGAGCGCGACGGCCGGAAGATCAAGCTGGGCATCCCCGACCACCTGCGCCAGCTTGCCCAGATGGCGATCCCGATGGGGCGCAGCGGCACGGTCGACGAGGCCGCCGGGCCGGTGCTGTTCTTCGCCAGCGAGCTGTCCAACTACGTTAGCGGGCAAGTATTGGAAGTTACGGGCGGCATGTAGAAAGGGATGCTGGTTTATGGAACAAGTCGTCATCACAGGGGCGAATCGTGGGATCGGGCTGGCGCTGGCGGCGGCCTTTGCGCAGGGCGGCGCTGTCGTTCATGCCTGCTGCCGTCGCCCCTCCGAAGCGACCGAGCTGAACGCGCTGGCGACCTCAACTGGGCAGGTGCACGTCCACGGGCTGGATGTCACCTCGGATGAGTCGATCCGGCAGGCAGCACAGGTCATCAGCGGCCACACCGACCACGTCGACCTGCTCATCAACAACGCAGGGATCAACAATCAACCCGGGACGCGCGGCCTTGAGCAGCTCACGCGGCTGGCGCTCAACACCATCATCGACAACAACGCCACCTCAGCCTTGATCGTCACGCAGGCCTTCTACCCGCTCTTGAGAGCCAGCGCCCACCCGCGCGTGGCGATGATCTCGTCGCAGATCGGTTCGATGGCGTGGGCCGACCCCGCGCGCGGCTACAAGGGCTACGGCTACGCCATGAGCAAAGCCGCCATGAACATGGCCGCGCGCATCCTCGCTTCCGAGTTGGGGAGTGCCGGCCTCACCACGGTGACGATCCACCCGGGCTGGGTGCGGACGGACATGGGCGGCACGGAGGCCGACATCAGCCCAGAGGAGAGCGCCGCGGGCATTCATCGCCTGCTCACGACGCTTACGCCAGCGGCTAACGGCAGTTTCTTCAAATGGAATGGCGAGATTCACCCGTGGTGAGCGGTTCAAGCCTCGCTCGATGCCATGTTGGGTTGGCACGGGATTGCCCTCCGTTCTAACCACTGACCCTCACTGAGTGGGCTGAATGTGTGGATGGCTCATGAGCCGCCCACACGAAGCGTGTCGTTTGGCACGCAGCAGTATCTGATAATAAGCGTTAATTTTGAAGAGAAGGAGAGAACACCCTATGACGTATGAGATTCGCAAGGCCGCTGTGATCGGCAGCGGGACGATGGGCGGCGGCATCGCGGCGCTGCTGGCGGGGGTGGGCGTGGAGGTCACGCTGTTAGACATCCCCGCCAAAGACACACAGCCCGGCGACCCCCCCGCCAAGCGCAACGCCATCGTCAACAACAACCTGAAGAACCTGCAAAAGATGCGCCCGGCGCAGCTGTTTAGCGAGGCCGACCTCGCCAACATCCGCACGGGCAACCTCGACGACGACCTCACCAGCATCGCCGACAGCGACTGGATCATCGAGGTGATCGTCGAAAAGCTGGACATCAAGCAGGCGTTGATGGCGCGTCTGGCGGAGGTGATTCAGCCTCATACCATCGTGACGACCAACACCAGCGGCCTGCCCATCCACAAAATCGCGGAGCATCTGGGCGAGGACTTCACGCGGCGCTTCGCTGGGACGCACTTCTTCAACCCGCCGCGCTACCTCAAGCTGTTGGAGATCATCCCGCACCCTAACACCGACCGCGCCGTGATCGACTTCCTGATGCGCTATGGCGCGAACGTGCTGGGCAAGGGCACGGTGCTGTGCAAAGACACGCCCAACTTCATCGGCAACCGCTTCATGAGCATCAGCGGCATGCAGGCCATGAACTACGCGCTCGACCACGGCTACACCGTCGAGGAGGTGGACGCGATCACCGGCCCGCTGATCGGCCGCCCCAAGACGGCCACCTTCAACCTAAACGACCTTGTGGGCTTCGACATCGCCGTGGGCGTGGCGCGCAACCTCTACCCCGCCATCCCCGATGACCCCGCGCGCGAGGTGTTGGCGCACCCCAAGACGACAGCGCTCTCGGATGAGCTGCTCAAGCGCAACTGGATCGGGCGCAAGGCCGGGCAGGGCTTCTACTTGATGAAGAAGACGGCGGATGGCGGCAAAGAGTTCTGGGCGCTGAACTTGGAGACGCTGGAATATGAGCCGCCCAAGAAGGTCGAGTTTGAGAGCGTCAGCAAGCATCAGAAAGTCAAGCCGACCGGGGAGCGGATCCGCCTGCTCATCAACGAGAGCGACCGCGCCGGGCAGTACCTGTTCCACCTGCACGCTTTCTACCTCGCCTATGCCTCGCAAAAGGTGGGCGAGATCACCGATACGCTGGTGAACATCGACAACGCGCAGAAGTGGGGCTTTGCTCATGAGCTGGGGCCGTTTGAAATCTGGGATGCCATCGGCGTAGCGGAGTCGGTCGAGCGGTTTGAGGCGGCGGGCTACAAGGTCGCCCAATGGGTGAAGGATATGCTGGCGAAAGGCTACAGCACCTTCTACAAGCGCAATGCAGGCGGCGTGGCCACGCACTACTACGACCCTTCCAGCGGCGACTATGCGCCGATGCCGCACGACCCGCTGCACATCAGCATCGCCGCCCTGCGCGCCGACGGCAAGACGCTGGCCGAGAACAGCGACGGCGCCGTGTACGACATCGGCGACGGCGTGCTGCTGTGGGAGTTCCGCAGCAAGCAGAACACGATCACCGCGAAGTTCGTTGAGATGGGCTACAAGGCGCTGGAGCTGCTCAACGCTGAGGACAAGGTGGCGCTGGTGATCGCCAACGAGGCAGAGCGCTTCAGCATCGGCGCGAACCTACAAGAGGCGATGATGGGCGGCCTTGAGGGCATCGAGCAGGCGATTAAGGCGCTGCAAGACCTGACCATTGCGCTGAAGTATGCCCCCAAGCCCGTGATCACCGCGCCTGCGGGCATGGCGCTGGGCGGCGGCGCCGAGATGGTCATGGCGGGCTATGCGACCGTCGCGCACGCGGAAAGCTACATCGGGCTGGTCGAGTTCGGCGTCGGGTTGGTTCCGGCAGGCGGCGGCTGCAAGGAGCTGGTGCGGCGCTTGGTCAACCCGCTGGCGGCGGCAGGCGCGGATGTGCTGCCCGGCTTGCAGAAGGCGTTTGAGGCCATCGCCACCGCCAAGACGAGCGAGAGCGCCGCACAAGCCCGCGAGATCGGCTTCTTGAGCGCGACCGATAAGATCGTCATGAACCGCGACCACCTCATCGGCGAGGCGAAGGCCTTCGCGCTGGCGACGGCTGCCAGCTACCAGCCGCGCAAACCTGAGAAGGTCTACGCCGCCGGGCGCGATGCCTACGCCGCGCTCAACGTGGCTATCGCAGGCTTCGTCGAAAGCGGCTTTGCCAGCGAGTACGACGCCTTCATCGCGCGCAAGATCGCCTACATCCTGACGGGCGGCGCGCTGGCCACCCCGCAGTGGGTCGATCAAGAGGTGTTCCTCGCGCTGGAGCGCAAAGCGTTCATCGAGCTTGCGATGCAGCCTAAGACGCAGGAGCGCGTCATGTACATGCTTCAGCACAACAAGCCGCTGCGCAATTAAGGTGAACGTTGAATGTGTTACAGTTGAAAGTAAGAAGTGCCAGATGAGGCATCAGGGAGTGTCTAACATAGTGGCGATGCGTGATCTACCCCTCACCCTGTCTGGCCTGCGGCCAGCCTGTCCCTCTCCCACAAGGGGCGAGGGACGCTGCAAGTCAGCGGCACGTACCCCCTCTCCCCAGCTGCGCAGCGGCCCGGTACTCAAACTCATCGTCTTCCGCGCCAAACTCCCCCTCTCCCCAGCTGCGCAGCGGCTCGTGGGAGAGGGGGCAGGGGGTGAGGGGCAACACCTCGCGTGTTGCTTTCCGCACTTGCCACTTTCATGCGAGATGTGTTCAAAGATCCGTTGGAGATAAGCGGCGCTGAGTGAGCGCCATGAAAATGACTAAGTTCGAGTGTGGAGGAAAAGACCATGCGTGAAGCAGTGATTGTAGCCGGGACGCGCACCGGCGTAGGCAAGGCAGTACGCGGCAACACCGCCGCCGCCCGCAGCGACGACATGATGGCGACCGTCGTCAAGGAACTCATGCGCCAGACCGAGGGCAAAATCTCACCTGAGGAGGTCGAGGATGTCATCGTGGGCTGCGCCATGCCCGAGGGCAGCCAAGGGATGAACTTCGCCCGCGTGATCGCGCTGCGCGCGGGGCTGCCGGTCGATGTGGCCGGGCAGACGGTCAACCGTTTCTGCTCCAGCGGGCTGCAAACCATCGCCATGGCGTCGGAGCGCATCATCGCCAACGGCGCGGATGTCATCATCGCGGGCGGCGCAGAGAGCATGTCCAGCGTGCCGATGACCGGGCATCACCTCTCCCCCAACCCCTACATGGCAGAGCATGATCCCAACGTCTACATGAGCATGGGGCTAACGGCGGAGCGCGTCGCGCGTGAGTTTGAGGTCAGCCGCCGCGACATGGACGAATTCGCTTATCAGAGCCACCAGAAGGCCGCGCGCGCGGTCGATGCGGGCTTGTTCGAGCAGGAGATCGTGCCCTTCGAATGGGAGGAGAACGTCATCGGCGAGGATGGCCTGCCGACGACGGTCACGAAGCGATTGGTAGCGGATGAACACCTGCGCCGCGAGACCACCCTCGAGGCGTTGGCGGCGCTCAAGCCCGCTTTCCGCCCGGATGGCAGCGTCACCGCAGGCAACAGCAGCCCCCTCAGCGATGGGGCGGCGGGCGTGATCGTGATGGATCGTGAGCTGGCCGAAAAGCGCGGCCTGAAGCCGCTGGCGAAGTTCATCGGGTTTGCGGTGGCAGGGGTGCGCCCGGAGATCATGGGCGTGGGGCCGATCAAGGCGATCCCGCGCGTGCTGGAGCGCACCGGCCTCACCCTGAAGGATATTGACCTGATCGAGCTAAACGAGGCGTTCGCGTCGCAGTCGCTGGCGATCATTCGCACGTTGGAGCTTGACCCTGAGAAAGTCAACGTGAACGGCGGCGCGATTGCGCTCGGCCACCCGCTGGGCTGCACCGGCGCGAAGCTCACCGTGAGCCTCATCAACGAGATGAAGCGCCGCGGCAGCAAGTATGGCATGGTGACGATGTGCATCGGCGGCGGCATGGGCGCGGCCGGCATCTTCGAGAACCTGAACTAACAACTGCCTATGATGATCCCCGGCGCTGAGGGTGCTGTGGTTCCATTGGAAAAACTGGTCGACTACGTGCTCAACAAAGATCATATCCATGGAAGGCACAAAGCGCTTGTTTTTGAATCGGCGTTGGGGATCACCATTGAGGATGCAGAGTGGCTTCGT
>JBDNCV010000183.1:0-6625 GCA_046719465.1 Anaerolinea sp.
GCCACCGTTAAACGCCGGACGCTAAAGCATCCGGCTGTCACACGCCCCCTGAAGGGGGCTTTAGGCCTGCCTCGTTGAACGCCGGACGCTAAAGCATCCGGCTGCCAACGCGCCCCCTGAAGGGGTCTTTAGCCCCCGCGCGCTAGCCAGAGGCTTGAGCCTCTGGCGCATGGCCACTGTTGAACGCCGGACGCTAAAGCATCCGGCTGCAGCACGCCCCCTGAAGGGGGCTTGAAGCGGCGTTCCCTGACGAACAGGGCAGGCTCGGCCCCTACTTGAGAGGCCTGCGTGCAATTCATGTCGTGCGTTATGCGCAAAACTGATTTAATATCCCACTATCACGCGGTGCTTAGTGAGGAAAGTCAACCATGCCGACTGTGCGGGAAATTGCCGAAGCGGCCAACGTGTCCGTGAGCACGGTTTCGCTCGTGCTGAACAACAAGCCCGGCGTCTCGGAGGAGCTGCGGCGCTTGGTGTTGGAGACACGCGCCCAACTCGAGGGGGAGGCTTCCCGCCGCCGTGCCGCCGCGCCCAACAGCACGCGGCCTGCGTCGATCATGGTGCTGCACCCGCCTGTGCCGCGTTCCAGCTACGTGTTCAACGAAGTGCTGCGCGGGATTGAGATGGGCGCAGAGGCGCACCAAGCTCAACTGCGCTTCGTCCCCAACATCCACAACGCCCCAGAACAACACGTCGCCCACCTTTACCTGCGCGATCCGCAGCTCCGGCCTGATGGCCTCATCTTGTTCGGGGCGCGGCGGCAAGAACCGCTGATCGACGAGGCGCAGCGTTTGGGCATCCCGTGCGTCGTCTTAGGGCGGGACGCGCTGGCGCACCCCGTCAGCGGCATCGGGCGCGATGAGGAACAGATCGCCTATGAGGCCACGCGCTACTTAATCGGGCTGGGGCATCGCTGGATCGCGTTTGTGGGCGGCCTGCCGGAGTATGATTTCACCCACACGCGGCAGGCGGGTTATCGGCGCGCGCTGAGCGAGGCAGGGCTGCCCGTCACGCCCGACATGGTGACGATGGGCTGCGGGACAGAGGCCGCGCGCCGCCTGCTGCTAAGCGTGCCGAGCGTGACGGCGCTGCTGTTCCTCAACGACACCTGCGCGGCCGAGGGGCTGCCCGTCCTGCGAGAGATGGGCTGGCGCATCCCGCAGGATGTCTCAGTCATCACCTTTGACAACACTGACTTCGCCCAGTCTTATGATCCACCGCTGACCACGGTCGCCTACCAGCGTTTGGAAGAAGGACAGTGGGCGGTGAAGATGGTGATAGATCAGATCCGCCAGCCCAGCTTGCGGCGCAGCTACGCGATCTTTGACGCACAGCTCATCGTGCGCGCGTCGTGTGCTGCGCCGCGGCCCAGCACCTAGAGCCGTTCAATGATTGTGCCGGTGGCCATCCCGCCGCCGCAGCACATCGTCTGAAGGCCGATCTTCTTATCGTGCACTTCGAGGGCGTTGATGAGCGTCGTCATCAAGCGCGCGCCGCTCCCGCCCAGCGGGTGGCCAAGCGCAATTGCGCCACCGTGGACATTCACGCGCGCCATGTCCGCGCCGATCTCTTTCTCCCACATCTTCACCACCGTGGCGAACGCCTCGTTCACCTCGAACAGGTCGATCTGGTCAAGCGTCATGCCCGCTTTGGCCAGCACTTTGCGCGTGGCGGCAATCGGGCCGGTGAGCATGAGGTGCGGGTCGCTCCCGACGGTAACGCTGGCGACGATGCGCGCGCGCGGCTTCAAGCCCAGCTCGGCAGCCTTTTCGGCCGTCATCACCAGCACCGCGGCGGCCCCATCGCTGATCTGGCTGCTGTTGCCTGCGGTGGTCACGCCGTTGGGGGTGAAGGCCGGTTGCAGCGTGCTCATCTTGGCAAGGTCGGCGTTGGGGCGGAAGCCTTGATCCACCGTCACCTCGATCTCGTTGCCTGCTTCATCCACGCCGCGCATGGGGGCAATCTCGCGTTGGAGGTAGCCGGCCTGCGCCGCGCGCGCCGCGCGCATGTGGCTCTCATAGCTCAGCGCGTCCACTTCTTCGCGGGTGATGCCCCACTTCTGGGCGATTTCGTCGCTGGCCTGCCCCTGCCCGATCATGTTGTACTCCTCCATGATGTGATCGGTGAAGGGGCTGCTGCTGCCATTGCCGAGGCTGCTGCCCATCGGCACGCGCGTCATGCTCTCCACCCCACCTGCGATCACCACATCGGCTTGACCGCTGGCAACCATCGCAGCGGCCAGATGCACGGCCTGCTGGCTGCTGCCGCACTGAAAGTCAAGGCTCGTCGCGGGGATCTCAATCGGCAGCCCCGCTTCCAGAACGATGTTGCGCGCCACGTTGAAGGTCTGCTCGCTCACTTGGCTAACACAGCCGAACAACACATGATCCACCTTGGCCGCGTCGAGGCCGGTGCGTTCCAACAGCGCCTTGACAACATGCGCCCCCAACTTGACCGGGTGCTGCTCACGCAGCCAACCACCACGCTTGCCCACCGGCGTCCGCACAGCATCCACAATCACTACTTCGCTCATGCTAGTCTCCTCAAGAAGAATCTAATCACCATTTGATTTTTGCGCCTAAAGCCGAATTATACGAAGCGCGGTGGCGCTTTCACAGTGCAGTTTAGCGCCCTTCACAGCAGCGCGCCCCTGCTCATGAGAGGATCATAACATTATAAGTCGTGTGATAAAGGAACTGTGCAGCGCAGTGGCACAGCATGCACGGCCTCGCGCTGGTGATCTCATATGATAACGTTTTCACATGACGCCTTTGCGATCTACAGCGTCATTAATGTAAGCAATCATAATTAACCGTCTATTAACGGCGCCATCAACAGATTTTGCAGCTGCATAACACCGCATTCAACGTCACTCGCTATAACCTACTATGCAACACCTCATCCGTCGTTGTAATACTTGGTAAGAGGAGTGAAAGATGAAGAAAGTTAGTCTGTTGTTTGGGGCGGCAGCGCTGATGATTGCGCTGACGCCAGCGGCGGCGCAGGAAACCACCCTGCCCACTGGCAATGTGATCTTTTTCCACCCCGATGGCTTCGGCCTCAACCACTGGAACGCCACCCGCATGTACTACTACGGGCCGGATGGCGAGCTGAACTGGGATCGCCTGCCTCAGATGGCGGTCTATCGTGGCCACATGTCGGATCGTCTGGTCGGCACGTCGAACGGCGGCGCGACGGTGCACGCCTTCGGCTATCGCGTGTTGGGGCCGGGCAGCTTCGGCTTGGACGGCGGCATCGACCCTGAAGAACCCGGCTCGGACGGGCGCTCAATCATGGCACTCAGCGGCTACCCGGGCAGCATCGCCCGTGAGGCGCTGAACGCTGGCCACCCCGTGGGCATGGTCAACGATGGTGACCTGCCGGAGCCGGGCACGGGCGCGTTCTTCGCTGAAATCGGCGACCGCAACCTGAGCAATGAGATTGCCGCGCAGTTCATCGATGGCCGCCCGGGCTTCGAGGGTGAGCCGCGCCCGATTGTCATGCTGGGCGGCGGCGAGGGCTTCTTCCTCCCGCGTGAAGCCCCCGCGTGCGGCGAGGAGATCAACCTCGACTGCTACATCCACGTGGATCAGGTCAATGGTCGTGGCCCTGATCGCCGCGATGGCCGCAACCTGCTGCGCGAAGCCGCCGAGCTGGGCTATGAGGTGATCCGCACCCGCGAGGAATTCGAAGCGCTTTGGGCGCGCATCCAAGCTGACCCGACCTTCATCCCGAAGGTGCTGGGCCTGTTCTCGCGCGATGACATCTTCAACGACACCACCGAGGAGCGCCTGATCGCGCTGGGCTTGGTGGACGACAGCATGGCTGGCACGAAGGACGGCCGCCTCATCATCTGGGGCAGCCGCCCGGGCACGCGCGGCTTCAACCCGCCGACCGCTGCTGAGATGAACATGATGGCGTTGGAAATCCTGCGCCGTGAAAGCGAGCGCGTCGGCCTGCCCTTCCTGCTCATCAGCGAGGTGGAGAGCACCGACAACGTCCCGAACAACGCCAACGCTATCGGCACGCTGCGCGCAGGCAAGGCCGCTGACGACGCCATCGGCGTGTTCCTCGACTTCATCGCCGCTAACCCCAACACTATGGTGCTGACAGCTGCGGACAGCGACGCCGGCGGTATTCAGGTCTTCAGCCCTGCACCTGCCAGCAATGACCGCGTGACGACCAGCACTGGCAACCCGATTGGCATCGGCTTCAACATCGGCTTCCCGCTGGACGGCATCGAGGGTCAGAACACGGCCCCGTTCGTGACTGAACCGGACGCTGCCGGGGTGACTCATAACTTCGCCATCGGCTGGGTTGGCACGAACGACGTCGCGGGTGGCATCATGAGCCGCGCTGCTGGCCTCAACGCCGAGCTGCTCAACACGGAGTTCAGCGGGCGCTTCGCCAACACCGATGTCTACCGCATGCTGTACGCGACGCTGTTTGGCCGCCTGCTGCCTGATTCGACGGGCATGGCTGCGCCAGATCGTCAGTAAGCTGTTTGTAACCTGACAGCGAGCGCCTCAGCCCAATGGGCTGGGGCGTTTTGTTTGCGCGGCACGGTGCGACGTTTGAGGACTGTAATCTGCATCAAGCGGCTCTAATGGTCGTTCGTTAGAAAAGTGATTACACTTAGTAGCAGTCCTATTGAATAAGGTAAATCGACGATGTCCTCTTTCTTGTCTCGCAAGTTGAACGCTCAACAGCCGCAGACGCCGCGCAAGACCGAGGGCGATGAGCTGCGCGAAATCTTCGGGGATAACATCACCGAGGCTGAAGCGCCCAGCGCGCCCGCCCCTGCCAAGCCCGAGGTAGCCGTCGCCCCTGCGCCTGCCGCCGCTGCCCCTGCCCCCAGCCAGCGCTACCCGCGCGGCGTCGCCCTGCCCCCCGGCACGCGCGACGCCATCGTGGGGGACGGCGTGACCAAAGTCGTCGTGCGCGAGGTGCGCCCCGACGGCGGCTGGATCCTCGACACGGGGTATGCCGTCCCGCCCAAGCGTCGGATGCCGCCCAAGCTGGCCCAGCTTCGCAAGCAGCTTCGCCCCAAGCTGCTGGCCTTCCCTGATGAGGCCGACCAATGGAAGCGAGACGACCCCGAAAAGTGCCAGCTTATTGAGGATCGCTTGAAGCAGATCCTGCAAAAGATGCAGCTCAACTTGCCACCGCAGCACTACGAAACGCTGCGCGATGGGCTGCTGGATGATCTGTTGGGCTTCGGGGCGATTCAATCGCTGGTGAGCGACAAGGGCATCAGCGAGGTGATGGTCAACGGGCCAGAGATCATCTTTGCGGAGATGAAAGGCAAACTGCGTGAGACGGAGATCGTCTTTGACGACGAGGAGCACGTCTACTGGACGGCGCAGCGCATCGTCCGTCCGCTGATGCGCACCCTCGACCGCAGCAACCCGATGGTGGACGCACGCCTGCCCGACGGCTCGCGCGTGCACCTTGTGACGCTGCCCTCCGCGCTGCTGGGGACGACCATCACCATCCGTAAATTCCCTGAGAAGCGCCTGACGGTTGACCAACTCATCGAGTGGAAATCCTTCACGCGCGATGTGGCCACCTTCTTTGAGGCCTGCGTCGTCTCGCGTTTGAACATCGTGGTTGCAGGCGGCACAGGCAGCGGCAAGACGACCCTGCTCAACGTGCTGAGCGCCTACATCCCTGAAGATGAGCGCATCATCACCGTGGAAGACGCCGCCGAGCTGCAGCTGGCGCAGCGCCACGTCGTGCGCTTGGAGACGTGCCCGCCCATCCCGGGGACGGAGGACGAGGGCAAGCTCACCATCCGCGATCTGGTCAAGGGCACGCTGCGTATGCGGCCTGACCGCTTGGTGGTGGGCGAGGTGCGCGGCGGCGAAGCGCTCGACATGCTGCAGGCCATGAACACCGGCCACGACGGCTCGCTGACGACCGTCCACGCCAACAGCCCGCGCGACGCCATCGCCCGTTTGGAGACGTTGTGCCTCATGGCCGGCATGGACTTGCCGGTGGAGGTGATCCGCGCCCAAATCGCCAGCGCGATTCACTTGTTCGTGCAGCAGTCGCGCCTTAAAGACGGCTCGCGCAAGGTGGTTCAGATCACCGAAACGCAGGGCATGGAGGGCGACCGCATCACGCTGTTGGATCTGTTCGTGTACAAGACCCCCAACCATCAAGGGCAGGGTTACAGCCACGAGGGCGGCGGTCAGCTTGAGCCGAGCGGCTTCCCGCCCAAGTTTATGCACCAGCTCAAGCAGTACGGCTTCAACCTGCCACCTACCATCTTCGGCGCAGGGCGCAGCAAGTTCTAAAACGGGTGGATGCTGCGCCCCCCATCAGGGGGCTGCCCGTGCGCCAGAGGCCAAAGCCTCTGGCTAGCGCGCGGGGGCTGAAGCCCCCTTCAGGGGGCGTGTGGCAGCCGGATGCTTTAGCGTCCGGCGTTCAACGGTGGCCGTGCGCTAGAGGCTCAAGCCTCTGGCTAGCGCGCGGGGGCTAAAGCCCCCTTCAGGGGGCGTGTGACAGCCGGATGCTTTAGCGTCCGGCGTTTAACGAGGCAGGCCTAAAGCCCCCTTCAGGGGGCGTGTGACAGCCGGATGCTTTAGCGTCCGGCGTTCAACAGAGGCCGTGCGCCAGAGGC
>JBDNCV010000184.1:0-6606 GCA_046719465.1 Anaerolinea sp.
CCTACCTGCTGATCCTGCCAGTGATCGCCATCGCCATCAAGCGCGATTCGCCCGGCCCAGTCTTCTACACGCAGGCGCGCGTTGGGCGATATGGGCGTTTGTTCAACATCATCAAGTTCCGCACAATGATCACCGACGCCGAGAAGTTCAGCGGCGCGGTGTTCGCTGGCGAGAACGACCCGCGCATCACCCGCGTTGGGCGCTTTCTGCGGCGGACGCGCCTAGATGAACTGCCCCAGTTGATCAACATCCTGCGCGGCGACATGAGCTTAGTGGGGCCGCGGCCTGAACGCCCCGAGCACGTGGCGCGCCTGCAAGAGAAGATCCCGTTTTATCGCACGCGCCACGTGGTACGCCCGGGCCTGACGGGGTGGGCGCAGGTGCGCTATCACTACGGGGCGGATGACCACGACGCTATGGTGAAGCTGCAATACGACCTGTACTATATCCGACATCAATCGGTGCTGCTGGATGTGGATATTTTGATCCGCACGGTAGGCAAAGTCCTCAACATGGCAGGGCGCTGATGGAGCTGCCAGTTTCGGGACAAAATGCGCACTTCCTGCGCCTGCGGGCAAGACGATGACCATGCGACGACACACGCTTGAGCGTGTTCTCTCTCTGATTCCCACGATCTACCTGCTGCTGCTAGGGGCGACGTGGAATGGTATGCTGCCGCCGCTGCACCAGCAGCTCACGCTTGGCCTGCTGACGATCACGGCAGTCGTGTGGTGGGGTGTCCGCTGGCGGGCGGGGTGGTCTTGGCATTCAACCCCGCTGGATGCGCTGCTCGTGGTGTGGCTTGGGGTGTTCACCGTGTCAATCGCTGCCAACCCCGAAACGTGGCGGCGCAGCGCTGAAGCGTTGTGGTACATGCTGCTCTACATGGCAGTCTGGCACACGATTGCAGACGCGCTCGCCAACGGCATGGAGCGTCGGGTGTGGCTCACGGCCATTGCTGCTGTAGGGGCGATACAAGTGCCGATTGCGCTGTTTCAAGTCGTCAATTTCTACGCACAGGGCGGGACAGGATTTGCGCGCCCCATTGGGTTGACGGGCAACGCTAACTTCTTGGGCGCCTTCAGTGTGGTGTTCTTGACGTTGGCGGCGGCGGCGTTTTTTGAGGCACGCGGTCGGCTTGTGCGGGTGATTTGGGGCGGCTATGCGCTTGTTGTGCTGCTCATGCTGTTCAGCACGTTTTCGCGCGGCGCATGGGTCGGGGCTGTGGCCGCTTTGGGAACAGTGGGCGTTTTGGGGCTGCTTCAGCGCGGCATAAACTCGCTTCAGGCTGCCCGTTCGGCGTGGTATCAACTGCCCAACGCGCAGCGACGTTGGGCAGGGCTGGGCATCATGCTGTGCGGCGCGGCGGTAATTGGGCTGGCGGTGCTGACGATTGATTCGTTGGGCATCTCAGGGCGTGGCACGGAGTGGCGCACGCTGCTTTGGCAGACAGGCTGGGAGATGTTCCTGCGCCAGCCGGTGACGGGCGCTGGGCTGTTCACTTTCGGCTATCATCAGGCGGCGCTCGTCTCCATACCGCCAGTTGAGCCGCAAGCCAGCCCGCATAACGTCGCCCTGTTGATTTTGTCAGAGTTCGGCTTGATTGGGTTTGGCGCGGCGCTGGTTACCGCGCTAGTTTTGCTGGCAGCGGCACGCCGACAGTGGACTGCTTTGAGCAAACACCAGCGCTGGCCGTTCATCGGTGCGGCATCTGCTTTGGTTGGCATCAGTGTTCATCACATATTCGACACGCCCATCATGCTTCCTGCAATGACGCTGACGATTATTGTGCTGCTGGCAGTGGTGACGATCCCTTATGACGCTGCGGCGCTGCGGCCTGCGTGGCGGCAGCGGTTGCAAACGATGGCGATGGCGGCGTTGTGGACCGGGCTGCTGATTGTTGGCGCTTGGCAGTCCAGCATCATGTCGCAGTACACTACGATCTTGAGTGACGTTGTGCGCGGTGAGGACGTGGGCCAAGCAGCGGCGCAGCTTGAGCAGGTGATGATACAAGACCCGCAAAACTCGGCCTATCGACGTCAGCATGCTTACTTGCTGGGCGTGGCGGCAAATTGGGACGAAGCCTACCTAGAGCGCGCGCTGGCTGCCTATGAGTTACTCAATCGTTTGGAGCCGTTCTACAGTGTGGGCTTTGTCAACCATGCGGCGCTGCATTGGCAGGCTGGCAATCGTGAGCGTGCTGCGGCGCTTGCTCAGCAAGCGGTCAATATCGCGCCCGATTGGACGTTGAGTCGTGAGCTGCTCGCTTTCTATCAGGGTCAGCTTGACACGCCGCCAGAGCGTGTTGAGTCGCCGTATGCTGCCAAAACCGTGCATTCGCAAATGCTGCGCTATGTCATCGTCGAGGAATTGCTGCCACAGATTGAGAGGGCATCCCCGTGAGGGTGAGGTTACGGCGTACAGGGGAGCGCGCCGTGGCGTTGGCGCTGGTGGCCTATCTGCTGCTGCTGGGCGCAACGTGGAATGGGGTGCTCTCGCCACAATTTCAACCGCTGACGCTGCTGCTGCTGGGCGGCGCGGTGGTCATGTGGCGTGTTGTGCGCTGGCGTGCTGGGTGGGTGTGGCATCGCACGCCGCTTGATTTGCTGTTGGTCTTGTGGGGCGGGGCGTTCGCTGTGTCGATAGCGGCCAACCCTGAAACATGGCGACGCAGCGCTGAGGCGCTGTGGTACATGCTGCTGTACATGTTGGTGTGGTACGCGCTGGTGGATGCGCTGGCGAACGGAATGGATCGCCGTGCATGGCTGAACGCGGTGGCGCTGGTCGGCTTGATTCAACTCCCGATTGTGGCGCTGCAAGTGGTGAATTTCTATGCGCAAGGCGGGGCGGGGCTGCCGCGCCCGGTCGGGCTGGCGGGCAACCCGAACCTGCTAGGCGCGTATTATGTGGTCTTTGTGCCGTTGGCGTTGGCGGGTTGGTTGGAAGCGCAGAATCGACTAGCGCGGGTTGTGCTGGGCGGTTATGTTGTGATGACGGGGCTGGTACTGGTGGCGACCTTCTCACGCGGGGCATGGTTGGGCGGGGCCGCCGCGGTAGGTATGATGGGGGTGTTTGCGCTGCTCCAGCATGGCATCACATCGCCGCAAGCAGCAAGGCGAGCTTGGCAAACCCTCAGCAGTCGGCAGCGGGTAGCCGCTGGCGCGTTAGGGATCATAGGGCTGGTCGGCGCTGCTGGTTTGGTGGCTGCGCTGGTGGCTTCCTTCAGCGTGAGCGGGCGTGGAACAGAACTGCGGACGCTGCCGTGGCAGTACGCATGGGAGATGCTCCAGCGTCAGCCGCTCACGGGTGAGGGGCTGTTCACCTATGGGTATCACTTGGCGTCGTTCTGGTCGATCCCGCCGGAGCAGCCGCATTCGCACCCGCATAATTTACCCCTGCTCGTGCTGGCAGAGCTGGGGTTGTTCGGTGGCATTGTGGCGGTGGCAACAGTCGGGGTGATTGGGCAGATGGTGTGGCTGACGTGGCCGCGTCTACCGCTCAACCAGCGATGGCCCTATGCTGCTGCGGTCAGCGCGCTCGTCGGGAGCGCTGTGCATCACCTGCTCGACACGCCGATGATGATGCCTGCGGTGGCATTGCTCATCGTCTTGCTCACAGCGATTGTGGCTGTCCCCCTTCAGCCCAAGCCGCTGCAAGCAACATGGCGCAAGGTTGGCCATCCGATTGGGATGGCAGTGCTGTGGGCTGGGTTGTTGGGTGTAGGCCTGTGGCAGTCTGGGATCATCGCGCAGTACAACGCGATCTTGACGGATGTTGTGCGTAACGGGGACGCGGCGCTGGCAGCGCAGCGGTTGGAGCAGGTCATCGCACAAGACCCACACAACGCAGCGTATCGGCGGCAGCAAGCCTATCTGCTGGGGCTGGCCGCTGACCGTGATGCGGCTCACGTGGGCGCTGCGCTTGCCGCTTATGATGCCCTGCACGCGCTGGAGCCGTTTTACGCCGCCGACTTTCTCAATCACGCGGCGCTGCGCTGGCAAGCTGGAGAGGCAGAAGCTGCGTTTGCATTGGCTGAACGCGCGGCTGCGCTCGCGCCGGCGTGGCGCTTAGCTCGCGACTTGGCGGCTTACTATCGTGGCGAGATAGGCAGCCCCCCGCAGCGCGTCGAATCGATCTACGCGCCTAACACCGCGTATTTTCAGATGCTGCGGTTTATCATAGTGGCGGAACTGCTCCCACAGATTGAGAGAACGACCCCGTGAAGCTCAGCTTAGAACAAGCGACTTTCTTGATTCTGATGGCGCTGCTGGTGGCTGTTGCAACGCGCGTGCCGGTCGACACTGATACATGGTGGCATCTGCGCAGCGGGGAGTACACGCTCACGCAGGGCATGATCTACACGGATCCTTTCTCGCACACGTTTCAAGGGCAGAAGTGGGTCAATCACAGTTGGGGCGCGCAGCTCGTGCTTTATGGGGCGTATCGCTTGCTCGGGAACGTTGGGCTGTCGCTTTACACTACGCTGTTGGCGGTGTGGGGGATCGCGGTGCTCTATCCAGTGATGCGCGGGCCAGCGCTGCTGCGCGCGTTCGTGCTGGTGCTGGCCGCAGCCACAGCGTCGGTGTTTTGGTCGGCGCGGCCACAGATGGCCTCCTTCTTCCTGAGTGCTGTCTTTTTAGCAGTGCTTTACCACTACACGCACACGCCCACACGGCGCATTTGGTGGCTTGTGCCGTTGATGGCCTTGTGGGCCAACCTCCACGCGGGCTACAGCATCGGGTTTATCTTCATGGGCGCGTTCGTGGCAGGGATGGCGCTGAATCGGCTCGGCAGAGTAGAAACAGCCTACACGCTGCATGACGTGGGCGTGTTGGCGCTGGTTGCGGCAGCGTGCGTGCCGATGCTGCTGCTCACGCCTTATGGGCTGGATACGCTGCTCGTCCCGTTCGAGACGGTGGGCATCGGCGCGCTGCGGCAGTTCGTACAAGAGTGGAACTCGCCCAACTTTCAACAGCCCGCGACATGGCCGATCATTGCGATGGTCGTGGTGAGCCTCGGCGCGGCATGGCTGAGCCGCTCCAAGTGGGACTGGGTGAGTTTTTTCCTGTGGGGTGGGACGCTGTTCATGGCGTTACTATATGGGCGGAACTTTGCGGTCTTCGCGGTGGCCGCGGCCCCCGTCCTAAGCTTCTGGATCGATGACGCGCTTCGAGCACGCGGTTGGACGCTGCGCCCCCGCCCTACCACAGCGCGCCGCAGCCGCTTGAACTGGGCGTTGGTGATTATGGTGTGGGCAGGGGTGCTGCTGTATGTGGTTGGCGCGGTATGGCCTGCGCGCGTCATCCGTGAAGCACAGCGCGCGCTGCTGCCGGTGGACGCGGTGGCATGGCTGAACGAGCAAACATTGAACGGGAACTTATTTAACAGTTACAACTGGGGCGGTTATCTCATCTTCGCCGCGCCGGAGCAGCCCGTGTTCATCGACGGGCGGACGGACTTGTACGGCGAATTTGTGCGACAATATGTGCAAATGGCGAACGCGCTGGGGCGCTGGCGAGACCTCATGGATGAGTACGACATCGGCACAGTGTTGATAGAAACCAACAGCAGCTTGGATGCGGCGCTGCGGCGCGAACCCGGCTGGATGGTGGCATATGAGGACAGGGTGGCAGCAATCCACATCCGCGAGGAGGCTGCCCCGTGAAGCCCTTGACGCTGCGCAGCTTGCTGGCTGATTTTCGCCTGCTGCTGGTGTTGTTCGTGTCGTTCCGGTTTGTGCTGCTCATCGCCTATCAGCCGTTTTTTCTCAACGGGGTTGAGCGCGGCGTGGGGGTTGGCGGGGATCGGCTGTATGTGTGGCTGCTGACCAGCCAATATGCGGATGGTCTGCTGCCCTTCCGCGATTGGTGGAGCGAGTTCCCGCCGGTGTGGTACAGCGTCACGACAGCATTTTATGCGCTGCTGGGGCCATCGGCCAGCTATGACAGCTGGTCGCTGCTGCTGGGCGGGCTGATGCTGATTTGTGAGGCGGGCACGCTGGCGCTCATCTGGCAGATCGGCCAGCGGCTGCACGGGGAAGAGACAGGCGCAGCGCTGGCATGGGTTTATGCGCTGATGATCGCGCCGGTGGTCTTCATGTGGTGGAACTTCGACAGCATGGTGACGTTCTTTTCGCTGGCGGCGGTGGCAGCGCTCATCAAAGGGCAGGGGCGTGCCTCGGTGGGGTGGATGGCGTTGGGCGCGCTCACCAAGTTCATTTCGTTTCTGTTGTTCGGCGCGATTGTGCGCTTTTATCCACTGCGCAGGGCGGCGTGGCTCGTTGGGGTTGCGCTAGGCTTGTTTGCGTTAGTGTATGCGCCGCTGGTGGCGGTCAACAGCGATTTTGCATGGGTGTCTCTGACGGCGCAGTTTGGCAAGCCCAGCTATCAGACGGTGTGGGCGCTCATCGACGGCAACTATGGGACGGGCAACTTCGGCAGCATCGCCAGCCATCGCACGGTGGAGGGGGTCTCTGAAGGCGTGGAGGATAAGAACCCCGCGCTCATCCCCGGCTGGCTGCGGCTTGGGATCGCGGCGCTTGTGGGGTTGGGGGTGTTCATGAGCGTGCGCCGCTTCGATCAGATGGGAGTCGTGGCGTTTTTCCTC
>JBDNCV010000185.1:0-6562 GCA_046719465.1 Anaerolinea sp.
AGAGGGGAGCTGCCATGAACCGGCGTCCGTTGCTCATCATCGGTGGCGTAGTGCTCCTAGCAGTTGTGGCTCTTTTGTTTGTGTCGCGCGTGGGCGTGCCAACTGAAGCAGCCCCCACACCCACGCCAGAGCCAACACAGACCCCAGCCACAACCACCCCAGAACCGTCCACGCCTAGCCCTGCGTCCGCATCCTTGACGCTGCAAGCTGCACCCGACAACACCTTCATTACCCTCACATGGTCGTCGGTGGAGGGCGCAGCAGGCTATCAGATCTTCCGCGATGCCGCAGATCGCCCGCTCAATGCTGAACTCATCACCGATACGCGCTATCAAGACATCGGCCTAACCAATGGACGTACCTACACCTATCGCGTGGTTGCTGTTAGTGCTGATGGAGTCTCACTCGCTGAGTCTGACACAGTTGAAGCCGCGCCCACCTCTCGCCCATAAGCCACCAAAAGGTTGACCATGCCCTACCAACGCTTGCTCAAGAAGCTTATTCTGGGTCTGTTAGTCGTGGTGATCGGCAGCCCACCCCTGCTCGCCTTCGCCAAGGCGCAGCTTGCGCCCCGCCCGCTGTTCGCGGATTCACCAACATATGAAGCTCTGTTCAGCGGCCTCATACTTCAAGCAATCCAACAGGCGCTGCCGCCTGACCTTCAAGCAGAGCTGGTGAGTTACGAGGTCAGCCTGCGCGACAGCGAGCAGACCGATGAAGTCGTTCGCGGCGAGGGCGCATGGCGCGTTACCGTACGCTACACGCAAGGTGACGGCACTCAGCTCGATACGCTGCGCGGGGATGCAGCGTTCAGTGTCGCACTTCTGGAGGATCGCAGCAGCGGCAGCATAGTCTCGCTGCGCGGGTCGCTAGCTGGAGCGGTCTCTACCGCGATCATTGACGTGCAGGTGGTCAGCCGCTTTGTCCCCGATGTTGACTATACGCAAACATCCACGTTTAACGTTGATCTAAGTTATAACGGCGTGTCGTACCCCACCAGCGCCGAGCGCACAGAACGTCGCTTCAGCCCCGCCTTCGACGTGGAAGAACGCATCACCACAAACACCGTCACACAGGGCACCCAGACGACCCGCCTCGAAAACCGCATCGTGACGCGCTTCGTCGACCTCGAAAACAGCGAGGTGTGGATCGAAACGACCGGCACAGGCGTCGAAAACATCGCCTTACGCGCCCACTTTTGGTCGTCGATCACGCCCGGCGTTGGCTTTGAGTACGCCGCCACGGATTACATCCTGACGATTGACGGGCAGACTGTCGCACGCCTTGCTGAGCCAGGGACGATCAGCTTCAACGCCGACGGCGTGCAGGGCAGCCTCGCGTTTATAGACGAGGTAGGCGAACGCTTCAGTGTCGAGGGGGAGCTGCTCTCGTTTGATCCCCCCACCGAAGCAGCTGGAACGCCGCGCCGCTTCGGCCAGCCTCGCAGCACTGCGCCGCGCTCTCACCCTCTTGAAAGCTCGCCGGATGCGCTGCCTCCGCGGCCTGTCTTGGCCATGCCGTTGTTTGGCCCATGCGCGGCTGCCAACGCCGCGGGCGGGGCGGCTGGGGCAGCAGCTGGTTCCGCCATCGGCACTGCTATTGAAATTGCTGACGCCCTTGCTGATTTTTACGACGGCCTTGCCGCAGCAGGCATTGCCTCGCGCGCCGGAGATGCTCGCGCCGTAGCAGAGAACACGGCGGCAGGAGGCGTGCTTGGTGCTGGCGCAGGCATCATAACGGGAATCGCTACCAATGTTCTAGGCAATATCTTAAAGGATCGTCTCGAAAATAACCCCAACTTGACACCAGAACAGCGGGCTGAACGAAGCCGTCAGATTGATTGGGCCATGTGGGGAATCAACTTTAGCGTTGGTCTAATGTTCGTAACGTCGCCAGCAGGTTTGGCGGCGGCAGTAATAGTTGCCGGTTTATCTATGCCCGGCGGCCCTCTAGATGCCGCTACAAGCGCAGCATCCGACGCTGCCGGCGGCCTCTGCAACGCCGACCCCTACTTCACCCAGCCCGACAGCCCCACCCGCCTGCTGCGATCACGCGCCGGGCCGGTGGAAATCCGCTTTGTGCAGCAGGGCACGTATGAGCTGCCGCCCTCGAGCAGCCCGCCGAGCGACACATCGAGCGCGCCTATCGTCGAATTCCGCGATAATCCGAACGCCCTCGTGAGCGGCGCTATCCCCACAGGGGCGATTGCGCTCGGCGCTTGGGTGTGGGATGATGCACGCCCCTTTAACGGGCGGCCCAGCCATCGCAGCACTGGCACAGGCGTTCACTACTTTATCGGCGCAGAACCGTACACCCTCGCCGACGACGAGGAGCTGATCCAGTACGTCTACCTCAACCCTGACAACCCGCCGCGCCAGATCTACGTTCAGATCTACATCGGCGATGGCAACGGCGAACAGCGTGCTTACTGGGGGCAGAACCTCGCCCAGACCGGCGGCGAAGGCGGCACGGCGAGCCTCTACCCAATGGGGCCGATACCGCCCGCAGGGCAGTGGCTGCGCCTGCGCATCCCGGCTGAAGCGCTTGAACTGCGCGGTCAGCCGATCACGGGGGTGCTGTTCGGCGTGGTCGAGGGTGAGGCGTGGTGGGGTACGATGACCAGCGCCCCACGCGCCACCGACACCGCGCCCGACGTGAAAGTTGTCAGCGGCGGCCTAACGCGCCTGCCCGCGCAAGCAGGCGTTCAAATCGGCGTGCAGGTGCGCGAGGCAGGCCTGCTCAACGCGCAGATCGTCACCGCCGATGGCGCAGTTGTGCGTACTTTGTGGAACGCACCCGTTCAGCCCGGGCTGCGCGCCCTGACGTGGGATGGAACCGCCGATGACGGCAGCCCCGCGCCTGCCGGGGCCAAGTCAGTCGTGGTGGCGTTGAACGGCGTTGAGATCGCCCGCGCTGACGTGGGTAGCCCTGCCCTCCGCGCGCAAATCCTCTCGCCCGGCCCCCACGCTGTCATCCGCGGGAACACCGTCCCGATCATCGGCATAGCCGAGGGCGAAGGCTTCCAGCAGTACATCCTCGAGTACGGCGAAGGAACCAACCCGACAGAATGGACGCGCATCAGCAGCAGCGTCACACCTGCGGCGCTCCCCCGCCCAGAGCGCCGCGTCGGCTTTGCCCAAGCCAACCTCGGCGTATGGAATGTTGGCCTCGATGAGTTTGGGGGATACAACAACGCTGGGCTGCATGGGCTGTACACGCTGCGGCTGCGCGTCATCGGCGCGGCAGGTGACGAAGCCGTGGCCACCGTGCCGGTAATCGTCGGGCGGTTGGCGGCCTTCGCCACTGGCAACACGATCACCAGCCCAGACGGCGTAGTGCAGCTCAACATTCCACCCGGCGCCTTGACCGAGACCTTCGTCTTGATCGGCATCCTGCCTGTTGAACAGACACAGCCCGCCGAGGCTGCCACGCTGCCCGCCAATGTGACGCCCTTGAGCGGCATCTACGAGATTCTGCCGCCCGAAGACCGCTTCAGCGACACTGTGACGCTCTCCATCAGCAGCAGCCGAGCCGATGCTGTGCTGATGCTTGGCGATGGCACAGCGGAGGGCTGGCGCGCCCTGCCCACAACCTATGACCCTGACCAGCAGCGGCTCAGCGCCTCCGTGCTAGACTTCGGCCAGCGTGACCGCGCGATGATCGGCGCATTCGTGGCGGACAATCTGCCGCTGGCCACGCCCGCCGCGCCGGCCTTCGTCACTGCTCCGGCGGTCGCGCCGCGATTGATCGCTGATCCGCAGGCCGTCGCCTTCTACGACGATTTCGCCAGCGGCAGCGCGTGGCGCTTGCTCGATCAATCAGGGACGCAGGCTGAGGTCGTCACAGGCGCGGTGGTCGGCTTGCCCGATGGGGCCTACGCCCTGCGAGTGACCCGCGCCACGCGCACCGGCGCGCGTTACATTCAGATCACCGATGCGCCGTTTGACGCGGCGCAGTTCCCAATTGTGACGTTCGATTATCGCGTGCAGCCCGGTGATGGCTTCAACCTGCTAGCGCGCGTGGGTAACCGTTGGCTGCAAGTCGACTTGAGCGGCGTGCGTGCGACCGCCTCGAGCGTGCGGACGGCACAAGATGCACCTCTCATCGCCGACAGTACATGGCACACCGCCCAGATCGACCTCTACCGCCTGCTGCGCGAGGCCTTCCCCTCGATGGACGATTTCACTGTCAATCAGCTTGCCCTCGGCCAATTTGAGCAGCTCGCCTATGACCAAGTGCTGGCGGTGGATCGCGGCGTGGCAGGCCAATCGTATGAGATCACGCGGGTCGCTGTGCTGCGCCCTGTTAACCAAACGACTCTGACGTTACAAGCCGCCGATGGAAGCAGCCTTCTGACTGTCAATGGCCAACCCAACGCTGAGGTGACGCTGCCCGCGGCTGATGGCCTGCACTGGCTAGAAGTCCGCCACGCCAACTACCCAGCAAGCGCCTTCTTCCCAGTTTTGGTAGATCGGACGCCGCCCCAGTTCCTGAACCCATCCCCCGCAGAAGGTGGCGTGGGATCGCCATTCTCCCTCGCAGCCACACTAAGCGAGCTGTCCGGCCTTGACCTGACCCAAGCCCGCCTCAGCGTCAACGGCACAGAGTATGCGCTGCCACGGCGCGGCGCGATTGTTGAGCCGCCCACGATCACCCTGCTGCTCGGCTCCCTCGACCCTGCGCCCGCCGTGCCACACCAATCTGAGGTCGTTGTCGCCCTCAACGGCGCAAGCGACTACGCAGGGAACCAACAGCCTGTGCCGTTCGAGTGGCGCTTCACAGTCAACACGCCGCCGGTGCAGCGCGACGACCTACGACAGGTGAGCAGCGGCGGCGCTTCCACACCCGCACTCAGCCCGCAAGGTGAGTTCATCGCTTACGTTGCTGACCGTGACGGTCAACCTACCCTGCTCATCGCCCGCACCGACGCTCCTCAAACGACGCTCGCTGCGCTGCCCAATAGCCGCGGCGCGGCGTGGTCGCCCGCTGGGGATCGCATCGCTTACGTCCAGCGCACGGTGCAAGGCGACGCGCTGCAAGTGGCTGACTTCAACGCCGACGGCACGCTCAGCAGCCCCACGACTCTGCTGAGCGCAGGCTTCGTGGAGTCTCCGTCATGGTCGCCCGATGGTGAAGACCTTGCCGTGGTGGTTGACGGCAACGTGGCCCGCGTCAACACGCGCACGCGCACTGTGGAGCCGCTCACCAACGACCCTGAACGCCCCTATCGCGCCGTCGCATGGAGCCGCGACGGCAGCGCGCTTGCGCTCGCTTTCGACCTCTACGAGCGCCGCCTTGAGCTGCTGCGCCTCTCCGATGGCAGCATCACGCCGCTCACCGAAGGGCTGGAGGCGCGTCAGCCTGCGTGGTTGAACGCGAGCACCGTGCTGTTCAGCGCCCCGCGCGAGGGCAGCAGAGGCACACAAATCTGGCAGGTCGACATCAACAGCCGTGCCGCTGCTCTATTCGATCTCGACGCGCCGCCGGGCGCTGATGACGATCAGGTGATCGTCTCGGCAGATGGCGGCACGATCGCATTTGTCTCCACGCGGGGTGGTGAACGTGACGTGTGGGTGCAGCGCGCGCTGCAAATCGCCGACTTGCGCTTGATCCCCGCCGAGGCCGCCCCGGGCGAGCCAATCCAGATCGCCTACTCGCTCCCTGCGGATGCCACCGTCAGCATAGCGGCGGCGGGCGTCGAACCATCAACCATCATCAGCGAGCAAGCCCAGTCGCGCGGCCTCCAGCAGGTTACATGGAACACCAGCGACCTTGCCACCGGCGTTTATCAAGTTCGCGTGCTGGCACAGATCGGTGACCGCGTGATCGAGCAAGCGGCTGAGCTGCGCCTCATCGAAACGACTCTCGCGCCCACGCCCACCGTGCCGCCATTTGTCACACCGCAAGTAGAATCCACCCCCACCCCGCCGCTGGTCGTTGGGGTCGGCCGCTTGGAGGTCAACGCTTACCGCGATGAATCCAGCAGCTTGCGTGCGCAGGGCTTGACGGTGGAAGCGTTCATCTCACAAACCGAGACGCTTGTCGAGCGCAGCGTAGACCTCAACCCCGCGGTGCTGCGTTTGGAGACGGGTCTCTACGACGTGCGCCTCACCTATCAGAACGCCGCTGGTGAGACAATCGTCCACACATTCCGCGCGGTGGAGGTGATCGCCAATGAGCAGGTCAGCTTGTCGCATCCCGCCGCCACCGGGGAGCTGCGCGTCGATGTGCTATCAGGCGAGGGGGTAACATCCTTCAACGATGCCCGAATCTTCGTCTACCGCGCTGGCGACCGCGAAGCTCCCATCGGCAGCGTGGCCTATTCGACCTCACCGCGCTTCGACCTGCAAGAAGGGCGTTATGACGTGGTGGTGCAGCTCCGCACCTCCCTAGCCGAGGAACTCACTCACACCTTCACCGATGTCATGGTCGAGCCGGGGCGCACGACACGGCTTGCGCATATCTTCCCCACGGGGCGCGTCCGCATCACAGCCAACGCGAGCGAAACTCAAGAGGCCTTCCGCGAACCAGCAGTGACCGCCTACCGCACTGGCGACCGCAC
>JBDNCV010000186.1:0-6551 GCA_046719465.1 Anaerolinea sp.
GCATGCCCAAGCGCATCCCGACGGGCTACGCGGTCATCACGATTGACAACGTGGACGACCCCGACGTCGCCCGCTTCATCTACACGGGGCAGTAAGCCCCTCGGCGGCGTGGGGGCGAGCATCCTCGCCCCCACGCCCATCCCAATGATGACGACCTTTCACCGACGAAGGCATATTGATGGACAAGAGCAAACACATCGCAGCAGTGCCGTGGTATCAAAGCCGTGACTTCTGGCTGAAGTTCCTCGCCAGCTCGTGGACGTACTTATTTTTGATTGCCATTATCATCTTCTTCTCCCTCACGGGGCGCGGCTTCTTCACCATTCGCAACTTTTCCAACATCTTGGTGGCCAGCACGTTGGTCATGATGATGGCTGTGGGGCAGACCTACGTCATCATCACCTCTGGGATTGACCTTTCGATTGCCTTTACGGTGGGGCTTGCCTCAGTGATCTGTGCTACGGTCATGCGCGACTTGGCGCTGGCAGGCCATGCGATTGAGGTGGCGATTGCGGCGGGCGTGGTGGCTGGGATGCTCGTGGCGATCATCCCCGGGCTAGTCAACGGCTACCTTGTCGCATGGGTTAGGGTGCCGCCGTTCATCGCCACGCTGGGCATGTACGGCATCGTGCGCGGCGCATCCTTCTTGCTGACGGATGGCCAGCAGGTGGTGGGTGGGCTGCCCTCCAACCTGCGCGACAGCCTCAGCAGCATCGGCAACGGCAGCCTGCTGTACTCCATCCCCGATATTGGCTTGGTCTTTTTCAATCGACCGCCCGACTTAACACCGGTGCAGCTTCGAGGTACGGACTTGCTGCTGCCGTACCCGGTGATCATTGCAGCGATTGTGGTGTTGGTGTTCGGCTTCATCTTAGGCCGCACACAGTTCGGGCGGCACACCTACGTGATCGGCGGCAACGAGGACGCCGCCATCCGCGCAGGGATCAACGTCAAGCGCCACCTGCTCATCATCTACTGCATCTCGGCTTTTACGGCCAGCATCGCGGGGATTTTGCACGTGTTCCGCTTCACAGGCGGCTCGCCGCTGGCAGGCGAGCAGGCGCTGCTGTCGTCGGTGGCGGCGGTCGTCATCGGCGGGACGAACTTGTTCGGTGGGGAGGGGCGTTTGAGCGGCACGGTGGTCGGCGCGTTGATCATCGCCACGCTGACGACCGGCCTTGTGATCCTCAACATTGACGCCCTGTGGCAGTTCATCATCGTCGGCGTGATCATCATCGTGGCGGTGCTGGTCGGGCGCGTCCAGCAGTCACTGGAAAGGCGGCAGCTCACATGAGCGATTCTCCGATTCTGGAAGTGCGCGGCGTGTCGAAGTTCTTCGGCGGCTTGACCGCGCTCAGCAACGTGGACTTTGCGATCCATCAAGGTGAGGTAGTCGCCTTGTTGGGCGATAACGGCGCGGGCAAGTCCACGTTGATCAAGTGCATCAGCGGCGTGTATCGGCCTGAGCAGGGGCAGATCACCTTCAACGGCCATGACATCACCGGTCAGTCACCGATGACCATCCGCAGCCTCGGCATTGAGACGATCTACCAAGACCTCGCCCTTGCGGAAAACCTCGACGTGGGCGCGAACGTGTTCTTGGGGAAGGAGAAGAAGAAGCGCCTGCTCGGCTTGATCCCCGTGACGGATGACGACTACATGCGCGCTGAGGCCGCCAAAGCCCTCGAAAAGCTCGACATTCACATCCCCTCGCTGCGGCAGAAGCTGGTGAACCTCTCGGGTGGCCAGCGGCAGGCGGTGGCGATTGCGCGCGCGATCTACTGGAACGCACGCCTCATCATCATGGACGAGCCGACGGCGGCGCTGGGCGTGCCAGAGCAGCGCAAAGTGCTGGAGCTTATCCGCACGCTGCGCGATCAAGGCATCCCGGTGATCCTCATCAGCCACACGATGCAAGACGTGATGGATGTGGCCGACCGGATGGTGGTCATGCTGCGCGGGCGTGTGGCCGCCAACGTCACCCGCGCCGAGGCAACGGTTGACCTGCTCGTCAAGCACATCATCGGCGCGGGCGAGATGGCCTAGCGCAGGACGGAGGCCGTCATGAGCCTAGACATCGTCACGTTGGGCGAAGCGCTGGTGGAGGTGATGCGGCCTGAGGTCGGGCAGCCGCTGGATCAGCCGGGGCCGTTTGAAGGGCCGTTCCCGAGCGGCGCGCCGTTCATCTTCGCGGTGCAGGCGGCCCGCTTGGGGGCGAAGGTGGCCGCCATCGGCACAGTGGGCGATGACGCCTTCGGGCGCTGTATGCAGGCGCAGCTGGCGGCGGATGGGCTTGATCTGCGGGGGCTGCGCGTCTCATCAACCCATGCCACGGGGGTAGCTTTTATCGCCTACCGCCATGACGGCAGCCGTGACTTCGTGTTCCACGCGCGGCACGCCGCCAGCAGCCAGATCGACCCCATCCAGCTTGAAGAAGGCCTGTTCCGCGGCTTAAAATGCCTGCATCTGATGGGATCGACGCTGTCGATGAGCGACGATCTGTTAGAGGTGGGGCGGCTGGCGCTGCATCTGGCGCAGCATCACGGCGCGAAAGTGAGCTTTGACCCCAACCTGCGCCCGCAGCTTTTGCCGCCAGAGCGCGCCCGCCTCGCGTTTGAGCCGTTCATCCGCGCGGCTGATGTGCTCATGCCAACGCGCGAGGAGCTGCACCTGCTGACGGGTGAAACCGATGACGACCGCGCGGTGGCGGCGCTCACCCGCTTGAACCCGCAGCAGATCGTCGTGGTGACGCAAGGGGCGCAGGGCGCAAAGGCCTATCATCGCGGGCGCTGGGAGCATGCCCCCGCGTTTGTTGTTGAGGAAGTTGATCCCACTGGCGCGGGGGACTGCTTCGATGCGGGCTTCCTCGTGCGTTGGCTGGCGGGTGATTCACTCGTTGACGCGCTGCGCTTCGCCAATGCGTGCGGGGCGCTGGCTGTCACGCGGCGCGGGCCGATGTCCGGTGCGTTCCATTACGAGCAAGTTCTGTCTTTCATTCAGCAGTCTACATCACACCCATAACGAGGAGACCCCATGAGCACCACCTATCGTATGAATCGGCTGTTCGCCCCGGATGGCAAGTGTTTCGACGTCGCTGTGGATCACGGCTTTTTCGGCGAGCGCAGCTTCTTGACCGACATTGAGAATATGCACCGCGTGATCGACACCCTCGTAGACGCTGACCCCGACGCCATTCAGCTCAGCGTGGGGCAAGCGCCCATCCTCCAAAGCATCGCTGGCAAGCGCAAGCCTGCGCTCGTCCTGCGGACGGACATCGCCAACGTCTACGGCAAACAGCTCCCGCGTGTGCTCTACAGCCGCATGATCCACGAGCCTTTGGAGCAGGCGCTGCGTTTGGATGCGTCCTGTGTCGTGGCCAACCTGTTCATGCTGCCAAACCAGCCGGAAGTATGGGAACAGTGTGTGCAGAACATCATGGCGCTGAAGCCGCAGTGTGAGCGCTACGGGATGCCGCTCATGGTGGAGCCGCTGGTGATGCAGGACAACGCGAAGGCAGGCGGCTACATGGTGGACGGCGACATCGACAAAATTCTGCCGCTGGTGCGCCAAGCGATTGAGCTGGGCGCAGACATCATCAAAGCCGACCCCACCGACAACGTAGAAGAGTATCACCGCGTGATTGAGGTGGCAGCGGGGAAGCCGGTGCTGGTGCGCGGCGGCGGCAAAGTGCCCGATGAGGAGATCCTCAAGCGCACCTATGACCTCATGCAGCAGGGCGCAAAGGGCATCGTCTACGGGCGCAACGTCATCCAACACCCCAACCCCGCAGGCATGACGCGCGCGCTGATGGCCATCGTCCACGACGGCGCTACCCCTGAGGAAGCCGCCCGCCACCTGAAAGCCGAGGCCGCCTCATGAGCCGCGCCAAGCGTCATATCCGGTTTGGGTTGATCGGGCTGGGGCTGATGGGGCGCGAGTTCGGGAGCGCGGCGGCCCGCTGGTGTCACCTGCTCGACCTCGACTTTGTGCCGCAGATCGTCGGCGTCTGTGACAGCAATCCGGCGCTGTTCGGCTGGTTTGAGGACAACTTCGACACGATCCGCATCAAGACGACTAACTATCACGATCTGCTGGCCAGTGGTGAGATCGACGCGATCTACTGCGCCGTGCCCCACAACCTGCACGCCCAGATGTACTGCGACATCGTGCGCGCGGGCAAGCACTTGCTGGGCGAGAAGCCCTTCGGGATCGACCTTGCGGCCAATGAGCAGATCCTCGCGTGCCTTGCTGAACATCCTGATGTGTTCGTGGCCTGTTCGTCAGAGTTCCCATTTTTCCCAGCGGCGCAGCGCGTCATACGCTATATCCAAGAGGAACGCTTCGGCACAATCCTTGAGGTGTGGAGCGGGCTGCTCCACAGCAGCGACCTCGACCCCAACAAGAAGATCAACTGGAAGCGCATGGTGACAATCAACGGGGAGTACGGCTGCATGGGCGATTTGGGCATGCACGCCATGCACATCCCGCTGCGGGCCGGCTGGATGCCGAGCAGCGTCCGCGCGATGCTCTCCAACATCGTGAAAGAGCGTCCCAACGCCGCGGGGGAACTCGTCCCGTGCGAGACGTGGGATAACGCCACACTGGCCTGTGAGGTGAACGCTGACGGCCAGTCGTTCCCGATGTACCTGCAAACCTACCGCATCGCCCCCAGCGAGACGAACACATGGTACATTCGCATCATGGGGACGAAGTTCAGCGTAGAGTACTCGACCAAGTATCCGAAGACGCTGCGCACGCTGAGCTACACCAGCGGCGGCGAACAGGCATGGCACGTGCTGGACTTGGGCTACGAGACGACTTACCCGACGATCACGGGGGGCATCTTCGAGTTTGGCTTCAGCGACGCGCTGCTGCAAATGTGGGCGGCTTTCTGTGATCAACTCGTCAACGGGCGCGACCAGATGCGCCAGCGCTTTTACTGCGCCACGCCGGAAGAAACCCACCAACATCACCGCGTCTTGACGGCAGCGCTGCAATCCCACGCACAGCAGGCGGTGATCCCGCTTGAGAGGGGCCAGTGAACAGTAGGTAGGGATGCGGCCTGCGGCGTCCGTGAGTGGCTTAAATTTAGAAATTTAGAAGGAGAAGCAGCCAATGGCAGTCACGAGTGAACAACACAAGCACTATCAAGCGCTGGCCTACGAATACCTAACAAAGGCCGGGATCGTCCTCACGCCGGAGGAGCGCGCCAACATCGAAATTGCGGATTTGGGGCTGGGCGAGTTTGAGACGACCGGCCTCGCGCTGGTGACGTACATCAACACCGAGCGCGTCTGCGCGAAGGAATTGGTGCTGCTGCCCGGCCAAACCTGCCCGGAGCACCTGCATCCGCCGGTGAACGGCCAGCCGGGCAAAGAGGAGACCTTCCGCTGTCGGTGGGGCGAAGTCTACCTGTACGTCAGCGGGGAACCGACGCCCAACCCCGTCGCACAGCCGCCCGCCCACCGCAAGCAGCATTACACCGTGTGGCATCAGGTGATTTTGCGCCCGGGCGAGCAGTACACGATCTACCCTGAGACGTGGCATTGGTTCCAAGGGGGGCCAGAGGGCGCGGTCGTCTCCGAGTTCAGCACGCGCAGCACCGACGAAAACGACTTGTTCACCGACCCCGACATCCGCCGCGCCCCTGAAATCAAAGACTAACCAACGGAGCCGATCTGACTATGACGCACATCCTCACGCCCGGGCGCTGGCGCGGCCTGCAAAACACCAGCACTGCACGCCACGTCTTCACGATCTTGGCATTTGACCAGCGCGGGAGCTACACCGAGATGCTGCCCGCCGGAACCGACTACGCAACGGCCGCGGCGATCAAGGGTGAAGTCGTCGGGGCGCTCTCCCCGCTGGTGAGCGCAGCGCTGCTCGACCCCGACTTCGGCCCCGCTGCCGCCCAGCGCATGTCGCCGGGCTGTGGGCTGCTGCTCTCGGTTGAAAAGAGCGGCTACAGCGGCGACTCGACCTACCGCAAGACGGAGTTCGACCCTGCGTGGAACGTTGCCAAGATCAAGCGCGTTGGGGCGCAGGCCGTCAAGCTCATGGTGTACTATCACCCGCACAGCGGCGCGCTGGCGGAAGAACTTGAGCAGATGACGGCAGGGATCATCGCCGAGTGCCGCCGCCATGACCTGCCGATCTACTTGGAGCCGATGAGCTACAGCCTCGACAAGGCGGTGAAGAAGGAAAGCCCTGAGTTTGCCGCGACACGCCAAGCCGTCGTGGTCGATACTGCTCGCCGCCTGAGCGCGCTGCAACCGGATGTGCTCAAGCTCGAGTTCCCGCTGGAGGTCAAGCATGACCACGACCGCGACCGCTGGCGCGCGGCCTGCGCCGCTGTGAGCGAAGCGTCCAGCGTGCCGTGGGTGCTGCTGAGCGCAGGCGTGGACTTTGACACGTTCGCCGAGCAGACGCTCATCGCCTGCCAGCAGGGGGCGAGCGGCTATCTGGCAGGGCGTGCCATCTGGAAGGAATGTGTCGTCATGTCGCCGGAGGAACGGGGGCGCTTTTTGGCGACGACCGCTCGTGAACGGGTT
>JBDNCV010000187.1:0-6511 GCA_046719465.1 Anaerolinea sp.
TCCCACTGGAGAAGGGGGCAAAAGTCCCCTCTCCGCGGGAGAGGGGATTTAGGGGTGAGGCCTCATCACCATCTGTTTAGGTTTAGACACTCCCCATCATGGAGGGGGGCGATCCGGCGGATCGCCTCCCTCCATCGTCATTTAATCATCGTCGTCGTCATCATCATCGTCATCATCATCGTCGTCGCTGCGACCGCCTCGATCATCCCCGCGTGGCGGTTCAGGATCCGGCACAGGGTCAGGGCTGGGCAGCGGGACGAGCGTCGGCAGTGGAACCGCAGTGGGCGGAGGCGCGTCCAGCAATCGGAAGAAGTCGCGGAAGTCGCGCTGGCGGCGCAGCAAGTCGATCAAGCGCTGCAACCACTCTCGATCATACCGGCCTTCACAGCGCGGGCGTGCCTCCTGAAGCGGGCGCAGTGACCGCAAGACGCACACGCTTCCATCGTCATCGCGCAGGATGAGCGCACCGTCATCCACCAGCACATCGAGCAAACGCCCCTCATAATGCACGCGGAAGGGCAGCGGCTCGCCCCAGTCGTCGTCCCTAGCCCAGCGCGCCTGCCCCTCGCGGATAGCCGTCAGGCCGGGCATGCGCTCACACGGGGGGAACAACCCTTCCTCGTCGCCGCAAGGAGCCTTGCCCTGTCGGATCATCTCGTAGAGCTTCTCAAGCTCCTGCTCGTTGAACGGCTCACGCGGGGCGATCGAACGCTCCAACAGGTTGACTGGCAGCGCCTGCAACGTCTCGTTGACGTAAGCAATCGGCAGCGTTGGCCGATCTACCACGCTCGCCTGCCCCAGCGCCATGCGCGTCCACGTACCAGCTACCACCGGATACAGCGCCCCGTCAAAGTTGAGCACGGCCGCGCCCTCCAACGCGCTGACGGTCATCTCCTCGCCCGTCATGCTGCGGAACAAGATCGTGCTGCCCATGCTGATGTCCACGCCGTTGATCGTGAAAGCCACCTCGCGCACGCCCTCCGGCGTCTGAACGATCAGGCCGCTCGAGGGGGCCTCAGCGCAGGGGGCATCGCCAATGCCCGTCCGCAGGAAGAAGGCCTGCATCGACGACTCCTCGGGCGTGCGCGCCGGTTGAATGCTCACATCGCCGAACAAGATAAACGTCACGTTCTGGCCGGGGAGCGAATCGGGGATGTTGGCCTGCAAGCGCATCAACGCCACGCCCCACGTGCCCGCTTGTTCGTTCATCGGCTTGAGCGTTAAGCTCGCCAGATCAACAACACGGGTCACATCGCCGATCTGCTGGAACTTGAAGTCGGCGGCGGTCGGCTGCGGGATAGCCGTCAAATCGACGTGGCCGTAGCAGGCTTGGTTGCGCCCTACCTCGGCGCAGGCCTCGCTCACCAGCTCCAGCGCGCGTGCCACGATTTGCGGGCAGCGTCCGCCCTGCGCTTGCGCTGATGTCATTCCTAAAAGCATCACTACAAGACCTATCCACACACGACGCATGGTTTACCTCCTGTGCTCTATGGCGCGATGGTCAGCAATGTGACGAGCATCTCACGATCTGTGAGGATCAAATTGTCGAGGTTGTGTCGCCCCTGCCCCAAGCGCTGATTCAAGATGTTGTCAAACGCGGTGAAGATGGCAGGCACGACCTCCAGATAGGCCACGTTGACGAAGGCATCGCTGGGCGGCAGCCCCCCTACCATCTGGAACGCCTCAGGGCTATCGGCGTAGACTGTCAACAGGTTGTTGAAGCCGGGCTGTGACATGCTGAAGTAGACGGTGAACTCGCCGCTGGCGATGGCCTGACCGCCCAACGCGCTCAGCGTGACGCGCACCCCCTGCGGCGTGAAGTCGATCTCGATTTGATCCACCCCCGGCTTGTCTTGCAGCAGGCGGCTGACCTCCTGTTGGAACTGCACCTCGGTGATCACCACATCGGCGATGACCTGCGGCGTGCCGGTCGAGGTGGGGCGCGCCAGCACGCCGGGCGGGGCGGGCGTGAAGGTGGCGATCACTGGGCGCTGCGCCTCCAAGGCGGTAGCGCTGACGGCGGCCACCAGCGTCGGGTTGGGGGTAGCGGTGAAGGTGGCGCTAGGCGTGAGCGTGGCCGACGGCGTGAACGTGGCCGTGGGAGTGCGCGTAGGCGTGAAGGTGGCCGTGGCGCTTGGTTCGAGGGTAAGGGTAGCGGTGTGCGTGGCCGTGGCGGTCGGCTCAGGTGTAGGCGGCTCGGGCGATGGGGTCAGCGTCGGCACAAGCGTAGGGAGCGGTTCTTCCGACGGCGTACAGCTTGCTACTGCCAGCGCCAATAGGCCTAACAGAATCAAACGCATCATGACGACATCTGCTTTTGGGTGACGAGCGTGCCAAGCTGCGTGAGGTCGATGTTGCCGCCGCTGAGGACGATCACCACGTTTGTCCCGGGTTCAAAGGTGACCGCGCCAGTCATGATGGCAGCAAGGCCGGTCGCACCGCTGCCCTCTACGAGCAGGCGCGTGTAGTTGGCCAGCGCCAGCACTGCGCCCGCGATGGCCGCCTCATCCACGCGCACCAACCGTTCGACGTAACGTTCGATGATCTGCATCGGCAGATCACCCGGGCGCGCCACGCGGATGCCATCGGCAATAGTAGGGCCGGTCGGGTGGGCATAGTTGGCCTGCACCCCAATCACGCGGACGCGGGGGCGCAGCGTGTTGGCCGCCAGCGCGATCCCTGCGATCAAACCGCCGCCACCCACCGGCACGAGGATCACGTCAGTTTGGGGCGCATCCTGCATGATCTCAAGGCCAATCGTCCCCTGCCCGGCGATGATGCGTGGGTCGTTGTAGGGTTCGATGTAGGTAGCGCCGGTTGCGTCCGCTGCCGCATGCGCCGCGCGCGCTGCGTCGTCATACGTGCCCTCCACCAGCTCAATCTTCACACCGTAGCGTAGGGTGTTCTCGCGCTTGGTCTCAGGGGCGTTGGCGGGCATGTAGATCGTGGTGCGCGCTTGCAGGCCGAACATCTGCGCGGCATAGGCGACGCCCTGCGCGTGGTTGCCGCTGCTGGCGGCGATCAAGCCCCGCTCGCGCTCGGCACGGCTGAGGCTGGCAATCGTGTTGTAGGCCCCGCGCAGCTTGAACGAGCCGGTCTTTTGCGTGTTCTCTAGCTTGAAGGTGACGTTGAGATCGTACAGCTTGCTGAGGAACTCGCTCTTGAGCAGCGGCGTGCGGTAGATCACGCCCTCCAACCGTTCCGCAGCGAGGAAGATGTCGTCTGGGGCCATCGGCGGATGGGTGTTGGCCGCCGGTTCAGTCTTGTCCACGCCCGTTTTACCCCCTTATTTAGATGTGTGTCATGTGATTTCAGTATAGCAGAAAGTCCAAACCGCATCATATCCGCTTGCATAAAGGTTTACCTACGCTTGAAGACCACCCTTGCGGGCGCTGGATGCGCGATTGAGACCACCCCGCCGGGAGAAACGCCGGACGCTGAAGCATCCGGCTAGGCCCGCGCCTTCGCGCCATAGCCCGAGGGCTTCAGCCTCTGGCGGTAGCCACCCGTCGCTTGTTAGATACTCCCCCCACGGGAGTGTCTACGGTCGCGGTGATGCGTCATCTCGTCTTGTTCGGTTGGTGTTGCAAGGCCTCATCCCCCAACCCCCTTCTCCCACTGGAGAAGGGGGCAAAAGTCCCCTCTCTGCGGGAGAGGGGATTTAGGGGTGAGGCTTCACCATCTGTTTAGGTTTAGATACTCCCCCTACCGATCTTAGTGCAGCGCGGCACAAGCCATGCTAGAATTTAACTGTGTTTAAGTTACAGATCACTTTAGAGGACAAAGAATGTTATCGCCGATTGAAAAGATGTTGTTCGTGATGCTGCTGCTGATTGCAGTCGGCGCAACGTATGCGGGCTTCTTGGAGATGTACCAGATCATCAACCGCGGCCAAGACAAGCTGCACCTCAACGGCTTCTTCCGCCGCGCTTGGGAGGCCTTGCGCATCTACATCACCCAATCGACCACGTTAAAGACGCGCCGCCTCGTGAGCTTGATCCACTGGGGCGTGGTCATCGGGTTCACGTTTTACTTCCTCGTCAACGCGATGGACATCCTCATCGGCATGGTGGACGGCTTCGAGGAAAGCCTCAAAGGGCTGACGGGCGCGCCCGCCCTGCTGTACAACGGCTACCGCCTCATCGCCGATGTGCTCAGCGTGGTGGTGCTGGTCGGCGTGTCGTACTTCTTGCTGCGGCGCTTTGTGCTGCCCAACAAGCGCGACCTGACCTTCCACGACAACGTGCTGCTGCACCCCAAAGTGCGCGCGGGGGCGATCCGCATCGACAGCGTCATCGTGGCGGTGTTCATCCTGATCCACGTCGGGGCGCGCTTCCTCGGGGAGGCGGTCGTCGTTGCGCAGACCAGCCCTGACCCGTTCATGCCGTTTGCGACGCTCGTCTCGCCGCTGTTCACCCCCGAAAGCGAAGGCTGGCGGCACTTGTTCTGGTGGCTGGCAATTGGCGGCATTTTGCTGTTCGCCCCGTACTTCCCCTACACCAAACACGCACACTTGTTCATGGCCCCGCTGAACTACCTCACCCGCCCGCAGCGCACCTCGCTGGGCGAGATGCCGCCCATCGGCATCGAGGACGAGAGCAAAGAATCGTTCGGCGCGGCCACCCTGACCGACCTCACCAAGACGCAGATCTTCGACGCTTTCGCCTGCATCCAATGCAACCGCTGCCAAGACGTGTGTCCCGCTTACACCACCGGCAAGGAACTCTCGCCCTCCGCGTTGGAGATCAACAAGCGCTACTTCATCCGCGAGAACATGCACGCGCTGGCCAACGGCGGCGAGCCGTTCAGCTTGCTGAACAACGTCATCAGCGAGTCGGCGGTGTGGGCGTGCACGGCCTGCGGCGCGTGCGTCGATATCTGCCCCGTGGGCGATGAGCCAATGCAGGACATCCTCGACATCCGGCGGCATCAAGTCCTGATGGAGGCCAGCTTCCCCGATGAGCTGGGCACGGCCTTCACCAACATGGAGAAGCGCGGCAACCCGTGGGGCCAAACCGGCAGCCGCATCGCATGGGCGCAGGGGCTGGGCTTCGCCGTGCCGACAGTGGAGGAAAACCCCACCTTCGACATCCTCTACTGGACGGGCTGCGCCGTGGCCTATGACCCGCGCGCGCAAGAGACGGCCCGCTCGCTGGTCAAGGTGCTGCACGCAGCCAACGTGAACTTTGCCGTGTTGGGCGACAGCGAAACCTGTACAGGCGACGTCGCCCGCCGCGCAGGCAACGAGTACCTCTACTTTGAGCTGGCCAGCCAAAACGTCGAGACGCTCAACGCTGTCAACCCCAAGCGGATCGTCGTCACGTGCCCGCACTGCCTGCACAACCTCGGCAAGGAATATCACCAGTTCGGCGGGCGATATGAGGTGGTGCACCACACCGAGCTGATCAACGAGCTGATCGCCGACGGGCGCATCCCCCAGATCGCCGCGCCCACCAGCTGGAGCAACGTCACCTTCCATGACCCCTGCTACCTCGGGCGGCACAACGGCGTCCTCGAGGAGCCGCGCGCCGTCCTCAACACGCTGACGAGCAGCCTCATTGAGATGCCGCGCCACGGCCGCAACTCGTTCTGCTGCGGGGCAGGCGGCGCGCAGTTCTGGAAAGAGGAGGAACACGGCACGAAGGCCGTCAACCTCGCCCGCTATGAGGAGGCGATGGCCACCGGCGCCGACACGCTGGCGGTGGGCTGCCCGTTCTGCATGCAGATGTTCGAGAGCGCCAAAGCCAACGTCGGCGGCGAGATGCAGATCAAGGACGTGGTGGAACTCATCGCCGAGAAGCTGCCCAAGCCGCAGCCCGCTGCCGCCGCGGATTAACCCACACGACTTACTCAGCATCATCGGGCGAGCGCGAGGCTCGCCCGTTTTCATGTATACTCAAGGTATGCAAGCTGGGAGCCGCGCCATGAGCACACAACCACACGAGCGCATCGGCATGTCACTTGAGGAGTTCCTCGCCCGTGGCGAAACGCAGCCCTTTGAACTCATCGAAGGAGAAGTGATCGCCAGAATGTCCAACGTCTATGAGCATGTCTGGCTGATTGAGAAGATTTACTTGTGGATGCTCAACCATGTGTTGGCGCATCACCTCGGGCGCGTTCACAAGGAGGTGAGCTACACGACGAGCGATTCTGCCCAATGGGTGAGCAGCTCGCGCATCCCCGACATTGCGTTTTATCAGGCCCATCGCATCGATGCCTACCGACAGGCGCGGCCCAAAGGCTTCGGCCCCCTGCGGCTCGTGCCCGATTTGACCGTTGAGCTGGTCTCGCCCAGCGAAAAGGCCGACGACACCGCCAAGAAGATCGCCGCTGACCTCGCTAACGGCGTGCGCGAGGTGTGGGTCATCGACATGACGACGCAGGCCGCACACATCCACACCCCCAACGGCGTCACCGAAATCGCCCCCGACGGCGCGCTCACCACCCCGCTGCTGCCCGCCTTCGAGCTGCGCCTGCCCGACCTCTTCGCCGCGCTGATGAGCTGTAGGAG
>JBDNCV010000188.1:0-6460 GCA_046719465.1 Anaerolinea sp.
GGCGCGCGGGGGCTGAAGCCCCCTTCAGGGGGCGTGCTGCAGCCGGATGCTTTAGCGTCCGGCGTTCAACTCCCTCTTCACCAGCGCTGTCTAACCAGCAACAGATGGTTACCATTCGCCAGAGGCTGAAGCCTCTGGCTGGCGCGCGGGGGCTGAAGCCCCCTTCAGGGGGCGTGCTGCAGCCGGATGCTTTAGCGTCCGGCGTTTCATCAGTTCCACCATCATCACTCCCTCTGCATCGTCCAGCGGGGAAGGCATCACTCCGCAGCCTGCGCCGTCACCTGCACCTCACCCGCACGCCCCAGCCAGTCGATCACCCACAGCTCATGATCGCCTGCGGGCAACTGCCACACCGCTTGCAGGTCGAAACGCCCTTGATCATCGTCGGCCAGCAGGCTGCCCCCGTCGATCATGACCCACGCGAGGAGGTCAAGCCGCCGACCTGCGCTGGTCGCGCTCAGCTGCAGCGTGGTGGGATCCTCCAGCCGCAGGCGCAAGCGCAAAGGCCGCCATCGCTCCAGCGTCAGGGTCAGCGCCTCGCCCACCCGCAGCGCTGGCACGAGCGGCGCTTGCTCGATCACGAGCTGAACGCGCCCCTCGCTCACCCCGTTGAAGCTGTCCACCAGCAGCAGATAGTCACCGGGGCGGTCATAGACGATCTGAGCGTCGCGCACCAGCGCGCCATCCACCATGCGGTCGTCGCCGTAAGCCACGACGCGCTGCGCCTCGTCCAACAGCGTGAGGACGGTATCAATCTCGTCCACCCCCAGCGCAGTGATCGTGAGACGCGCGTTCTCAGGGATCATCAGCGGCACGCGCACAGGCCCATCGGCGCTCAGCGAGACCTCCTGCGCCTGCACATAGCCGACGATCACCAGCCCAATCAAGACCCACACAGCGCGCATCCAGCCTCCTAATCCCAGCAATGCCAACTTGCACAGGCCGTTATAATAGCGTATACAGGAAGCAGTCGTGAACATTGCGCCATGTGTGAAGGATTTTTCATGAAGAAATGGTGGTTATTGATCCCGCTGCTGGCGCTGGCCAGCGCCTGCGCCCCACAGGAAGAGGTCGTCGCCAACGTGCCGACCGCCACCTTCCTGCCGATCCCCAGCGCGCTGCCGCGCTTCACCGCCACGCCAGAGGCGACGCGCACCCCGCTGCCCACCTTCACCTTCACACCCACCAACACGCCCATCCCACCTACCATCACCAACACGCCCGTTCCCACCGCCACGCCCACCGTCAGCGGCATCGTCCAGTCGATGCAGCGCGTCAACGTGCGCCAAGGCCCGGGCGAGACTTTTCCCTTCTTTGACTCGCTCGCGCCCGGCACCGGCGTTCAGGTCATCGGCCAGAACGCGGAGGGCACATGGTTCAACGTGCGCCTGTCCGATGGCCGTGAGGGCTGGATTTCGGCGCGGCTCCTGTTCATCCCACCCACGGCGACGCCGCTGGCCCTCCCCAGCCCCTCGCCGGATATGACCGCCCTGTTCAGCGCTGCCTTGCCCACGGCCATCCTCGGCGGCGCGCCCATCACCCCCACACCATTAGGCATCGCCGCCACCATTACGCCCATCAGCAACGCGACCAACACACCGTCAGCCCCGCCCACCGCCACTCAGCCCCTTGTCCCGATTGTGAGCGCCGTCCCGAACGTGAACCTGAGCGCCATCAACCAGACGGCCACCGCGTTAGCGCAAGGGGCGGCCACCGCCACCCCCATCCGCGCCGTGCCGACCGCAACCGAGCAGCGCATCCTGACGATTGAGCCAGCAGGCACGCTCGTGCCCACCACCAACACTCAGATCGTGCCCACGGCGGGCGCAGGGGTTGCGGCAGGTGGCGGCGTAGACAACCGCAACAACCCCAATGTGTTCGCCTTCTGTGATCGACTGGCCTATGGCGTACCCGCCCCCACCAACCTCCGTGCGGGGCAGACCATTGACATCTGGTGGAGCTGGTTTGCGCGCACGCAGTCCCAAGTGCAGGATCACATCACCCACTCGAACGTGGATTTGCGCGTGAACGGCCAACCCATCCCCGACGTGAACAGCTACGTGACGGCCATTCGCCCCTCTGGCGGGGACTTTGTGGCGTCGTGGTTTATCCCGTTTGGGCCGCTGGCCGCTGGCGAGTACGAGATCACCTACGTTGTCACGTGGAATCAGCGCATCTACGACGGCTACAAGTTCTTCGGCCCAGACAGCGACACGCCGTTCGAGCAAGAAACGTGCCGCTTCAGGGTCAACTAGGCTAGCCCGGGAAGACGGTCAGCCACGCCACGCCCACCAGCAGCGTGAGGATCGTCACCGGCACGCCCACCTTGAGGAACGCCATGAACCCCAGCGTGATCCCCTTGGCGCGCGCCAGCTCCGCCACGATGAGCGTGGCCGCGCTGCCGAGCAGCGTCAGGTTGCCCGCCAACGTGCTGGCCATTGCCAGCGCCAGCCACGCTTGACGCGGATTGTCGAACGTCGGGATTTCAGGGCGCAGCAGCAGCACCGCGGGCACATTCGAGACCACATTGCTGAGCGCCCCCACCGCCAGCGTGAACTCGGCAAGGCCGCTTTTCAAGAAGGGCGAAATCTGCTCAAAGAGCGCCGCGCTTAGGCCGCTGACTTCGATCACGCCCGTCACCACAAACAGCCCGCTGAACATGAGCAGCAGCTCCCAATCCAGCGCCAGCAGCTTGCCCGGGCGCAGCCGCGAGATGAGCAGCGCCCCCGCCGCCACACACGCGCTGGTCACAATCGGCAGCCCCAGCAAGAACGCCGCCAGCATCCCCAGCACGATGAGCAGCGTGCGGTTCAGCAGCGGGCGATACAGGCTCCCGGGCGGCAGCGTGATCGCGTCCAGCGGCTTGCGGAACTCGTCGCGGTAGATCAGCACGATCACCAACCAGCAGATGACCAAGCCAATGAGGGCAATCGGCCCCAACGCAATCAAAAAGTCGACGTAGCCGATACGGCTGCTCTGGCCGATCAAGATGTTCTGCGGGTTGCCGGTGATCGTGGCGACGCTGCCGACGTTGGTTGCCACCGCCAGCCCGATAAGGTAGGGCAGCGGGTCGCGCCGCAGCCGCAGCGTCACATCGGCCAGCAGCGGGGTGAGCATCAAGCAGATTGTGTCGTTGAGAAACAAGGCGCTCAGCACGCCCGATGCGCCGATGATAACCGCCAGCAGCATGCGTGGGGACTTGGCTAAGGCCAGCACGCGGTTCGTCACCAGTGTGAAGAAGCCTGCCATGCGCAGATTGTTGTTGATGACCATCATCGCGCCCAACAGCAGCAGCGTCCCCAAATCAATCGCGTGGACGGCTTCCTCTTCCGTCACCGCGCCAACTGCCACCAGCGCCGCCGCCCCCACCAGCGCAATCGTGGCGCGGTTCATGCGCGTGCGCGGCACGCTGCCCAGCGCCACCCCTGCATACGTCAGCAGCACGATCCCCACGATAACAGCCGTCATGAGCGCAGCATCCTTTTTGTGTCTAGGTCACGGTCGATTTAGTAACGCGGATAAGCCAACATGAGCGCTTCGAGCGCGAGCCGCACGTTGGCGTTGGTCTCCAACGTTTGGTAGAGCGTGCGGCGGGTGGCTTGCAGCGCGTTGAGCGCCGCCTCGCGCGGGATGCGCTGTGCCCACTGCTGAATTTCTACAAGGCGGTCGGTATTGCACGGCTTGACCGGCGCATCGTGCGTGTAAAGCACCACATCGCGCCAGTAGGTTTGCCACATCTCGAGCAGGTAGCGCAGCGCGTCGCGGTCTTTGCTGGCCTCCGCGCTGATCGTCTCAGCGATGGTGAAGCGCGTGAGGCGGTTCCCGCGGACGGCTTCGCTCAGCAGGTTGAGGATGTTGGCGCGGTCTTCTAAGACCTCGGGTTGTTCCAGCGCTTGCAGCGCCCAGCCCACCCGCCCGCTGCTCAGGCGTGCGATGAGCGTGGCTTGGTCGTCGCTTGCGCCACGCGCGATGAGCAGTTGACGCACGCGCTCCGTTGGGGCGGGGCGCAGCGGCAGCGCTTGGCAGCGGCTGCGAATCGTCGGCAGGATGTGTTCGGGGCGCTGCGCCATGAGCAGGATGACCGCATGCGGCGGCGGTTCCTCCACCGTTTTGAGCAGGGCATCCTGCGTGCGCGGGGCGGCGCGGTCGAACTCGTCAAAAATCGCCACCCGAAAGCGCGCGATGAAGGGCTTGAGCGCAAGCTGACGCATCACCTCGCGCACAGCGTCAATGCGGATGGCGCCGGTAACGGGGTCGTTCACGGCGTAGATCAAATCTGGGTGATTACCGCTCAACACCCATTTACAGCTCCGACACGTCCAGCACGGGCGTTGTTCCACCTCATCATGAGTGCAGTTGAGCGCCGCCGCGAAGCTGTGCGCCAGCGTGCGCTTGCCGATGTTTTGGCTGCCTGTGATGAGGTAGGCGTGGCGTGTGCGCCCATGTCGCAGCCCCGCCATCAAGAAGCTGACGGCCCACTCATGCCCCACCACACGCCAATCAGCCACGGTCGATGACATTCCCACCCCACACATCCCTCTATGCCACACGCTGCACGCTGATGATAATAGAGAAAAATGACCACAGCGACAAGGCAAGCCCTACATGGCCACCGCTTCCGTTGACCGCCCCCAAACTGCCCTCGATGTGCTGCGCCTGCCGCTCATCGGCCCGCTGTTGAAGTGGCGCCGGGGGCGGCTCATCCTACAATGCTTGTTCTTGATCGCCGCGTTGGCGATGCTTTGGGACGGCTTCACCGGCCCAGAGCAAGCCAGCCGCAACCTCGCCACGGTCGGCGCGTGGGTGCACTACCGCGGGCTGGTGATCGTGGCGCTGCTGCTCATCGGCAACTTGTTCTGCATGGGCTGCCCGTTCATGCTTCCGCGGACGTTGGCCAAGCGCCTAGCGCTCCGCGGGCGGCGCTTCCCGCTGGCGCTGCGCGGCAAGTGGCTGGCCGTCGCAGGGCTGATCGTGCTGTTCTTCCTCTACGAATGGCTGGATATGTGGGCCAGCCCCGCGCTCACTGCGTGGGTGATCGTCTTTTACTTCGTGGCGGCTTTCGCGCTGGAGGCGTTCTTCACCGAGTCAGCGTTCTGTAAGTACGTCTGCCCGCTGGGGACGTTCAACTTCGTTTACTCGGCCATCTCGCCCACACAGATCAGCGTGCGCGACCCTAACATCTGCGCCCACTGCGCGGGCAAAGAATGCGTCAACGGCAGCTACAGCCCCACCCCCACCATCCGCATCGACCAGATCCCCATCGTTGGGACGGATGAGACGCGCGCGGTGGAGGTGCGTCACTCGCCGCAGGGCACGCTCGGCTGTGGGACGCTGCTCTATGCCCCACAAATTCAAAGTAACCTTGACTGCACGTTGTGCCTCGACTGTGTGCGCGCCTGCCCACACGACAACGCCAGCCTGTTCACGCGCACACCCGGGCGGGAACTGCTCACAGAAGCATGGCCCAAGCGCTGGGACGTGGCCTTCCTCGTGGTGGCACTGGCGTGGATGGGCGTTACGAATGCGTTCGGCATGGTTCCGCCGGTGTATGAACTGCAAGCGTGGCTGGCGCAGGCGCTCAACACCAACAGCGAGTTCATCGTGCTGGGGATCATCTTCCTCGTGGGCAACGTGCTGCTGCCGCTGGGGATGCTAATCGGCGCGGCGGCGCTCACACGGCAGTTAGCGGGCGCATCTCACACCTTGCGTGAGGTTGCAGGCAGTTTCGCGCCCGCCTTCATCCCGTTGGGCTTTGGCGTGTGGTTCGCGCATTATGGCTTCCACTTCTTGATCGCGCCGCTGCTCATCATCCCGGTGGTACAGGAGTTCCTCGGTGGCATCGGCGAGTGGGAGCGCTACGGCGTCGCGCTCGACAACGAGTGGATCGGGGTCGTTCAAGTGATCGCGCTCGTGGGCGGCTTCGCGGCCAGCCTATGGCTGACACAGCGCATCAGCCAGCGCCTTTACCGGCGGCGCAGCTTTCAAGCCTTCTTACCGTGGGCGCTGGCGCTGCTTACCCTGATGCTGGCGGCATGGTGGATCTTCCAACTGCCGATGGAGATGCGCGGCGTGGACGACTTCCTGCGCTGAGCTAGCTGGATGCTGCCGCTGCCATCACGCTGTCGGCGTACTGGTACATCTCATCGAGCGACATGATGCCCAGCTTCATATAGACGACGCGGCCTTCAGGGTCGATCACGAACGTCGTGGGCAGGTTCAGCACGCCATACGCCCGCTGGATGCGCGACTCATAATCCATCCCCACCTTGAGGCCGACGATATCGCGCGCGGCCAACCACTCGCGCACTGTCTCGTTCGTCTCGCCAAAGTTGAGCGCGATCACCGCCACGCCCTCATCGCCCTGCTCACGGCTGAAGCGCGCCAGATCGGGCATCTCGATCTCGCATGGCAGGCAGGTCGTCTGCCAAAAGTTGAGGAACACAACCCGTCCCCGATAATC
>JBDNCV010000189.1:0-6447 GCA_046719465.1 Anaerolinea sp.
GGGGCGCGTGGTAGCCGGATGCTTTAGCGTCCGGCGGGTACGCCCGAGGCTAAAGCCTCTGGCTAGGTGCGTGGGGGCTAAAGCCCCCTTCATCCGGCCTTCGTCCGCCCGAGGCTGAAGCCCTCTTCAGGGGTCGCGTGGCAGCCGGATGCTTTAGCATCCGGCGGTTGCGCCCGAGGCCGAAGCCCCCTTCAGGGGGCGCGTGGCAGCCGGATGCTTTAGCGCCCGGCGTCCAACTCCCGTCACATACGCCCCATCATCTGTTCCGCTGGTTTTCGCTGCATTTACCAGACGCCGCAGTCCGCGTCCCTACTTCCCTGCTACCACGCCTGCGCTGGCCGCCGCCCGTGTGAGCGCGCCCCACTCGGCCAGCGTGAGCGTCTCGGCGCGGCGCTGTGGATCAAGGCCGGCAGCCAGCAGCACCGCATCGGCCTGCTCTGGTTTGAGCGCTAACCCCGTCGACAAGCTGTTGCGAAGCTGCTTACGCTTCTGACTGAAGCCCGCCCGCACCACTGCAAAGAACACATCGTCTGACGGCACGTCGATGATCGGCGCGCGGTAGGGGTCGATCTGCAAGATCGCGCTGTCGACATCCGGGCGCGGCCAAAACACAGCGCGGTTGAGCTTGCCGATGAGGGTCGGCTTGCCGTAGTACTGAACGCTGACGGCCAGCAGCGATAGATCGCCCGGCTTGGCGGTGATGCGCTGCGCCACCTCGTACTGCATGGTCATCACGACGCGGCGCGGGCGGTGCTGCGGCTCCAACACGTGGCGCAGGATGTTGCTCGTGATGTAGTACGGCACGTTGGCGACGACGCAGTACGGCTTGCCCCCCACCAGCGCAGGGATGTTCGTCCGCAGGATGTCGTCAAACTGAAAGTAGACGTTAGGCGTGCTGCGAAAGCGCGCTTCCAGCAAGGGGATGAGCCGGTCGTCCAGCTCGACGGCGATCACGCTGCGGGCGACCTGCGCCAGCGCAGCCGTCAGTTCCCCCGTGCCCGGGCCAATCTCGAGCACGGTCTCATCCGGCTGAATGTCGGCCGTGGCGACGATCTTGGCGATGGTGTTGGGGTCGTGCATGAAGTTCTGGCCGAGGCTTTTCTTAGGGTCAAGGCCGTAATGCTCCATGAGCTGTTTGGGGTTCATGTGGGTTCCTTTCAATTGCCGCGGTCAACTGTGCCGCGCAGGGGCCGCCACTCCGGCAGCAGATAGGGGATGTTCGCTGGGACGGGCGGCAGCAGATACACATCCACGTAGCGCGCCCAACCGACGAAGTCCTCATCGCTGTAGCCGAGGTCGATCCAGAATGGGCTGGAGCGCGGCCCGCCCGTGTCGGCCATCATGCCGCGCCCATAGCCTGCGACGTATACCTGCGTGCGGTAAGGGATGATGCGCGGGTCAGCCGCGACGATCCCGCGCCGCAGCGTCTCGCCGATGGCGGTCACGCTGTCGCCGCCCAACTCCGCCGGATGGTAGCTCGTGGCGTACAAGCGCAGCTTGCGCCAGTACTCCAACGGGCCGTCGGGCGTGTCTACGGTGTAGAGCACGATGCGCGTGCCGTAGGCGATGATCTGGGGGCGCGGCTCTTGAACGACTTCTTCCCCCGCGTTTTCACGGCTGATCTCGACCCCGTTCTCGTAGCGCACGCGCTCGCTGAAGCGGCGCACGCCCAGCTGCCCCGCTTGGCGGATGGCGCGTTGATCGAGCGGCAGTTCAGGATCAGCGACGTACTGCGTCTCAAACGGGATGTCCTCGTCGCGGGTGAGGATGTCCTCGGTCACGCGGATGACGCGGATCATCATGCCCGGGACGACCGGCGCGTCCTCAGCAGGCACAACGCGATCCAGCCCCATGAGCACCACGCCTGCCTCGGCCAGCGCCTCCCCCACCGTCTCGCCGCGCGCCCGTGTCTCCAACACCGTGCCGTCCACCTCCACCCGCAGCGGCTGTGCCCGCACGATTTGCACGGTCATCCCATCCTCGACGGCGGCGGCCACATCCGGCAGCACTTCATCTGCCAAGTAGAGCAGCACCTCGGCCTCGAACAGCGCCTCGCCCACGGTATCGGCAGTGGTGATGAGCGTGCGCGTCTCGTCCTCATCGACCAGCGTGATCGTCACCGCCCGTTCGAGCGCGATGCGCGTCACGGGCAGCGGCCACATGACCAGCTCAGCAGGGTTGACCTCCAGATCGTCCAGCCATACGCGGTCATGCTCGCCCACGGTCAGCCCCGCTTGGCGCAGGATGTCGAACGGCAGGCTGAAGGGGGTGCGCAGCGTGCTGGTCACGCCGTCCACGCGCAGGCTGATCTCGCGGGCGCGCGCAATCGTCAGCACGTCGCCCGCGCTGAGGGTGGCCTCCAACGGCATCGAGAGCGCGTCCTGCGGCTGCAAGGTGATGCCCTGCGCTTGCAGCAGCTCCGCCACGGTGCGGGCCGTCGTCTGAACGTCCATGCGCTGGCCGCCCTGCATGATGGCCACCGCCAGCGGCGTCGGCGTGAGCGCTGGGCTGCGCTGGGTGAACGCCCACAGCCCCACGGTGAACAGCAGCGACGCGCACCCCAACAGCACCAGCACCAGCCACAAACGGCGCTGGGGAGCGTCGGGCGGGCGGAGCAAGCGGGTCGGCTGCGTGTCGTCAGGGCTGATCGGCGGGTATTTCATGGCATGGTCGCTCGTTGTCGAGGCTAGTATAACGCCCGACGAGGCGCATTAGGAGGGCTGTGCAGGAGCCTCACCCCTGTCCCCTCTCCCACGCGCCGCTGCGCAGCTGGGGCGTGGGGAGGCCGCCCTCACCCCTAAATCCCCTCTCCGGGCGGAGAGGGGACTTTTGCCCCTTCTCCTTCGGGAGAAGGGGTTGGGGATGAGGCCTTGCCATCCATCGATCACGACACGACGTCCCCGTCACTTCAGACACGCCCGCAGGAGCTGAGGCTCATCGCCGCGCCTCAGCCCGCGATTGCGTGTTACACTTGCGGCAGTTCACATCAGCAAGGCGATTCGCAACATGGAACCATTAGAGACGCACCTCGACCGATCCGACCCGACGTTTCAGGCCAACGATGCCCACAACCGCCAACTGGCGCAGGAACTGCGCGAACGGCTGGCGCTCGTGCGTGAGGGCGGCGGCCCCAGCTATCGCCAGCGCCACGAGGCTCAAGGCAAGCTGTTCGCCCGCGAGCGCGTCCACCGCCTGCTGGACGAAGGCTCACCCTTTCTGGAGATCGCTCCGCTGGCCGGTTGGGAGCTGTATCACCATGAAACCGTTCCAGCAGCGGGCGTCGTGGCTGGGATCGGGCGGGTGAGCGGCGTCGAGTGCCTCATCCTCGCCAACGATGCCACCGTCAAAGGCGGCTCTTACTACCCGATCACCGTCAAGAAGCACCTGCGCGCCCAGCAGATCGCGCTCGAGAACCGCCTGCCCTGCATCTACTTGGTGGACAGCGGCGGCGCGTTCCTGCCGATGCAAGATGAGGTATTCCCCGATGCCGACGACTTCGGGCGCATCTTCTACAACCAAGCCCAGATGAGCGCGCGCAAGATCCCGCAGATCGCTTGTGTCATGGGGAGCTGCACCGCGGGCGGGGCCTACGTGCCCGCCATGAGCGATGAGACGGTCATCGTCAAGGGCACGGGGACGATCTTCTTAGGCGGGCCGCCGCTGGTCAAAGCGGCCACCGGTGAGGAAGTCAGCGCGGAGGAGTTGGGCGGCGCTTACGTCCACACCCACATCTCCGGCGTGGCCGATCACTACGCCGAGGACGACGACCACGCCCTACAAATCGTGCGCGGGATTGTGGCCTCGCTCAACTGGCGTAAGACGATCACCGCGCGGCTGCGCCCGCCGCGCCCGCCGCTCTATGACCCGCAGGATATCTACGGCCTCATCCCGCCCACCTTCCGCCAAACCTACGACGTGCGTGAACTCATCGCCCGCATCGTGGACGGCAGCGAATGGCAGGAGTTCAAGGCCAACTACGGCACGACGCTCGTCACAGGGTTTGCCCATATCGAGGGCTTCCCTGTGGGCATCTTGGGCAACAACGGCGTGTTGATGAGCGAATCGGCGCTGAAGGCCGCCCACTTCATCGAGCTGTGCACGCATCGCATGATCCCGCTGGTGTTCTTGCAGAACATCACCGGCTTCATCGTGGGCAAGGACGCGGAAAATCGCGGTATCGCGCGCGACGGGGCCAAAATGGTGCACGCCGTGGCCAACGCCGCCGTGCCCAAGTTCACCGTCATCATCGGCGGCAGCTTCGGCGCGGGCAACTATGGCATGTGCGGGCGGGCCTATGGGCCGCGCTTCCTGTGGATGTACCCCAACGCGCGCATCAGCGTCATGGGGGGTGAACAGGCGGCCAATGTGCTGCTGACCATCAAGCGCGACCAGCTCGCCCGCAGCGGCCAGCCCGATATGCCCCCCGACGAACAAGCGGCCTTCAAGCAGCCCATCCTCGACAAATACGAGCGCGAGGGCAGCCCCTACTACAGCAGCGCGCGCTTGTGGGACGACGGCATCATCGACCCCGTTCAGACGCGCGACGTGCTGGCGCTAGCGCTCAGCGCAGCTTACAACGCCCCCATCGACGAAACGCGCTACGGCGTGTTCCGCATGTAAACCGCGGGCAGAACGACACCGATTGCCCCCTAGAGAGGGCAGGCCTTGCCCCAGCGGACAGGGCAGGCCTTGCCCCAGCGGACAGGGCAGGCCCTGTCCCTACTTGAAGGCTTCGAGGGCTTTGAAATCCGCAAGGTGGATCGGGCGGTCGGCGGCTTTGTAGAGCGCTTGGGCGGGGTGATAGAGCGCCACAAGGCTGATCCGGCCGTAGTCGACATCCAACGGGATGACCTTGCCGTGCAGTTCGCTGATTTTCTTGGTCTGATACGGAGAGTTGTAATGGGTGAGCAGCCACGTCATGCTGAAGCGCCCCAGCGTGGCGATGACCTGCGGCTGAATGATGTTGATTTGGCGGATGAGGAAGGGGGCGTAGTAGGCGATCTCCTCGCGGCTCGGGTCGCGGTTGTCGGGCGGGCGATCTTTGACGATGTTGGTGATGTAGACATCCTCGCGCTTGAGCTGGATCGATTGCAGCAGCTCGTCGAGGAACTTGCCCGCCGCGCCGACGAACGGCCGGCCTTGCTTGGCTTCATTCTCACCCGGGGCCTCGCCCACAAACATGATCTTGGCGTAGTGGTTGCCCATCCCCGCCACGGGGTAGTAGTTGTTGGCGGTGCGGTAAGCGTAGAGCGGGGCATCCGTCGCGGCGATCAGCTCATCGCGGATTTGACGCAGCAGGTCAGAGCGTTCGGTCATACAGCTTAGTCCACGAAGCGGTACTTAATCAACGTCCACAGGGCGATGGGCGCGTCCGTCCATTTGATCTTCTTGCCTTCGTGATACTCGCGCCCGTTGTAGCTGATGGGCACTTCGTAGATGCGGATGCCCTTCTTCAGCACTTTGGCGGTCACCTCTGGCTCGAACTCAAAGCGGCGCGCGTGAATGCGCATATCCTTCACCACCTCGGCGCGGAAGACCTTGTAGCACGTCTCCATGTCGCTCAGGATGGCGTTATAGAGGATGTTGGTCGCCAGCGTCAGGCCTTTGTTGGCCACCATGTTCCAGAAGTTCATGGCCTTGCGCGGGCCGCCCAAAAAGCGCGAGCCATACACCACGGTGGCGATCCCTTCTTGGATCGGCTTCAGCAGGATGGGATACTCGCGCGGGTCATATTCGAAGTCGGCATCTTGGATGAGCAGCACGTCGCCCGTAGCCGCTTTAAAGCCCGTGATGACCGCCGCGCCTTTGCCTTGGTTGTGCGAGTGGTAGATGATGCGCACCTCGGGGAAGGCTTTGTCCTCGATGCGCTTGAGCACATCGCGCGTGCCGTCCGTGCTGCCGTCGTCCACGATGATGATCTCATGCGCCAGCCCGACGGCGCGCACATCGTCGAGCACTTGCTCCACGTTGTTGACTTCGTTATAGCAAGGGATGACCACACTTAGCTTGAGTGGTTGGGGGTCTTTGAGTCGCTTGGTCATGCGCGCCTACGACTTATCGGGGGTGTTGACGCGGATCGCCTCCACCTCGGTCGTGGCTTGGGCTTCGTCGGGGCTGTTGTCCTCCCAACTGATGATCCACACGCATAAGCCCGCCACCAGCGTTGTCGCTGTGAACAGCGCGATCCACTGCGTGGGAAGCAGGCCCACATCGCGCGCTTCAATCGCCAACAGCACGCACATGAACGTCGCTAACACAATCCAAGCGGCCAGCCGTGGATGCGTCAGCGCCCAGCGAATCGGGGGGAAATTTTGCATGTCGTTCCCTCTTATGAAGTGACGCTCAACTTGTGACCGCAGTATAGCAGAAAGCCATGCGCTGCGTCGAGTGAGCAAAAGGCGGGGGAGAAACGCCGGACGCTAAAGCATCCGGCTGTCACGCGCCCCC
>JBDNCV010000019.1:0-36714 GCA_046719465.1 Anaerolinea sp.
TGGACAGAGAGCGTCTAACGTGGTGGCGATGCGCGATCTACCTTTCACCCTGTCGGGCCTGTGGCCAGCTTGTCCCTCTCCCACACGGGGCGAGGGACGTTGCGAGCCAGCAGCCCGTATACCCTCGCCCCAGCCGCGCAGCGGCGCGTGGGAGAGGGGGCAGGGGGTGAGGGGCAATACCAGCGATTGAGACACTCCCAGTGGGCATCCTGACAAGCTCATCTTACCCCTTCACCCCAGACGACGCCACGCCCTCGATGAAGTAGCGCTGCGCCAGCACGAACACGATCACCGGCGGCAGGATGGCGATGGCCGCGCCCGTCAGGACGATGTTGGGGCTTTCGGCAAAGGCGTTGCTCAAGCGGATGAGCGCCAGCGTCAGCACGTGGTTGTTGGTGTTGCCCTCGCCGATGATGAGCAGCGGCCACAGGAAGCTGTTCCACGCATACAGGAAGGAGAAGATGGCCAGCGTGGCGATGGCGGGCGTGCTGAGCGGCACGAAGATCCCCCACAAGATGCGGAAGCGGCTGGCCCCGTCGAGCAGGGCAGCTTCCTCAATCTCTTTCGGGATGCTGATGAAGAACTGGCGCATCAAGAACGTGCCATAGGCGGTGAAGATCCACGGGACGATCAGCGATACGAGCGTGTTCTGCCAGCCCAACAGCACCATGAGCCGATACATCGGGATGATCAACACCACGAACGGGATCATGATCGACCCCAAGTAGACCAAGAACAGCGTGTCGCGGCCTTTGAACTCGACGCGGCTGAAGGCATAGCCCCCGAAGATCGACGTGACCAACTGCCCGACCACAACCGCCACGGTGACAAGCGTTGTGTTGATCAACGCGCGGTCAAGGTTGAGGTTGAGCACGGCCTCATAGTTGCCCCACTGCGGATCAACAAACTCAGCAGGTTCAGCAGCGCGCTGCGAGGCAAACAGCGTAATGTCAGGGTCATCGAAAGCCGCAAAGCGCATCAAACCCCCGCGATACGCCAACGGCAGCCGCACCGTCTCACCGTTGGGGGCCAGCACTTCAAAAATGGGGAACTGCACCTCGCGCCCATCAGAGCGCGTTAGCGTGATGCTCTCGCCCGTTTCCACCGCCTCCGCCAGCGGGAACTCTACCTCGATCCGGCTGGCGCGGGGCGTATCTACGAGGATGTTCTCAGGCGAGGTGAAGAAGCCGAACTGCTCCGTTTGGCCGGTGGCATACATCTCTGTGTTGACGCCCTCGATGTTGAAGATGAACACGGGGCGCATCTGCCCATCCACGTCGCGCTGTTCTGGGCTGTAGGGCAGCAGGCGCGGCGGCACGCGGAACACATCGTTCGACGTCTTGAGCGACGTAGACATCATGTAGAGGAAGGGGAAGATCATGATGAAGGCGAACAGCGTCAGCAGGGCATACAGCCCCAACCGCCCCAGATAGAATCCAATCCCACGATGGCGCATCGCGTCCTCCTTATCTGTCTTCCCGCTGGAGGCGGAACTGAATAAACGTGAGCGTGAAGATCATCAGGAACAGGAACCACGCAATCGCGCTGGCATAGCCAAACTGGAAGCGGAAGAAGCCCTGTTGATACAGATAAAAGACCGACGTCTGCGCTTGAATCGGGATCGGCCTTGAGGGGAACAGCGCGTAAGGCTCGTTGAAGACTTGCAGACCCGTCACCATGACGGTAATCACGACGAAGAACATCGTCGGGCGCAGCAGCGGCAGCGTCACGTTCCAGAACGAACGCCATGCATTCGCCCCGTCGATCATGGCGGCTTCGTACAGCTCACGCGGGATGCCCTGCAAGCCCGCCAAGAACAGCACGGTGTTGTTGCCCATGATCTGCCACGCCGCCAGCAGCACAATCGAGATCAGCACCACGTTGGGGTCGGTCAGCCATGCAATCTGGGGGTCGTTGATGCTCGTGCCGAAGGTGGTGTTGAACCACGTGATGATGCTGGTGATGGCGTAGTTGTAATAGCCGATGTTGGGGCTGTAGAGCCAGCGCCAGATGATAGCCGTCCCCACGACGGCGGCCACGCTCGGCAGGAAGAACACCGCGCGATAGAACTTCATCCCGGGCAGGGCGGTGTTTAGGATGATCGACAGCAGCAGCGCCGGGATGATCGACAGCGGCAGCAGCATCAAACAGAACACAATCGTGTTGCGCAGCGAAAGCCAAAAATCGGGGTCTTTCGCGCCCCATACCAGCCGCGTCTCGCCCAGCTCAAAGGTCGTCAGCACGCGGAAGCCGAACGAGAGGGCGCGCTGCGCAGGCTCGGTAATCGGCTGTGTTTTGAACTCAAACGAGAGGATGTCGGTGTAGTTTTGCAGCCAGATCACGTTCGGCTCGCGGCCTACCGTGTCGTCGGTGAAGCTCAAATAGAGGGAGAGCAGCAGCGGCCCGGCAAAGAAAATCATAAAGCCCAAGATATTGGGCGAGAGCATGAGCCAGCCCTGCCACGCTTGGCGCTGCTGGGGCGTTTCGCCGAATTCCGCCCCGCGGGTGAGATAGGCATAGCACAGGAAGGACGCGACCACCCCGCTGATCGTGCCGATGAGCACGCCCGGGTCGCTGTATCTGCTGAGCAGGTCAATGACACCTTGGGGGAAGTTAGCGCTGAGCAGCAAAATCCCCAAGCCAACCAGCCCAACAATCAACCCCGTGCGGCGCACGAGGGCGCTTTCAGCGCGGCTGCCGATCCAGAAGATGACATACGCCGCCATAAACACAAACGCCAGCCAAGCGTTCTGCATGAAGCCGGTGACGACGAACTCAAACCCGTTGAACGCGCCAGAACGCCAAACGACATACACAAACGAGAGCGCCGCCGCGAGGAAGTAGAAGAACATGAGGCCGTAGCGCGTATCGGCCAGCGACGGCACGAGCAAACTGCTCTTAGGAACCCGCAGGAGCAGGCCTGCGCTGAAATAGGCACACGCCACCACGGGCAGCAGCACGACAATGGCGGCGAACGCCTGCACCGGGTCACCGAGGCTGCCAAAATCGGGCAGGGCGAGAATGGCCATGCTCTGCGCGATGCATGCGAGCGCGATCACCACGTTGGCGGCGAGCGTCACCGGCAGCAGCCACGTTGGCAGCGCGGTCAAGTCAGCACGTGGGGAAGCAGAAGAAACGTTCATGAAGAAAATCTCGTTAATCTCGGGGACGAATGAGGAACGAACGGTAGGGGCGACCCATGAGTCGCCCCTACACAACCCTACAGTGTGAGGCTAGCTGTCAAACTCAGCCGCCACCGCGTCGCAGATCGTATCTGCAAACTCTTGAGCGCTAAGCGTCCCGTTGAAGACGGCAGTCACGCCTTGGCCGTAGGCGGCGTCAATCGCCGGCCAGTTGCCGTTGAAGAGCGGGGCTTCTGTGCGAACATCCGAGGCGGTCGTGCCGTCGATGAACGCTTGGTTGTTCACGCCGCTGCCCGGCAGGCTGGCGAGGAACAGGTCAATGGCGTCTTGCGTCTGGCGGCTGGGGATGTTGGCGCCCAGCGCGGCGATCTGGCCTTGAATCTCGGCGCTCGTCAGGCGGGTCACCAAGTCCCATGCCTCTTCAGGGTGGGCGGTCTTGGCGTTCACCACGTAAGCGCCCCAGAACAGCCAGTTGGTGGGTTCACCCGACGGGCCGACCGGCAGCGGGGCCACGTTCCAGTTGAAGTTGGCGTTGGCGATGACGCCCGGGGTAGCCCAGCGGCCATTCATGAACATGCCGACTTCACCCGCCAAGAACAGCGGTTCGGCGTCCGTGCCCCACGGGACGGCTGTGCCCGCAGCGAACATAGCGCGCGCTGCTTCCAAACCAACCACGGTGGCTTCGCTGTCGAGGCCGCAGGCCGTCAGGTCTTCATTGAAGAAGCTGCCGCCTGCTGCGTTCACGAAGTACCCCCAGTTGGCCCACCACGCATTCATGCCGAAGCCGTAGGTGCTGGGGCTGAGGCTGGCGATTTCCTCCACGGCCTCATTGAAGCGATCCCAGTTCCAATCGTCACCGCCCGGCAGCGGCAAGCCAGCCTCTTCGAACAGGTCAGCGTTGTAGTACAGCGCAAAGGCCGACACGTCACGCGGCAAGCCCCACAGCGCAGGCACACCCTCTTCGATGCTGGTGGTCAGGAACTCCATCGGGCCAGCGTAGAAGTCGTTAACGTCGAAGTCCGGGTCAGCCGCGGCCAGATCCGCCAAGTTGAGGATCAAGCCAGCCTTGGCGAAGCGGGCAATGTCCGTGCCCGGGATCCAGAACACGTCAGGGGCGGTGCCAGCTTCGATCTCGCTGATGAGCACGTCCTGATAGCCCGCGGTCTCGCTGCCACCCGGTTCATAAATCAGCGTGACTTCTTGCCATTCCGCATCAATAGCTTGGCTGGCAGCGGTGTAGACGTCAATCTCAGCCTGATTGTCGGGGCGGGTGCGCCAGCGCAGCGTAACCTCGCCCTGCGCCTGCGCCACAAACGGAGCGACCAGCGTGGCGGCTGCCACGACGGCCAGAACCAACTTACGAGCTTTCAACATACGCGATTCTCCTCTAAAAATGCGGCAGCTGCCTGCCATTGACACAAATTGTCTTAACTCTGCCGTTGCGCGGCAAAGTCCACTGCACGCAGCGGCGCGCACGACGCTCGCTCGCGGAGCGTCGGCGCGATCACTACGATTGATGGCTCTTCATGGTTCAGCACTTGCAGCAGCATCTGCGCGCTGCGCTCCCCCAGCGTGCTGGCGTGCTGGCTGACGGTCGTCAGCGGGGGACTGGTCATCTCGCTCAGCGCGAGGTTGTCATAGCCAATGACGCTGATCTCCTCAGGCACGGCGCGCCCCAGCTCGTGGAGCTTTTGCAGCGCGCCGATGGCCATGCGGTCGTTGAGGCTGGCGATGGCGGTCAGGTGCGGGTGACGTTCGAGCAGTTGGGCAGCGGCAGCAGCCCCGCTGCGCGTGCTGTAGTCGCCCTCGGCCGTGGGGACGGTGGCAGGGTCGATGCCTGCGGCCAGCAGCGCGTCACAGATGCCGCGCCAGCGCTCATCTACGGCGATGTTCTTCGCTTCAGGAATGCGGATGATGCCAATGGCGCGATGCCCTAAATTGAGCAAGTAGGTCATCATGAGCTGGCCGCCCGCGTAGTCGTCGCAGTGGACTTGATAGGGGGTGTCGTGGTAGCCCAGCACTACCAGCGGCACGCGGTAGGCCTCAGCCAGTGCGGCAAGGTTGCTGCCCGGCACGCTGTCGATGGCAATCATGCCGTCGAGGTAGCCGCTGCGCACGAGCTGCTCAAACATCGGGTCGGCGGCTTCAGGGGTCATACGCGGCGTGCTGAGCAGGATGCTGTAGCCCTGATCGGTCAGGACGTTCTCAATGCCCTCGACGATGGCCAGCACCAGCGGATCGCGGAAGATATGATCGTACACGTAGGGGAACACGACGCCAATGATGTGCGTCCGCCCGCGCGAAAGGGCGCGACCAGCGAGGTTAGGGCGGTAGTTCAACTGGCGCACAGCTTCCAACACGCGAGCGCGCATGTCCTCCGCGACATAAGGCGTGTTGGAGAGCACCTTCGAGACGGTAGCCGTTGAACATCCCGCAAGGCGGGCGACATCTTGTAGAGTTGGCATAAAGTAAGCGCTGCGTTCTTTGAACAGGTTGTATAGTTAAGCGTTTAACTAATCTCTACCTCAAAGATAACACGTCTGAAAAATTTGTCAAGCAGTGATTTTGAGAGGGGCGTGTCGAAATCACTGGTGATGGCCCTGCCCCCTGCGCCTCACCCCTCGTGCTAGGCGTTACCCACATCGTGCAAAACGGACGTTGAACGCCGGACGCTAAAGCATCCGGCAAAAGCGCGCCCGCCAGCGGCTTGAGCCTCTGGCGCACGGCCACCTTCCCTCACCCTGTCTGGCCTGCGGTCATGTTGACTGGCTTCGACCGTGAGCCGTGACATGGGCAACGTGTCGTGATCGATGGGTGGCAAGGCCTCATCCCCAACCCCTTCTCCCGAAGGAGAAGGGGCAAGCCCCCTCTCCGCCCGGAGAGGGGATTTAGGGGTGAGGCCGTCCCCCTCGCCCCAGCCGTGCAGCGGCGCGCAGGAGAGGGGACAGGGGGTGAGGGGCAGCACCAGCCATTGAGACACTCCCGCGGCGGTTTTGGCTTTTGACTTTCCACTTTCAACTTTGTACCTTTTTACCAGTCACTCACGATCAAGGAGCCGCTCATGCGCATAAAGCACATGCACACCACGCCCATCTACCCGCTCGACCCGTGGCAGATCATCGAGACGGAAGCCACCCGCGCCGAGTTTGCCCGCAACGCGACGCTGTTCGCGCTGGCCAACGGCACGCTGGGCGTGCGCGGCGCGTTGGACGACAACGAGGGCGATGCGGCTGGCACGTTCATCAACGGCTTCTACGAGAGCGCCCCGATTCATTACCCCGAGAACGCCTATGGCTTCGCGCGCGAAAGCCAAACCATGCTCAAAGTGGTGGAGGCCGCCGAGGTGCGCTTGCAAATCAACGGCGAGTGGGTCTCGCCCACGCAGTTAGCTTCACATCGTCGCACGCTTGACATGCGCACCGGCACGCTCACGACAGAGCAAACCATCAGCGCGGGCGGGCAAACGCTGGTTTACCGGAGCGTGCGACTGGTGGCGCACTCGGAGCCTGCCCTGTTCGTTCAGTCCATCACCGTAACCTCCGAGGACTTCAGCGGCGAGGTCAAGCTGTGGTCGCGCGTCAACGCGGATACGCGCCTCAAGAAAGTGAGCGACGATCCACGTGTTGGCAGCCACCTGCAAGGGCAGATCTTCGACATCAGCAAACAGCCGCTCGACGCGCACACGATCGAGTTTGAGCAAGCCACCCGCCGCTCTGGCATGGCCTTAGCCTGTGCGGTGACGCACGTCAGCGCGCCGCTGGTGGTTCCAGAGCATCCTGAAGATCGGCCTACAGAAGAAACGTTCATCTACACCTACACCCTCCAGCCCGGTGAGACGATCCGTCTGGACAAATACGCCAGCTACGCGACGACGCTTCAGCACCCGCGCGATTATTTGCAATCCGCTGCCACGCAGGGCTTGCAATCGGCGCTGGCGCAGGGCGTGGAAGCGCTCATCAAGCGCCAGCAGAGCGACCTAGAGGCCTTCTGGCAGCTGGCCGATGTGCGCATCGACGGCGATGATGCGCTTCAGCAGGGCATCCGCTTTAACCTGTTTCACCTGTATCAGTCGGTGGGGCGTGATGGCCGCACCAACATCGGCGCGAAGGGGTTAACCGGCGAAGGCTACGAAGGCCACACCTTCTGGGATACGGAAATGTACGTCATCCCCGCGCTCGTGCACACTAAGCCGGAGATCGTCCGCCAACTGCTGACGTACCGCTACAACATCCTCGACCGCGCACGCCAGCGCGCCCGCGAGCTGGGGCACAAGAAAGGGGCCAGCTTCGCATGGCGCACGATCAACGGCGATGAATGCTCCGCGTACTTTCCGGCGGGCAGCGCCCAGTATCACATCAACGCCGACATCGCCTATGCGGTGCAGCGCTACGTGACGGTCACCGGTGATACCGAGTTCATGCAGACGATGGGCGCAGAAATCCTCATCGAGACGGCGCGCCTGTGGATGGACATCGGCAGCTACATCGACGGGCGCGGCTTCTGCATCTGTGAGGTGACCGGCCCCGACGAATACACCGCGCTGGTCAACAACAACGCCTTCACCAACTGGATGGCGCAGGCCAACCTGCGCTGCGCCGTGCAAGCTGTGGAGGCGCTCAAGGCCGACGCCCCTGAGGTGTATGAGGCGCTGCGCAACCGCCTCAGCCTGTTGGATGATGAGCCTGCCCAGTGGTCGCAAGCGGCGGATCAGATGTTCATCCCCTACGACGCAGAGCGTGATCTCTACGCTCAAGACGACAGCTTCTTCCACAAGCCGGTCTGGGATTTTGCCAACACGCCCGCGGAACATTACCCGCTGCTGCTGCACTACCACCCGATGGTGATCTATCGGCATCAGGTGTGCAAACAAGCGGACTTGGTGCTGGCGCTGTATCTGCTGGGCGACCAATTCACCACAGAGCAGAAGCGCCGTCACTTCGACTACTACGAGGCGGTCACCACCCATGACTCGTCGCTCTCGGCGTGCATCTTCGGCATCGTCGCGGCGGACATCGACGACATGCCCACGGCCTATGAGTACTTCATTGCAACGGCGCGGATGGACTTGGACGACACCCACCGCAACGTCAAGGATGGGGTGCACATCGCCAACATGGCGGGCACGTGGAAGTGTGTTGTGAACGGCTTCGGCGGCCTGCGCGTCTATAAGGACAAGCTGCGGCTGCGCCCACGCCTGCCGGCGCTGTGGCAGGGCTACGCCTTCAACGTGTTTTTCCGCGGGGCGGTGCTGCGCGTAGAAGTCGACGCGAACGGCACAACCTACACCCTGCTGCAAGGCGAGCGTTTGAGCTTCCTGCACGACGAGGCTGAGGTCACCGTTCAAGCAGGTCAACCGCTGCGCCAGCCTCACGCTGCGTTATAATGGCAAAGAGGCTGCAAGCATGAAAGGAACCTGCCCGTGAACTTCTTTGGCATCGGCGGCACGGAGCTTGTGCTGATTGTGCTCATCATGCTGATTGTGGCCGGGCCGAAGCGCATGATCCAGTGGGCGTATGTGCTGGGGGTGTGGGTTGGCAAGGCGCGCACGATGTGGCAGCAGGCCGTGGAGGTGCTTCAGAAAGAGATGGACGAAGCCGGTGTGAACGTCCAACTGCCGAAGGAGCCGCCCACCCGCCAGAGCATCACCCGCATGGTGAACGACGCGGTGAAGCCCTACACGCAAGAGGTGGAGGCTGCGTATCGCCAGACGCAGCAAGCCACGAAACCCGCTCCGCCACGACCAACGCCCCCCACAGCCAAGCCGCCTGCCCCGGCGCTCGGCGCATGGGAACAGCCCAAACCGCCGACCGAAGCGCCCAACGTTGACCTCGGCACGTGGAACGCCCCCAAGCAGGAGGAGGCCTCCTCATGAAGCTGCCGCGCCTGCGCCGCCCCTCAGCGTCACCACCACCCGCGCCACCTGAAGACGACGGCAGCGAGCTGCGGATGTCGCTGCTGGATCATCTCAACGAGCTGCGGCAGCGCCTGACCAAAGCGGCGCTCGCCCTAGTCGTCGGCACGATCATCGGCGCGATCATCGCGGGTGAAGTGTTTGAGTATTTGCTCACCCCGTATTGCGTTATTCAAGCTGTCGCCGACTGTCGCTTACAGGTGCTCGGCCCGACGGAGGGGATCGTCGCTTACTTCCGGGTGGCGCTCATGTTGGGGGCGATCATCGCCATTCCGGTGCTGACGTACCAAATATTGATGTTCGTCATCCCCGGGCTGACGCGCAAAGAACGCCGCTTCGTGCTGATGGCGCTGCCTGCGATCACGCTGCTGTTCCTCACAGGGGTCGCGTTCGCGTGGTTTGGGCTGATGCCCCCCGCGCTGGGATTCCTTCAGGGCTTCATGCCAACGCTGTTCAAACCTGAGTGGACAGCCGACCTGTACTTGAGCTTCATCACCGCGCTGATCTTCTGGATGGGCGTGGCGTTTGAGATGCCGCTGGTCTTGTTCGTGCTGGCGCTGTTGGGGTTCGTCCGCGCGGGGACGCTGGCGCGCAATTGGCGGATTGCTGTCGTGCTGTCGTCGATTGCAGCGGCTTTCATCACCCCCACGGTGGATCCGGTCAATATGATGCTGGTCATGATCCCGCTGTTGGGGCTGTACCTCATCAGCATTGGGCTGGTGTGGCTCGGCACGCGGCAGGCAGGCCTCCAAGATACGCCCACCCGCTCCCGCACGGCGGCACAATGAACCCGTCACGTCAGAACCCACCCACGCTCGCGGAGCTGCGCGCCAAGCGCCATGAAATACTCGCCTTAGCCGAGCGCTACGGCGCTTATGACGTTAGAGTGTTTGGTAGTGTGGCCCGTGGTAACGCTGAGGTCGACAGCGACGTTGATATTTTAGTTCAATTTCATGCGCACTCACTGCTTGATCGCATTGGCTTACAACGTCAATTGAGCGACCTGCTGGCATGCCATGTAGACGTTGTGACCGAGAAGATGATGAAGCCCCACGTGCGAACAATGGCGTTAAGGGATGCTGTTCGCTTATGATTCGCTCGTATCTACATGACGTTCTCACGTCGATCAAGCGCATTGAAGCTTATACAATTGATGGACGCGATATTTTTATGAGCAACCCCATGATTCAAGATGCAGTCGTACGTAACTTTGAGATCATTGGCGAAGCCATCAAGCGTGTTCCAAAGTCTGTATTGAGCCAGCAACCACAAATCCCGTGGCAAGATGTTGCAGGCTTTCGTGATGTGCTAATCCATGATTACTATGATGTTGATCTGGATGAAGTCTGGCTTACTGTTGAGCGAGACTTGCCGACGCTTCGTGAGGCCGTTGAGATATTGCTTCTTTCGTCAAACGAATGATGCTGATACTAGTTTTACAATCGATGTTACGCACAAGAACAGTAGGGGCAACTCATGTGTCGCCCATTACGTTGTAAGGTCGGTTTGCAATTTCCAGTTCATGTGATTCGATATTCGCCTTTTATGCCACCTCAGCCCGCTGATAGACGACCTGCCCGCTGACGATGGTCGCCTGAACGCGCAGATCATCGCTCAGCAGCACCAAGTCTGCCAGTTTGTTGAGCGCGATGCTGCCGCGTTGATGCGCCTCACCGATGGCCTGCGCCGGGGTGAGGCTGGTCACTGGCCACACCTCATGGAAAGGACGCCCAACCGCCTGTACGAAGTTGCGCACGCTCTCATCATAAGTAACGGCGCTGCCTGCTAACGTGCCGTCCAAGAGGGTGACTTTCTTCCCTTGCTTGTGGACGCGGTGCGCGCCAAGCCCATAGTCACCGTCACCGAGACCCGTGGCAGACATCGCGTCGGTGATGATCATCGTGCCGACTGTGCCTTTGGCGTTGAACAGCACCTTGATCGCGCCTGCGTCCACGTGCAGCAGGTCGCAGATGATCTCACAGCGCACGCGCGGATCCGCTAGTGCCGCGCCGACCACGCCCGGGTCGCGGTGGTGCAGCGGCGTCATCGCGTTGTAGGTGTGCGTCACTTGCGAGATGCCGAGGTCAAAGCTGGCGATGGCCTCCTCGAAGCTGGCGGCAGTGTGAGCGATGGAGACGGTTACGCCGCGCCGCATACAGGCGGGGATAATCTGGCGGTTTTCGGCAAATTCGGGCGCGATGGCAATTAAGCGCACCGTGCCCGTATCCAGCAGCTCTTGCACCTCTGCCATGTTGGCCAAGCGGATGAACTCAGGGAACTGCGCGCCCGCTTTGGAGCGGTTGAGGTAGGGGCCTTCAACGTGCGCCCCGAGGATCGCCGCACCGTGCGGGTTGGCTTGTGCCCGCTTGACAGCGCTGAGCGCGGCCATGATCTGCGCGTGGGGGGCGGTGAGGGTGGTCGGCAGGTAGGATGTTACGCCGTGGCGAGCGTAGAATTCGCTCATGCGGCACAGGCCGTCAGGGTCACCGATGATGGCCTCTGTGCCCAACGCGCCGTGGACGTGCAAATCGATGAAGCCCGGGGCAAGCGTCGCGCCCTCAGCGTCGATAGTGCGCTCTACGTCGAAGGTCGGCGCGTCTCCAGCGGCAAACGCCCGGATGTACCGCTCAGCGACGTAGAGCCAACCACGGTCGATGACGCGGTGTTCGGTCAAGATGCGGGCGTTGGTGATGAGCAGGGTCATAGGTAGTTTCTTTCAGACTCGATCAACAGTTAACCGCGCCAGCAGCGCCGCGCCGATCAACGGAGTGTAGCGCGGTTGGGGTGGGGCAGGCAGGCGCAGGCGACGGCAGAGCGCTTCCGCCAGCGGGGTCGGGTGGGTGAGCAGGCTGCCCGCGAAGGCATAGCGCGGGTGCTCGATGCGCAGGCGGCGCACGATGGTTTGCGCCAGCAGCGCCAGCTCGGCAGCGCCTTCCTCGATGATGTGCCGCGCGTGCGCATCCCCAGCTTGGGCTTCCTCCAAGACGAGCGGCGCAAGGCGTGCGACCTTGCTGCTGTCAGGCGCGGGTTGATACAACCACGGGATGATGTCGAAGCGGTCTTTGAAGCCGCAGGCTTGGCGCACCCGCTCAACGAGCGAGGTGGGACGGGTGTCGGTTCCGTCCTCGTGGCGGATGTAGGCATCGAGCGCTTGGATCCCGAGCCAGTAGCCGCTGCCTTTGTCGCCCATCAGATAGCCCCAGCCGCCAATGGTGAGCGATTCGCCCGCGTCGTTGGCCCCGTGGGCGATGCTGCCCGTCCCGGATAGGATGAGCACGCCGCGCCGCTCGCCATTGGCCCCCACCAGCGCAATCTCCTCATCCGAGCTAGGGACGACCGCCGCGAGGGGCAGCACGGCTTTCACCGTGTCGCGCAGCCAATTCTCAGCGATGGCTTTGGGCGCGCCCGAGATGCCGATCCCTACCGCGCGGATCGGCTCGTTGAACCCTTCGGTGATCTCGCGCAGGGCCTGTTGGATGCGCTCACTGGCTTGTTGCAAGCCGAGGGTGTTGGGGTTGGCCTTGCCGCGCACGACCTCGCGCAGCAGGTGCATTGTTTCATCGACGAGCGCCACTCGCAAGTTTGACCCGCCTCCATCCACCCCAATGTAGTAATTCATGCCTGATTGCCTCCTCCTCGGTTGATTTTACCCATGCCTGCGCGAAAAACAGGTGTAATTTGTCATGCTTGATCGACTTATTTTTACAGGTATTTACTTGACCAAATGACCAAAGAACGAACAATTAAAGATAATTTCTGGCTGAGGCTGGGTGTGTAATGTTTATGATGGTGGTGAACGGGGTGCGCTATGCCGTACATGCAGTGGGACATGGCCAGCCGCTGGTGATGCTCCACGGGTTCAGCGGCAGCAGCAGCGATTGGTCGCTGTTTGTGCCGTTCTTCGCGCAGCATTTTAAGGTGATCACCATCGACATGCTGGGGCATGGCGAGACTGACAGCCCAACCGACCCGATGCGTTACGCGCTGAAGCACATTCGGCGCGACCTGACGACGATCATCGAAGACCTGTGCGATCAACCGGCGCATCTGCTCGGCTACAGCATGGGGGGGCGCATCGCGCTCATCCTCGCGCTGTATCACAGCAAGCTCTTTCGCAGCCTGATCTTGGAGAGCGCCACGCCCGGCATTGCGCTGGAGGAAGACCGTATCGACCGCAAAGAGAGCGACGAAGACCTCGCCGAGCGCATCGAACAGCTCGGGATTGAAGCGTTCGTCGCGGAATGGGAAGCGCTGCCTCTCTGGGACACGCAGCGCAACCTGCCCCCCGAGACGCTCGCGCGCCAGCGCGAAATACGGCTCGCCAACAACCCCATCGGCCTTGCGAACAGTTTGCGCGGTTACGGGACGGGCGTTCAAGCCAGCGAGTGGGACAACCTCTACACGCTCGATATGCCGGTGCTGCTGCTGACGGGGGCGCTGGATACGAAGTTCACCCAGATTGCCCAGCAGATGTGCAATCAGATTCCGTATGCCCATCATGTGATAGTGCCGCGGGTGGGGCACAACGTGCATTTGGAGAACCCGCGCGCCTTCGCCAACCATGTGCTGCAATTTCTGCGGGGGTTTGGCGCAAATTAGCGCTTCCTGATAGAATCAGGGCGCTTATCTATCACGTCGTCGCGGTGCAAGGAACCCAAGCCATGAGTGAACCGACCATTGAATCGCTCCGTAAAGAGGTGGACGCGATCAACCTGCAATTGCTGGAACTTTTGAACAAGCGGGCGGCGCTTGCCTCACAGATCGGCAAGCTGCAAACGAGTCAAGGCATGGCCCTCTATGACCCGCAGCGCGAGGCGGACATGCTCACTGCGCTGCAAATGGCCAACAAGGGGCCGTTTAGCAATGCGACGATCAGCGCCCTGTTTAAGGAGATCTTCAAGGCGTCGCTCGCGCTGGAGGAAAAAGAGGCGCGCGCCAAGATCGTCGTACAGCGCAAAACGCCGGATCAAAACACGGTGATCGAGCTGCCGCGCGGCGTCAAGATCGGCGATGGCAGCTTCCAGATCATCGCCGGGGCGTGCGCGGTGGAATCGTTCGACCAGATGGACGCGGTGGGTGAGGTGCTGGCCAGCGAAGGCGTGAAGATCATGCGCGGCATGGCCTACAAACCGCGCAGCAGCCCCTATGACTTTCAGGGCATGGGCGAGGAAGGCCTCAAGATCGCCCGCAAGGTCGCAGATAAGTACGACATGGTCGTCGTCAGCGAGATCATGGACGCCTCACAAATCCCGATGTTCCAAGACTACGTGGATATCTTCTGGGTGGGGGCGCGCAACATGCAGAACAGCTTCCTGCTCAAGGCGCTGGGCAAGATTCGCCAGCCGGTCATCCTCAAACGCCACTTCGCCGCTACGCTCAAAGAACTCCTCTACAGCGCCGAGTACATCGCCAGCGGGGGCAACGCTCGCATCATCTTGATGGAGCGTGGCATCCGCACCTTCAACGAAGAGGTGCGCAACACGCTGGACATCGGGGCTGTGCCGCTGCTCAAGATGGAGAGCCATCTGCCCGTAATCGTCGACATTTCGCACTCAGCCGGTCGGCGTGACCTTGCCAACGCCTTTGGGCGCATCGCCAAAGCCAGCGGCGCTGACGGCCTGATGGTCGAAGTGCATCCCAACCCGCCGGTGGCCATGAGCGACGCCAAGCAGCAGCTCTACTTTGACCAGTTCCGCGCGTTGATGGCCGAGCTAAAGACGGTCACACGGCCTGAGAAGGCGTACTAGGCCGCACGGACAAGGCAGGCCACGGACAAGGCAGGCCTTGTCCCTACGATTGGCAACAATAGGCTGGGGTTGCGGGCTGCATTTCCGCTATACTTGCGGCTGGTTGTGTGGAATGCTGCGCCATGACAGGAACCCCGCTCGTCGATCGCCTGCCCCCGCGCTGGATGGCGTGGGGCGTTCACGCCTACACCGCATTGGGCGGTGTGTTGGGGGTGTTCGCGTTGATGCTGGTCGGCCTCAACCTCGTGCGTGAGGCCTACGTGCTGCTCATCTTGCAGATGGTGATCGACGCGACGGACGGCTTGATCGCGCGGCGGCTGCGCGTGCGCGAGGTGCTGCCGCACTTCGACGGCGCGATGCTCGACAACGTGATCGACATCCTCACCTATGCGTGGGTTCCGTTTTTCATCATCCTGCACGAGAACCTGCTGCCGCATCCGCTCTGGATCATTCCGGCAGTGCTGGCGGCGCTTTACGCCTATGGCCAAGCCAACATGAAAACCGACGACGGCTACTTCATCGGGTTTCCGACCTATTGGAACGTGATCGCGCTGTATTTGTACTGGCTGCGGCCTGTGGATGGGATCGCCGTGCTGTTCATTGTTGTGCCAGCGGTATTGTCGTTTGTGCCCACGCGCTACCTCTACCCGAGCAAGGGGGAAGTGCTTTGGCGCACGTCGTGGACGTTGGGCGCGCTGTGGCTGGCGCTGGTGCTGTTCTTGCTCAGCCAGCCCGCGCCGCCGCTGGAGCTGATCCTCATCAGCGGGTTGTTCCCGCTGTGGTACATGGTCGCCAGCTTCATCGTCGACTGGCGCATTCGCACTGGGAGGATGAGATGATCCCACCTACGACGGCGCGCGCGCACCCGCGTTTCAAGCCGTTTATGATTGACAGCATCTCGATTGACCCGCCGCTGACGCTCGCCCCGATGGCAGGCCACACGCACTACGCATTTCGTTCGCTCGTCCGCGAGCAAGGCGGCTGTGGCCTCGTCTGCACTGAACTCATCAGCAGCGAGGCGTTCCAAAATCGTGGGCGCTACAAGCAGGCGGTGCAGCGCTTCGACTTCTACCCGCATGAGTTCCCGGTGGCGGTGCAGCTGTTCGGGAGCGACCCCTACGTGATGGCCGAGGCGGCCAAGATCGTCGTCGATCACGGTGCGGCCATCGTGGACATCAACATGGGCTGTTGGGTTCCGAAGGTGGCCAAGAAGGGGGCAGGGGCGGCGCTGCTGCGCGATGTCTGCACGGCGACGGCCGTCGTCGAGGCGGTGGTAAAAGCGGTCAGCGTGCCGGTCACCGTCAAAGTCCGCAGCGGGTTTGAGGATGGGGTGGTGACAGCCATCCCCTTTGCCAAAGCAGCAGAACAGTGCGGCGTGAAGGCGATTGCGGTGCATGCGCGCTTTGCCGGGCAGGGGCACAGCGGCAGCGCCGATTGGGATGTGATCCGCCGCGTCAAAGAGACAGTGACGACCATGCCGGTGATTGGCAACGGGGACGTGCTGACCCCGCAGGACGCGGCGCGCATGCTCGATGAGACCGGCTGCGACGGCGTGATGATCGGGCGTGGGGCGCTCGGCAGGCCGTGGATCTTCCAGCACGTGGCGCATTATCTGACGACGGGCGAGCTGTTGTTGGAGCCAACCCGCGCGGAACGCGCTGCGCTGGCGCTGGAACATGCCCGCCGCTTGGTACGCACCTCGATCTTCCGTGAGGAAGCCTGCGTGCTGGAGCTGCGCGGCCAGCTCAGCAAGTATCGGCTGGATGAGGACGGCAGCGTGACGATCCGCAATCAGATCGTGCGTGCGACGACGCTGGCCGAGCTGGAGGCAATCCTGCTGCCCCTGATTGAGCTGGCCTATGCGCAGGGTTGACGGCAGTGAAGGCCTCATCCAACCCCCTTCTCCCGTTGAGAAAGGGGCGAAGCCACAACTTGTTCTCAAGGCTGGCGTGTTGTGGTGGGTGGTGATTGGGTGGCTGGTCAGCGCGGCGTTCAAGCTCAGCCTTTCAGATACGATCATCTTCGACTACGACATCGTGCCGGTGGTAGCGCTCGGTTGGGAGTGGCTCTACAACGGCGGTGCGTTCCCTGCTCATGGGACGTTGGCCAGCGTCGCGGCCTACAACCTGCCCGGCCTCGTCTGGCTGCACCTGCCCGCGCTGATGGTCACGTCGTCGCCGTGGCTGGCGATGGTCTTGACGCTTCTGTGGTTCAACATGCTGGGGACGTTCGCAGCGTATGCGCTGGGGCGAGAGCTAAGCCACCCACTGGGCGGAGCGGCAGCGGCCCTGCTGTTCACTTTCAGCGAGGGGGCCATCGCTGCAACCACCACGGCGTGGGCGCAGCTCCTGCTGCCGACCTTCTTCGTCGGGGTAGCGCTCTGCCTGTTCCGTTGGAAGCGGACGGGGCACGGCGGGTGGATGCTGGCGGCGGGGTTGACCGCGCTGCTGGCGTTCATGACGCACTTCTCGGCGGTGCTGCTGCTGCCAGTGATGGTCGTCTTTTGGCTGCTGAGCGGGGCGGTGGTGCGCTGGCGCTGGCTGCTGCTGACGGCGGCAATGGCTGGGGCGCTGCTCGCGCCGTATCTGGCGTTTCAAGCGCAGCGCGACTTCCGCGATTTGCAAGCTTTTCTGACGCGCCGCGTGCAGATCCCGCAGGATGCGTTCGAGGATGTGCGGGCCGAGGTGCGCCGTCTGGCGAGCGCCCAAGCTGCGGGTGTGCCTGCGCCTCCAACGCCCGCGCCTGCGGCAGCTGCTGAGCCAGAGAGCCGCGCGCTGCGCTTCGCCTTGCGCCTGCCGCGGGAACTGGCGCTGGTGGGCGAAAGCCAGACGCAGTTTATCGTCCGCGCGCCGCTGGACAGCCCCACCCGTGCGCTGGAGCAGGCGCTGACGTGGGCGCTCCGGCTTGTCTGCTTAGGTGTGAGTGCGGCGGCGCTGTGGGTGGTGGTAAGGCGGATGAGGTCTCATCCCCCAACCCCCTTCTCCCGAAGGAGAGGGGGGCAAAATCCCTCTCATCATCAACGAGAGAACGCCGAGGAAAGGCCGCCGAGGTCACGTACAGACACCCCTAGCGTGCGTCGGGCGTGGTGGCGCGGTTGGGCAGGGCAGATGACCTTGCTGCTGGCGCTGCCGGTGACGCTCGTGGGCGGGATGCTCGCGCTGCGCGTCTACCCGACGGAGAACGCCAGCTATCTGGCGGGGCTGCAAGGGTGGTTCGTCGTGCTGACGGGCGCGGCGTTGGGCGTGCTGATGACGCGCTGGCGTGGGCTGCGCGTGCCGGTGCTGGCGCTCGTGATGGCCGCGTGTGTGGTGTCGGTCGTGCATCATCAGCAGCGGCTCGGGGCGCGCGATGCCACGCTCTTCCCGCGGGCGTGGTACTATCGCACGCTGCACGCGCTGGCTGACCACATCGCCGAAGCCATCGCGCCCGCCAAGACCGTCACAGTTGGGTATGCCTTGTGGCCACAGACGCGCGCGTTCGATTGGGTTCCGGCGTGGGGTCTGGTGGATCGCGGCTATCGCGCGGGGATGGCGTTGGACTTTGTGCTGCTGGCCGAGTACGGCATTCAAAACTTGAACACCAACCCCTACGGCGTGGCGGATGATCCTGATTTCATCATGGTGTTCACCCCCGACCTCAGCGGCCGCCGCCCGTCGTTTGAGGTGAACGGAGCAGCGCTGCTAGACACACGGTGATTCTCATAGTCAGCAAGGAGAAACGAACATGACACGGCAAAGCGTCGTCATCACAGGGGGCGGGCAAGGCATTGGACGGGCCGCCGCTTTGCACTTCGCTGAACGTGGTTGGGACTGTGTGCTCATCGGCCGCAGCGCTGACAAGCTGGAGGCCGTCGCGGTAGAAGTGGCAGATCGCGGTGGGGCGGCCCACGTCATCCCGATGGACTTGACCAACCTCGACGCGGTGGCTACCCTGACCACACGCATCACCCGCGCCGACTGCCTCATCAACAGCGCGGGCGAGTCGCTCATCAAACCCATCAGCGATACCACCCCTGACGACTGGGAACGCATCCTCAACACCAATTTACGCGCCCCTTACTTTGTCATTAAGGCGCTGCTGCCCATCCTCATGGAGAGTGACAACCCCTCCATCATCAACATTGGCAGCAAGACAACCTTCGGCGGCTATCCGGAGGTGTCGGCCTACACCGCGAGCAAAACCGGGCTGCTGGGGCTGACGCGCTCGCTGGCCGCCGAGCTGCGCCCGCAGGGGGTGCGCGTCGTGCTGCTCGCGCCCGGCCCAGCCGATACGCCGATGCGTTGGGCTGCCACGCCGGACTATGACCCCAAGCTGCTGGTGCAGCCCAGCACCATTGCCGAGGCGCTCTACTGGCTGGCGACCCTCCCGCACACTGTCACCACGAGCGAGTTCTTGCTGCAAAGCACGTGGTTTGAGAGCTAGGCCTCGTCGTGGTCGATCAAGCGGCGGGCGATGCGCTCGCTGTGGCGGTCGCGCTTGACGGCGATCCGGTCTAAGTAGACGCGCGTCGTGTTGAGGTTTTGGTGGCCGAGGAAGGTCTGCACGTCGGTGAGGCTGCCGCTCTCCTCGCCGACGATGCGGGCCACCGTGTGGCGCGTCTGGTGCAGGTGAACGTCACCCAAGCCAGCGCGGCGGGCGTACTGCTTGAAAGCCTTCACAAACCCGTGGGAGGTGACGGGCGCGGGGCGGCGCGCCGCGCGATCATGCCGCAGCCACAGGGGGCTGTCCGGCTCCATCAGCGGGGTGTCGGTCAGTGTGTCCCAGCGTTCGCTCGCTTTGAGGTAGCGCAGCAGGGCAGCTTTCACCCCCGGATCACGAACTTCGCTGGCGCGGTACAGGCCTCCTTTGTGCTGCGTGTCGATGATGAGCGCCTCCTCGGTGAAGCGAAGATCACCCCAGCACAGGCCGATGATCTCCTCGCGGCGCTTGCCCGTGGCGAAGTAGAAGCGCAGCAGGGCGTAATCGCGGATGGCGTGGAGGCTGCCGCTGGCGGCATCAGCCTGCACGACGGCCAGAAGCTGGCGCGCCTCCTCATCGTTGAGCGCGCGGCTGTATGCCGTCTGGTAGGGCGCGGGCGCTTTGGGGCGCGCCAGCTTGACCGGGTTGCCGCGCAGTTGATGGCGGAAGGTTGGCTCTTTCAGCAGCCACTCAAAGAAGCTCGACAAGCGGCTGACGCGCGCATAGACCGTCGCAGGTTGAAGCTGCATCTCAACGAGGTAAGCCTGCCACGCTTGCACATCCACGGGGCTAACTTGGTGGGGCAGCAGCCGCGCATAGGCGAAGAAGCCCGCTGCTGTGCCGCCCGCGCCATCGGCCAGCAGCGCTTGGCACTTATCGTGAATAAGATCATGATAGCGACGGCTGGCGCTGTTGGTGGTGGCCTGCGCCCAAAGCTGCACGGCTTGCACCAGCGCAGGCGGTAGGGTGGGGTAGGGGGAGAGCGCGCTCATGCTGGCTCGGCCCGTTCGTATTGGTTGGTAGCGTGGTTCTTGCGTGCCTGCGCCGCGGGCAAGATCAGCCCGCTCATGGCGATGTAGACCCCAGCAGGCATGACCTGCGCGGCGGCGATGGCCGTCCCGAGGTTGAAAGCCGCATCCGACGTTTTGAACGCGGCGGGCTGCATCGCCCCCGTGATGACGATGGTCTTATCGGCGATGGCGGCCAGCGCGGCGGCGGTTTGGGGCATCGTGTCCGTCCCGTGGGTGATGACGATCTGCCGCGCGGGGGACTGGCGCACCGCCTCGACGATGCGAGCGCGGTCGTCGTCCGTCAGCGCGAGGCTGTCTTTGCGCGTCAGCTCCGTGATCGTAAAGGTCAGGTTGACGTTGGCCTCGCGCAGGATGTGGGCAGCTTGCGGCTCAGCCACAATGAAATCGCTCTCGGCGGTGGAGTAGGCCTTGTCGATGCTGCCGCCGGTGGTGAAGATGTGGATCATCGAGGCGCTCCCACCGTCAGATTAGCCAGCCGTTCCAGCGCCATGATGAGCGCATGATTGCCTTGATCGCCGAGGCCGTCACGCTGGAGGGTGCGGTAGAGGTGAAAGACAAGGCTGGTGGCGATGGCAGGCACGCCCAGCTCGTCGGCGGCTTCGAGCACGAGGCGCAGGTCTTTTTGCTGGAGGTCAATGGTGAAGCCCGGGCGGAAGTCGCGGACGATGGCCTGCGTCCCGCGGTTGCTCAGCATCCAACTGCCTGCCGCGCCGCCCGCCACCGCTTGGATCGTCTTCTCGAGGTCGAGGCCGCCCGCCTGCGCGAACACCAGCGCCTCGCTGACGGCGAGCATGTTCACCACGACGAGGATCTGATTCACGAGCTTGACGAGCTGGCCGCTGCCGACTGCGCCCATGTGGGTGATCGTCTTGCCCATGGCTTGGAAGTAGGGCAGGGCACGTTGGAAGTGGGCAGCATCACCGCCCACCATGATGCTGAGCGTGCCGCGCGCTGCGCCCTCGCTGCCGCCGCTCACCGGCGCATCGAGGAAGCCGACGCCGCGTTCTGCCAGCTGCGCGGCGATCTGACGGGTGGCCTGCGGGCTGATGGTGCTCATATCGACGACGAGCGACCCCGCACGCGCCCCGTGGATTAGGCCGCCATCGCCCAGCACGACCGCTTCCACGTCGGGCGTGTCGCTCACACACACGAAGATCACATCGCACCCCGCGGCCAAAGCAGCCGGGGAGGTCGTCGGCTGTGCGCCGTCTGCGGCCAGCTCGTCCATGCGGGCGGCGGTGCGGTTCCACACATGGACGGAGTAGCCTGCCTTGAGCAGGTTGCGCGTCATGCCGCGCCCCATAATGCCCAGCCCGATGAAGCCTAACGTCTCTGCCATGCGATCCCCTTCGCGCGTTGTGGTTGTGTCTCAGCTCAGATTATAGTAAGCGCTGGCGCGGCTGGCTATGCATCGAGGGTGTGGTATGCTTGGCACAGGGAGGAGCGAGCACCAATGAACTTTGAACTTTACGACCTGCGCGTTACGGTGGAAGCCATCGAGGGGCGCAGCGTGTGCGGATTGCAAGTGGGCGATTACTTCGAACTGACCGACAGCAGCCGCCTGCGCATCCCGCCCGGCAAGCACTTTTGCGTTTATGCCCTCAGCAGCGTGCTGCCGCTGCTGGCCGCCAAGCAGCGCCAGCTCCACGCCCACGATTGGTTGGAACGCGACGCGCTGGTGGCCTGCCCTGACCCTGACGAGCGCCTCATCATGCGGGTGGAGCGCATCGCCAAGAAGACCCTCAACAGTGACGACTTGACGTAGATTGGCTCTGATTTTTCATGTTTCTGCCTAATGCGCAGGCTGCTGTGGTTCCGATGCGCAAGATCACTGACTATTTGTTGAGCCTTGAGAACCTAAACGGTCGAGCCAAAGCGCGGTTTTTCCTTGCGTTTGGGTTTGATAAGCAAAACTGGCAGAAGCTTGCGGAAGCACTGAAGCAGCACGCGGTAGATAACGAAGTGACATCAATCGTTGATCGGGGAGCATTTGGGGTAAACTATGTTGTAGAAGGACGTTTGCGTACACCCGATGGCCGCGATCCCGACGTAAGAGTGATTTGGACTATCGATAATGGTGATGATACACCGCGCCTAGTGAGCGCCTATCCGATGTAAGGACTGTAACTGATGGAAGAACTAGATTATGTGGTGCTCACGCAGGATCTTCCTGAGCATCGGCTGTATGCAGGCGATGTTGGGATGGTTCTTCACGTGCGTGGCGCTCAGCAAGGGTATGAAGTCGAGTTTGTCACCCTCAAGGGCGATTTGCTCGCATTGGTAGCCCTCAGTCCCGATCAGGTGAGGGCGATTGCCGAGGATGAAGTCGTCCATGCGAGACGGATGCCGCCGGTATGAGTTTTGAGGTTAGCGTCGCGTTCCAAACCGACAAACGCGCCAGCGAGTACATTCGGCTCGCTAAGCTGGTGAACGAGTACGACTTCGACGCGGTGACGGTCTACTGCGATCTGCCGTTTCATCCGTCGTTTATGCCGCTGGCGCTGATGGCCCCGCACATCACCCGCGCGCGCATCGGCGTAAGCGCCGTGCCCCCCAGCCGTATTCCCCCGCTGGATATCGCCGCCAATGGCGCGCTGTTGGAGGATCTAGCCCCCGGGCGCGCTTACATCGGCATCGCGCGCGGCGCATGGCTCGAGCAGCACGGCCTCACCGAAGACACCCCACCCGTGACGGCCATCCGCGAGGCAGTCGAGGTGGTGCGCTATCTGTGGGCAGGTCGCACCGAGGGGTATCAGGGGCGGGTGTATCGCCTCGCGCCGCACGTGCGCGCGCTGTATCCGCTGCCAGAGCGCGACATCCCGATTTTGATCGGCACGTGGGGGGAAAAGCTGTGCGCGGTGGCGGGCGAACTGGCCAGCGAGGTCAAGGTGGGCGGCAGCGCCAACCCCGACATTGTGCCGGTGATTCAGCGCTACATCGCCGCTGGGGAGCAGAAAGCAGGGCGACCCATCGGCAGCGTGGGGGTGGTCATCGGCGCGGTGAGCGTGATCGACGACGACCGTAAAGCCGCCCGCGAAGCGGCGCGCCGCGCTGTAGCGCTCTATTTGCCGGTCGTTGCGCCGCTCGATCCCACCGTGCACGTGGAGCCAGAGCTGATCGAGCGCTTGAAGCAGCACGCCGACCGCGGCGAGTTTGAGGCTGGGGCGCGCCTCGTCAGCGATGATCTGCTGGACAAGTTCGCGTTCAGCGGCAGCGCGGCGGACATCATCGAGCACGCGCTGCGGCTCAAAGCGGCTGGGGCGCGCCGCGTGGAGTTCGGCACACCGCACGGTTTGCACTCACCCGATTCTGGGCTGCATTTGCTAGGGAAGCACGTTCTGCCTGTGCTTCGACATGCCGCAATGTGAAGCCTTCCCTATGACACGTTTGTTTCACGAGGATGATTAATCGTGCAGGTATATCAACAAGGTCACACAATTAAGATCATCGCGTAACCTAAAGTGCCAACGTGAGCGCGTCGATCAAGGCGTCGAGTGTGGGCGGCAGTGGCTTGAGTTGCTGCACCACGCGCGCGGCGATGGCGGCACGCTGCGGCTCGTCGAAGTACTCCAACGGTGAGCGCCCCCTCACTCGTGCGAGCACGCACGCCAACGTGTGTCGCACGATCCGCCCTTCTAGATCGCCGAAGGTATCCGCCACTTGATCAAGATAAGTTTGACCGAACAATCGCGCATACGACGGATAATCCGCGCGGCGCGTTTCTACCTTGATCGCCTTAGCAATCAGATGCGCCAGCGCCAGCCCCACGTCAAACGCCGGATCGCCCCAATGGACGATCTCGTAATCGAGCAGGACGAGTTGGCCATCGGGCAGCACGAGGACGTTCTTCGGCGTAAAATCGGCGTGGACGAGCGTTAACTGGGTGCGGCGCGTCTCCTCGATCAGCGCGTGGATGAGGTCGGCCGCTTCTGGAACCTGTGCCGCAGTGTAGGCGTAGAACGGCTCGAGCCGCTGCGTTTCGAAGTACTCAAGGCTGGCGAACTGCGGCCGGAGCGTGTCGGCTTGCTCCAGCGCGCGCAGGTGCGACTCGGCCATGAGCGCCGCAAAACGCTCGATCAACGCCGACGTGCCTTGTCCGCTCAGCAGCAGGCGTTTCAGCGTTTCGTGCGGCTGCGGGATGGCCGTCATGGCGTGGATGAAGTTGTCGAAGTCCTCAAACAAAAAGCGGGGCGTGCTGCCCGCGGGGAGCAGCGCTTCATACGTGCGCAGGCCGAGCGCCTCCAACGCGCTGCGCTCGGGCTGTACAAACCAATCGACCTTGACGCGGAACTTGCCCAGCGCCTGCTTGATCACCAGCCCGCCCGCGCGATGTTCGACCAGCACGGTCTTGTTGGCCACCCCACCCGTCAGCACGCGGATGTTGGGCTGTTCATCTGCGGCGACGATCCCCCGCGCGTGCAGATAAGCGGTCAATTGGTCGGGCTGTTCGATGTCGACCATGAGGGATTACTCCGTAGGTGGCTCTTGCGGGCGGGTCTGCATCCACCGGAACTGAAGCGGGCGCAGCGTCAGCGGCGCATGCGCGGGCAGCGTCTCGCCTGTGACAAGGTCAGTCGCGGTGGCCACTTGCGCAAAGGCTCCCACGACCATCCCATCAATCGTTTGTGGGCGCTCGCTGAAGTTGGCCACGACCACCACCGATTCGCCGACGATGTAGGACAGCACATGACGGTTGCCGCTCCAGAAGAAGCGCGTCCGCCCAGCGCCGAAGGCAGGCGTGCACTTGCGAACGGTGATGAGCTGCGTCAGATGCGTGAACATCCAACCGGCGTGCGTCTGAGGGTCATGGCGGGTGGCGGCGCGTTCCCAGTCAAACTTGGGGCGATGCACCCAGCGGCTGTCGATGCGTTTGGCCTCGTCTTCCATGTAGCTGTAGTCGTTGAGCATGGCAATCTCATCGCCGAGGTAAATCAACGGGATGCCGCTGGCGCTGAGGATCACGCTGTGGATGAGCAGCAGCCGCTTCAGCGCATGATCGATGAACAGCTCATTGTTGAGTTCGATGGCTTGCTCCAGCCCGATGAGCGAGGCGGCCATGCCGCTGATGCGCATATCCTGATTGATCGGGTTGTAGTTGAAGGGCACGCCACGCGCAAAGCTCCCCTCAAACGCGCCGATGTAAAACTTGTTCAAAAACTGCCGATGCCAATAGCCGTCGATGCCCACCTCGCGCGCGTCCTCATCGGCGAACGTCCAGCCAATGTCATCGTGCACGCGCACGTAGTTGATCCACGCGCAGCCCGGCGGCAGGTCGTAGCGTTTCTGCATGCTGTAGCTGAGCAGCGTTGTGTCGCGCGTGGCGGCCGCCTCCCACAGCAGCGCCATCATGGTTGGGTTGTAGCTGAGCGGGCTTTCGTGCATGCCGATATAACTGGCCACCACGTCAGGGTGAACAATCGCCTCGCTCTTGAACAGCATGGCCGGGGCCACCACGCGCACGATGGCGTTGTAGGCTTGGATGATCCAATGCGCTTGAGGCAGCCCCTCACAGACTGTGCCCATCTCCTTCCAGATGAAGGCCACCGCGTCCAGCCGCATCACCTCCACGCCCTGATTGGCAAGAAACAGCAGCTCACCCAACATCGCGTTGAACACCATTGGGTTGCGGTAATTCAGATCCCATTGGAACTCGCGGAAGGTCGTCCACACCCAACGCTGCGCGTCTGGCAGGTATGTGAAGTTGCCCGGGGCCTGCTCTGGGAACACCTCGCGCAGGGTGCGCTCATATTGGTCAGGCAGGGTGCGATCAGGGAAGAAGAAGTAAAAGTCCTGATAGTCGGGGTCGCCTGCGAGGGCCGCGCGCGCCCATGCGTGCTCGCTGCTGGTGTGGTTGAACACAAAGTCCAGCACAAGGCTGATGCCTTCGGCCCGCAGCGCGCGCGCGAGTTCTGCGAGTTCCTCCATCGTCCCCAACTTGGGGTTGACCTGCCGAAAGTCGCTGATGGCATAGCCGCCGTCGTTCTCCCCCTCTGGGGTTTTGAACAGCGGCATGAGGTGCAGGTACGTCAGCCCCAACTCTTTGAAGTAAGGGATCTTCTCTCTAATCCCGCGCAGGTTGCCCGCGAACAAGTCCACGTAGCACACGCCGCCCAGCATCCGCTCGCTCTGGAACCACAGCGGCGTTTGCTCGCGCGTCTGATCCAGCGCGTGCAGGTCATCAGGGCGCGCGTTGTAATGCTCGATCATCGTCTCAAAGACGATCTCCAGCGTGTAGAAGAAGTCATAGTTTTGCCCATACAGCCGATACAGCAGGCCAAAGATCGTCGGCCAGTGCTGGCTCAAGCGCTGGGCGAACACGCCCGGCTCGACCTTGAGGCGCGCTTGATAGCGCATAAGCAGGCGTTTGAGGGTGCGCTGGGCTTCCAGCTGCAAGCTGTTTGCAGTCAGCATCGCGGGGTTCCTTTCGACGTCACAGCGCTTGGAAGTGCTGCATGAGGCTGATCACGTCCAGCTCGGCCAGCCCTGTGGGCGCTTTGAGGTGCGCGCGGTGGATGTTGTGCTCTGCGCCGACCCCCACCGTCCAAAAGCCACCTTGCAGCGCCGCGTCGATCCCCGCCTCAGCATCCTCGAACACGACCGCATGGGACGGGTTCACCCCCAAGCGCCCCGCCACCCAGATGAACAAGTCCGGCGCGGGCTTGGCGTTGACCACGCTGTAGCCATCCCCGATTGCGTCGAAGGCGTCCATGAGTTCAAGGCGCTGGAGCACGTCCACAGCGTTTTTGCTGGCCGAGCCGATGCCGAGTTTGATCCCTGCTAGGCGCGCAGCCCGCAAAAACTCCGGCACGTTGGGCAGCGCGTTCGCAGGCGTAATTTGCTCCAGATACCGCTTGTAGTATTGATTCTTGCGCTCCATGTATTCCTGCGCTTTTGCCTCAGAGATGGGCGCGCCTTTCAAGAGACGGTTCAAGCTCTCGCGCCGCGACACGCCGCGCAGCTGCTCGTTGTCCTCACGGGTGAAGGGGTAACCCTCCTCATCGGCAAGCTGCTTCCACGCTAGATAGTGATACTCGGCGGTGTCGGTGATCACGCCGTCCAAGTCAAAGATAAACGCCTCAATGCGGGGCATAAAAAGTCTCCTTGTGTGCAAAACGCTCCCATTGTACCAAGCCGAGCTGCCGCGCGACTTGCCAGCGAGGATCTCACAGGGTGGCGGCGAAGGCCTCTACTTGGTCGCGGGTTGGCAGCGCCGGGATGCCCCCTTTGGCCAGCGTCGTCAGCGCCCCCACCATGCAGGCATAGCGCGTGATCTCAGTCAGATGCGCTTCATACTGGTCGCCATGCTCCAGCAGCTTGGTGAGCGTGGCCGCCACGAACGCATCGCCCGCGCCGGTTGTGTCGACGGCGTTTACCTGAAAGCCCGGGACGTGGCCGCTGCTGGTGCGCGTGTAGAAAGTCGCGCCGTCGGGGCCGTGTGTCACCATGATGAGCTTCATCTGGGGCCGCCACAGTCCGGCCACGTCGTGCGTCCCCAGCAAGAACTCGACTTCCTCCGCGCTGATCTTGACAACGTGAGCGTAGTCAAGGCCGATGAGCATCCCGGCGCGGGCGGCGTCTTCATCCGGCCACAGCGCCAGCCGCAGGTTCGGGTCATACGAGATGAGCAGACCAGCGGCCTGTGCTGTTTGTACAGCGTGCAGCGTGGCCGACCGGCTCGGCTCGCCTATCAAGCTGATAGAGCCGAAGTGGAACGCTCGATAGCGCTGGATCACCGCCGTGTTGATCTCCTCAGGGCGGATGAGCATATCGGCGCTGGGGTGACGATAGAACATGAAGCTGCGGTCGCCCTCTGCGGTGAGCGACACAAACGCCAGCGCCGTCCGCGCGTTGGCGTCGAACAGGCAGCCGCTCGTGTCCACATGATTTGCCTTCAACAAGTTAACCAGATAGTGGCCAAACGGGTCATCGCCAACTTTGCCCATGAACGCGGCAGGCATCCCTAAGCGCGCCACTGCCACAGCCACGTTGGCAGGCGCGCCGCCCGCCGCTTTGATGAACCCGCTTGCCTCCCCCACCGTCACGCCCGATTCCAACGCGACGAAGTCGATCAACAGCTCACCAAAACACAACACACTCATCAACAGCTCCTCTGAGTTCAAGATAGGCGATGCATGGGCGGGCGGGTCGTCTGCCGAACGACCAACCGTGACGAGGGCAAAATAGGCGGGGGGTTACTCCCACCGGCGATCAACTCGAGCAAATACTCCGCTGCCAGTCGCCCGCTCTGTTCTAGATGCTGGCAGATGGTGGTCAGCCCCATGGCCATGGCCAGCTCGGTGTCGTCATAGCCGATGACGGACACTTCCCCGGGCACGTTTACCCCTGCCGCCCGCAGCGCCGCGATAACCCCCGCCGCCTGCAAGTCGCTCATGGCGAAGATAGCCGTGGGGGGCTGCGCCAAGCGCAGCAGGCTCTCGGTGATGTCGTAGGCCATCTGATAGCTGTGATCGCCCAAGCGGACATAGCGGCTGTTGAGGTGGATCTGCGCCTCGGCCAGCGCCCGCTTGTAGCCTATGTAGCGCTCCTGACTGGTGGAGAATCCATACTCATCGAACATGTTGTCGCCAATGTAGGCGATCCGTCGGTGGCCCAGCTCCGTCAGATAGCGCGTCGCCATGTAGCCCCCGTATTCGTTGTCAGTGCCGATGCACGGCCACGACCGCCCGCGCAGGTGATTGAGGCCGACAAACGGAATCTGTGCTTGATGCAGGCGCTGGGCTTGTTCGTCGGTCAGGTCAAAGTCGATGATGAGCAGGCCTTCGACCGCGTTGGCTTGGGTGATGTTGTGGAGCTGCGAGTCTAAATGTGCCGCGGAAGAAGCGCTGAACAAGGCCAAATCCAGCTCGTGGTTGCTCAAGGCGTTTTGAATGCCGCGCAGCCGCTCGGAAATGCTGTGATAGTTGAGCAGGAACGGGTGAGTGATCACGCCGATATAACGCAGTTCAGCCTTGCGCGGCAGCCGACGCGCGGTGGCGTTCGGGCGGAACCCAAGCTCGCGGATCGCTTTTAGCACTCGTTCGCGCGTTTCAGGGCTGACGCGTGGGTGGTTGTTCATCACCCGAGAGACGGTTCCTAACCCGACCCCCGCGTGACGTGCCACGTCCTTAATTGTTACCCTGCTCATGCGCCGAAACCTTGCAAAAAATAATTGCTAAGTCCATTTTAATTCGGAAACGTTTCCAGAACAAGAAATATTGACCATGGGGAGTGTCTAAACCTAAACAGATGGTAAAGCCTCACCCCTAAATCCCCTCTCCCGCAGAGAGGGGACTTTTGCCCCCTTCTCCCGTGGGAGAAGGGGGTTGGGGGATGAGGCCTTGTAACACCAACCGAACAAGACAAGATGACGCATCACCGCGACCTTAGACACTCCCTGACCATGTGCGCCATTTATCACAGCACGCTGATTATAATAAACTATGGGGTGATTCTTGAACCACCCCACAGCACTGAGAGTATCTATGTGCGCTGTGTGGACAACGCAGGCGTTGTCCCTGTTAATTGCCCTTGCGCATGCGCGGGTCGAGGAAATCGCGCAGGCCATCCCCCACGAAGTTGCACCCCAACACCACGGACGCGATGCCAATGCCGGCAAACAACCACGTCCACCACTGGTTGAGGTTGTCCACCCCACTGCTGACCATGCGCCCCCAGTCGGCGGCGCTCGGCTCTGGCCCCAGCCCGAGGAAGCTCAGCCCGGCGAAGGTCAAAATGGCGTTGCCTACGTCGAGCGTCCCCAGCACAATCGCGGGCGCGATGCAGTTGGGCAGCACCGTCCGAAAGAGGATGTACGGCCCGGTTGCGCCGATGGCCCGTGCCCCCTCCACAAATTCTTTGCTCTTGATCTCTAACACGAGGCCGCGCACCAACCGCGCATAGTTCGGCCACCAGACAACCACCAGCGCGATGATGGCGTTGCGCACATCTGGCCCCAGCGCCGCGCTGATCGCCATCGCTAAGATGATCGTCGGGAAGGCCATGAACAGCTCGGTGATGCGCATGATCGCCTCGTCCATCCACCCGCCGATGAAGCCCGCCACTGCCCCAATAAGCGTGCCGATGACCGTGCCGAACAGGATCACCGCCAGCCCCGCCGGGATCGTCACGCGCGCGCCGTACAGCACACGGCTGAAGATGTCGCGCCCCAGCTCGTCCGTGCCCATGATGTGCTCGGCATGTGGTGGGCGCATGCGGTTGGCAACGTTCTGGCGCAGCGGGTCATACGGCGCAATCATCGGCGCGATCAACCCGAGGATCAACCACACCAGCACCAGCAGCAGCCCCACCACCACCAGCGGGTTGCGCCGCAGATGGCCAAGCACGACCGAACGCTGGCTACGTGAGGCGGATGCGGGGGTCGAGGAAGTAATAGAGGATATCGACGACAAAGTTCACTCCTACGAAGATCAGCGCAATCAGAATGCTCACGCCCATGATGGCGGGGAAATCCTGCGAGGTAGACGCTTGATACATATAACGCCCGATGCCCGGCCACGCAAAGATGCTCTCCGTCAGCACGGCCCCGCTCAACAAACTGCCATACGAGAGGCCGATGACGGTCACAATGGGGATCATCGCGTTGCGCATGGCATGGCGGCGGATCACGAAGCGCTCACGCAGGCCTTTGCTGCGCGCCGTGCGGATGTAGTCCTGCCCCAGCACCTCCAGCAGCGATGACCGTGTGATGCGGGCGATGATCCCGCTCACGTAGCTGCCCAGCACCAAACTCGGCAGGATAAGGTGCGCGACCGCGCTTTGGAAGGTGCGCATGTCCCCGCGCAGCAAGCTGTCAATCGTGAGCCACCCCGTAACCGCGGGCGGCTGGCGCGTTTGCAGCACAATGTCTAATCGCCCGAGGCCCGCCGTCCAACCCAGCTGGACGTAGAAAATGCTCAACGCGATCAGCGCCAACAAAAACACCGGAAAGCTGACCCCAATAAGCGAGAAGACGCGGGCCGCATAATCGATGAGCGTGTTGCGGTACAGCGCCGAGATCACCCCTAGCCCGACGCCCAGTGAGATGCCGATGACGATTGAAAACGTGGCCAATTCCATCGTCGCAGGCAGGAAGCGGCGGATGTCGTCTAACACGGGACGGCGCGTTTTGATGCTCGTGCCGAGGTCACCCTGCACGAGATTCGAGACGTAGGTGATGTAGCGCTCCACCGGTGGACGATCCAGCCCCCACCGCCGTTGAAACGCCTCCACGATCTCAGGGTTATTCAACGCGCTTTGAGGCAGGTTGGCCGTCACAGGGTCGGCTGGGACGGCGTTCGCAATGAAGAACGCGAAGAAGGTAATCCCAAACACCACCGGGATGACGAATAAAATGCGGCGTAAAATGTAGCGTTGAAACGACATGCCATCATCCGGAGAAAAGCTGGTGGACTAAAGGGGGTACAGCACGCTGCACCCCCCATTGATGCCTATAGAGTACCTCAGATGGAGCTGCTTACCGAGCACCATCCTCGGTACTCGGCACTTGGTACTTATTCCGAACGGCTCAGCAGCGACACATCGAGCAGCCACTGCGGATGCCAGATGTAGCCTTGCAGGTTCGCGCGGAAGGCCGTCTGAATGGCGGGCTGGATGAACGGCGCATAGGGGCCGCTCTCTTGGTTGAAGCGCTGCAAACGGGCGAACATCTCAGCGCGCACTTCCGGATCCGTCTCCACCTTCGCGGCGGCGATCAGCTCCATGATCTCCGCTGGGCCTTCATCCCAGTTGGTGCGCTCGCTGGCGACCTTGCCGCCCGGCAGGAAGGCAAAGAAATCCGAAGCGTCAAGGATGTCTGGCCCCCAGAACCAATGCGCAAAGCCCTGCTGACCCGCGCGATACTCCGCCAAGCCAATTTGCAGCTGCTGCGGGTTTAACGTGACGCGGATGCCAACTTCGGCCAAGTCCGCTTGGATCTTCTGGGCGTTGATGTTCAAGTTCACCCCTTGGAAGCTGAAGTCAGGGTAGCTGAGGGTGATGTCGAAGCCGTCAGGGTAGCCCGCTTCGGCCAGCAGCGCGCGCGCCGCGTCAAGGTCACGTTTGAGCGCGTCTTCCTCGCCCAGCGCGCCCAGCAGACCCACGGCAAGGTTGGCCGCGGGCTGTACGCCGCCCCACAACTCCTTGAACCCGTCATAGTCCAGCGCCAAGCGCACAGCCTTCTGCACGCGCGGGTCGCTCACCGGGCCGCCCAACGCAGGGTCTTGGTTCATCAGGACGAAGTGAACGATGTTCGACGGGAAGCGGGCAATGGTGATGTTCGGGTTGCCCTCCAGCTCTGCAATTTGATCCGCCGTCAGGTCGAGCGCGAGGTCGATATCGCCAGCTTCCAACGCGGCCTTCTGCGAGGCGGGCGTGGGGATGTTGACGACGATCACGCGGTCGAAGTACACCTCACGGTCGCGCCAGTAGTTGGGGTTGCGCACCAGCACCGTGCTCACGGTCGGCTCCCAGCTTTCGAGGATGTAGGGGCCGCTCCCCGCGGAGTTGGTGTCGAGGAAGGCTTGGGCTGCATCGGTGGTGGAAGCGTCTTCAGCGTCCGTCCCGCCGTTGGCGATCACAACCGCCGCTTCCGTCACCGAGAAGGCGTAGTTGCACAGCAGGTTGAGGAAAGCCGGGTTGACGCGCGTGAGCTTGAACGTCACCGTGCCGTCCTCGTTGGCAACCACGCTCTCGATCACATCGGCGAGGAAGGACGGGTTGCCCTTGACGTTCTTCAGGCGGTTGATGCTGAACACGACATCCGCCGCCGTGACGGGGTTGCCGCTGGCGAAGCGCGCCTCAGGATCCAGCGTGAAGGTATAGCTCAAGGCGTCGTCGCTCACTTCCCAGCTTGTGGCGAGCAGCGGCAGGATTTCGCTCGCGTCCTCATCTGGGAAGGTGACCAGCGTCTGGTACGTCACGCGGTTGACGAACCCAGTCGTCTGGGTAAAGCCGCGGGCGGGGTCGTAGCTGTCGGTGCTTTCGGCGTGGCCGATGACCAACACACGTTCCTCTTGCGCGGCGCTGGCGAACACGCCCAACATGAGCGCTGCCAGCATGACAGCTAACACAGCAAATCGAGACGTTTTAAGCATCACACCCTCCTTAAAAATTGCAACTTCATTGGCCTCATAGCAGCTATTGCTATCCTAGTGTCGATTGTAGACAATATAACGCAATCTGCCAATAGATTGCAGCGAATTGGAGTGTCTAAGGTCGCGGTGATGCGTCATCTCGTCTTGTTCGGTTGGTGTTACAAGGCCTCATCCCCCAACCCCCTTCTCCCACGGGAGAAGGGGGCAAAAGTCCCCTCTCTGCAGGAGAGGGGATTTAGGGGTGAGGCAAATCACTTGCCCACTTCCAATTTGCCACTTTCATCTTCCCTACTGAAAGGAACTTTTCGTAAATGAGCGTTTATCTTGACCGCCTGACGCAGTTTCAAGCGCTGCTGAAGGGCAAAGCTGACCTTGCGTTCTTCCCCGCGAGCGCTGATTTGGAATATTTGACAGGTGTGCCGCGCGACATCCCCAACTTCGGCCTGACGATGCACCCGGGCGCATGGCTCGAGGGCGCGTGGATTACGCCCCATAACGCCCCTGTGCTTCCCCTGCCCCGCATGAGCGCCGAGTTCAGCGGCTTGGGGCGCGTGCAAGGGATCGACATCCGCGTGTTGGGCGATTGGGACGACCCGGCCGCGCTGGTGAAGGACATCCTCAAAGGCTTTGACCTGCCTGCCCGCCCCACCGTCGCCATCAGCGACTTGACCACCGGCGAGACGGTCGTCAAGCTCCAGCGCATCTTGCCCGATGCGGTGTTCATCAGCGCGACTGACATCCTGCGTGAATTACGGGTCATTAAGAGTGAGGACGAAATCGCCCTCATGCGCGAGGCCGGGCGCATCACCGAAGCCGCCTTCGCCGACGTCGTCGCCCAGCTCAAGCACGGCATGACCGAGCTTGAAATCCTCTCCGAGGTGGATTACCAACTGCGGCGGCATGGCGCGTTGGGGCCGTCGTTTACGACGTCGTTTTACAACAGCGGCCCGAATCACCCGCTCAAGTTCGGCGACCGCCTGAACACGTGGCCGCGCGTGCTGACCCCGCCTGTCTCGCTGTTGTTCGACTTCGGCGCGGTGTATCGGGGGATGTGCTACGACTTTGGGCGGACGGTGTTCTTTGGCGACCCCACACCAGAAGCGCAGCGCGTGTACGATCTGGTGATGCAGTCGCAAGCGGCTGGCGTGGCCGCGCTCAAGGCAGGCGTGCACACGTGCGAGGAAGTCGACGCGGCGGCGCGCCGTGTGATCGAGGAAGCGGGCTATGGTGAGGCCTTCCGTCATCGGCTGGGGCACGGCATTGGGATGGATGTGCACGAGCCGCCCTTCCTGACGAAAGGCGATCAAACGCCGCTGCGCGAGGGGATGCTGTTCACGATTGAGCCGAGCATCACGCTGTTCGACACGTTCAGCGCGCGCGTGGAAGATGTCGTCGTTGCGCGCCCAGACGGTGGCGAAAAACTCACCCATGGCTGGCAGTCGTTGATTGTGATATAAGCACTCAGGGCGGCTTGTGGAGCGCCCTCAACAACAGCTAAGTAAGGAACCCATCATGTACCCTCTCACGCCCAGCCAGCTCCGCGAGGCCTTCACCATCTTAGGAATCCAGCCCGGCCAAGCGGTGATGCTGCACGCTTCGGTCAAGGCAGTTGGCCCCGTGTTGGGCGGCCCCAACACCATCCTCCAAGCCCTGCTGGAGACGCTCACCCCGAGTGGCACGCTGATGATGTACGCAGGCTGGGAGGACATACCGGATGATCTGGATGACCTGCCCGAACCAGAACGCCAGCACTGGATCGATCATTTCCCCCCGTTTGATCCTGCCACCGCCCGTGCCGTGCGCGATAACAGCATCCTAGCTGAGTTCCTGCGCACATGGCCCGGGGCGCATCGCAGCTTGAACCCCGAGGCGTCGATGGTGGCAGTCGGCGCGCAGGCCGAGGCGCTCACCCGTGATCACTCGCTTAACTACGGCTATGGTGTTGGTTCCCCGCTGGAACGGCTGGTGCAGGCCAACGGATCTGTGCTGCTGCTGGGCGCGCCGTTAGACACGATCACGCTGCTGCACTATGCTGAGGCCATCGCCCAAATGCGCCACAAAGAGGTGGTTCACTATCGCGTGCCCCTGCTGCGCGATGGCCAGCGGGTGTGGGTTGAGGTTGAGGATTTTGAAACCGGTGACCCGCACGACGATTACGAGTTTGAGCAGATCGCGCAGGCCTACCTCGACAGCGGGCAGGGGCGCAAGGGCACGGTCGGGCAGGCCACCGCCTATCTGTTGGATGCGGCAGGGTTGGTGGCGTTCGCGGTAGAATGGCTGGAAACTCACTTTGGAAGAGAGTAGACCATGCGCTTCAGCCTGCGCTTGAACAACGACCTCACAGTAGCGGACTATGTGGAACTCGCTCAGATTGCAGAAGAGGCAGGCTTTGACCAATTCTGGGTGAGCGATGACCTGTTCCTGCGCAGCGCCCCTGTGATCTTGACCGCGGTTGCGCTCCACACCCGCCGCATCGAGATCGGCACGTGCATCGTCAACCCCTACACGCTGCACCCCGCCGAGATGGCCATGATGGCCGCCACGCTGGATGAAGTCTCTAACGGGCGGTTCAACTTGGGGCTGTCGGCGGGCGCAGGCGACTTCCTCGACTGGGTCGGGCTGCCCCATGAGCGCCCCTACACCCTGACCCGTGAGACGCTCATTGTGCTCAAAGCCCTGTTCCGCAACGAGCGGGCCGCCATCGACGGCCACGAACTGCATTGGACGGACGAGGCCTACATGCGCTTCGAGGTCAAACGCCCGATCCCGATCTACGTCGGCGCGCTCAGCCCCAAGATGCTGGCGCTGGTCGGTGAGCTGGCCGATGGCGGACTGCCGCTGCTGTTCCCACCGGAGCATTACGCCAACGTGCTGCCCCACATTCAACGGGGCGCGGCAGATGCAGAGCGCCCGCTGGACGCGGTGGACGTGGCCGCCTGCATCTGGGTGAGCGTGGGCGACGACCGCGACCGCGCTGAAACGGTGCTCAAAGAAAAAATCGCCTACTATGGCCATGCCCTCAGCCCGATGATCTGGGATGCGCTGGGCGTCTCTCAAGCGGACTTTGCCCCCATCGCGCACACCCTGCAAGTTGAACGTGACCTCCCCCGCGCGGTGAGCATGGTCACGCCGCCGATGCTGCGCATCGGCATTGCGGGCAGCGCGCATGAGGTGATCGAACGGTTGGAGAGCCTCGCCGCGCTGGGCGTGCAGCATCTGAGCTTCGGGCCGCCGCTGGGCTATGACCTCGCTGGGGCCATTCGCACGCTGGGGCGCGAGGTGCTGCCGCGGTTTCGCTGATCGTCTGTCTTGTCAGTCTTACCCTCAATCTGT
>JBDNCV010000190.1:0-6377 GCA_046719465.1 Anaerolinea sp.
GGCGTGCGCAGGCCTCGCGCCCACTGGCCACTTTTGACGGACAAGGCAGGCCTCGCCCCTACCGTCCACTTTCGACTGCGGGACAGGGCATGCCCTGTCCCGCTATCTTTACCGCCCGAGCAGCGCCTGCACATCCGGCCCGACGACGATCACCACGCCGGTTGTGGCCAGCCCATCCGTGCCCGGCACAATGCGATCCGGCGTGAGGCCCATCAAATCGGCGAGGTATTCCGCCGTCCAGCGCGCGGGGCCGTAGGTCTTGATGAGCGTCGGCTGGCTGCCATGGGCGGGCGCGTTCCCCACGCCCTCCACGCGCACGCCGCGCCCGATGAGCCACTCTTGCACGCGCCCGGCCAGCCCTGCAATATCCGTCCCGTTGAAGACGCGAATCGGCTGATTTTCGGCTTGGGCGCGCGCGAACAAATCGCCCTGCGTGACCTCCGGGCGCGGGTAGAGCACGCTCTGGATGAGGGCCGCAATCGCCCCCGTGTTGGGGATGAGGACATCGCTGCCGTCGGGCGCGCTGCCGAATGAGGCGATGTAGTTCTGGTCGATCACCTTGAACTGGATGTTCTCGCTGGGGATTTCGCCCATCAAGAAGCCCAAGCGTATCAATTCATCCAGCGCCATGTTGGTATCGTAGCTGTCGGCCAGCTCGCTCCACAGATTCGGGATTTGCGTGAGGAAATTGGCCACGCCGCCCGCGCTCAACACTTGGGCGCGCAGCGCGTCGAGCACTTCCTGTTGACGGCGCGCGCGGTCAAAGTCGCCGCCTTGGGTCTTGCGCGTGCGCGCGTATTGCAGCAGGCGCACGGGGTCGAGCATCTGGCAGCCGGGCTGGAAAGTCACGCGGATCGTGCCGTAGCCTGCGTCAGGGTAAGTGGGGTCGTCGATGGCCTCGCGCACGCAAATTTCCACGCCGTTGGGCGCGACGGCCTCTACGACGCTCTCAAACACCGTGAAGTTGATGCGGACGTATTTATCTACCTTGACGCCGAAGTTGGCCGCGATCGTGTCCATGAGCAGGCGTGGGCCGCCCCCGCCCGGGTAGTTGACGTTGTCGCCGATGAAGTTGGCCGTGTTGATCCGCTCTTGAGAGAAGTTGGGGATGCTCACCCACAGGTCACGCGGGAAGCTGATGAGGCCCGCGGTGCGCCGCACGGGGTCAATGTTGAGCAAGATGATCGTGTCGGTGCGATAAGCGCGGTCGGTGTCGAAGCCGCGGCGCTCGTCGATGCCCAAAAGCATGATGCGAATCTGGCGCGGATCGTCCCAACGGTACTGCGTCAGCGGGTCGAGCGTGGCGGTCGGCTCCGCTGGGGTGGGCGGGAGGGTCTGCGCGTCGGTGGGCGCGCCTGTGCTTGGGGCGCTCGCGTCCGGCGTGGGCGATGGCAGCACGCTAATCGGGGTGATGGTGGCGGTGGCGTTGAGCGCGGCCAGCGCAGGCGTGGCCGTGCTGAACTCCGACGGGTTGAGCAGCACCTGTACAATCTGCGCCGGTGAATCGACCTGCAAGCCGCGATCCCACGCTTGGATCACCTGCGCGCGCACGCCGCCATAGAACACGAACGCGCATACGCCTGTGAGACCAATCAAAGCCAGAAAACCAAAGAGGCCAAGCAACCAGCCGGGAATACGCATGAGAAACCCTTTCGTTACCGCCGCGGTAGTATAGCACAGTCCATTGGCCGCGTTGACCCACGACAAGGCTACGCTGCGGGCGTGCCTTCGCTGGACGCTCAAGCATCCGGCAGCAAGTTGTGATCGATGGATAGCAAGGCCTCATCCCCAACCCCTTCTCCTTCGGGAGAAGGGGCAAGTCCCCTCTCCCGTGGCGAGGGGATTTAGGGGTGAGGGCGGCCCCCCTCGCCCCAGCCGCGCAGCGGCGCGTGGGAGAGGGGACAAGGGGTGAGGGCAGCCATTTAGACACGCCCAATGTCCCCGCACCCTGACCCCTGTTTACTCGTTTGCGCTATAATAAAGGGCGATTGTGCTTGTTAACCCGTGTTGATGGCCACAGATACCCACGCTAACAAGGGGCGAATTGCCCAACCGCCGTCGTCCGGCCTGCTGCGCCGCCTCCGGGAGGCGCTGCTGGGGCAGGTGTGGTATTTGCACGCGCCGACGAAGCTCACGATTACGCTTTCGCCGACGATGGCGCTGAAAGCCTTGCAGACCGCTGCACGCCCCAGCACCGAGCGCCTTCACCTGCGCAGCGTGTTCGCGGACGGGCGGCGCTACTACCTGCAAACGCAGTCCGCGGGCTTCTTGATGACCACCAACGCTAAGGAATCGTGGCGCTACGCGCATCGCACCTCCACCGTCACGATCATGTCCGGCGTGTTTGAGCGCGACCGTGACCTGACGCAGATTACGCTGCGCTCGCGGATGAAGCTGGCCTATCTGCTGGATGTGCTGTGGCTGCCGACCTTCGTCTCGTCGCTGCTGGTGATGACCCCGTGGCCCAGCGTGGTCGTCGTTGCGCTCATCGTCACGCTCTACAGCCTCTCGTGGTTGGGGCATCGCTACCACGCCGCGCTCGAGGCCTATGAGATGCTCTACTTCGTGGAAAAGACCTTCGAGGACTTCCTGCCGCCGCTCGCCCCCCAGATCGAACAGACCGGCGCGCACGTCGTCTACGACCTCCAGCGCGACTTCGCCAGCGCATGGGAGGCATTCTATCAACAAGTTGTCCAGCCGACCACCGATGAGCGAGGAGACCCGCCCGATGTATGACCGCCCCACACTCCACGAACTGCTGGCCGCCGTGCGCCACCACCTCGAAAGCGCTGTCATCCCCGCCGCCAAAGCGCTCAACCACAAGCTGTACTTTCAGACGCTGGTAGCTGCCAACGTGCTGAAAATTGCGGAGCGAGAGCTAATCTTCGCCGAACCGCACCTCCACGCTGAATGGGGACGGCTCAACCTGCTGCTGGGCGAGCAGCCCCTCCCCACCGAGCCAGCCGCGCGGCGCGCCGCCCTTGCTGAGCGCAACCGTGACCTCTGCGCCCAGATTCGCGCCGGTCGCTACGACGACAGCGCCCTCCTGTTCCGCCACCTGAAGGCCTGCGCCACCGAGCAGCTTGAGGTCGCCAACCCCAAGTGGCTCGCCGCGGGCTAGCGTATGCCTTGCGATCACCCATGCATCCTCCGGATAGCTGCCCCAATCATCAGGGTCGTGCTCGCGCAGGCCCCAAAAGCGCCAGCCCGACCTGATCAAACGCTGCTCTTCCGAGACCCCCCACACCAGCGAGCGGAGCCGCAGCGGTTCGAGGAAGGTCGGCAGCGGGCGGCTCAGCAGGTGAAAGGCGTCGTCCTCAGCCGCCATGAGCGCGAACACCTCAGCCGCAATCGTCAAGGTGAGTTCATCCCCGATGAGCGGCAGCGGGGCGGGCGTGGGCATGGGCGATGGTGTGGCCGTCAGCAGCAGGAACAGCGGCAACATCCAATTCAACATCAGCGCACCTCATCGGTCAGTTTCGCTGCCCTCAGCTTACGCCGCGCTGCGCCCCCCTCGCTTGACGCCTGCTGTACGAGCGGGCGATGAATCACCGCTGCACCCCGCAAAAGCGCCCTGCGATCTTACAAGTCAAACCGTCTAAACATAGATAGTCTGCACAAAATTTCAATTTGTACGACGAAAATATCAAATGCTTTGTTATGAAACAATCAAACAATCACCAAAAAGATTGTGAAATTACGCTAAACGCATCTTGTGGAAAATGCGCAAAATGTGAACTGCATTATCAGTTTTTCACAATTCGGTCAAGTCACAGAAAGTAAAGGTAGGGACAATGCGCACGCATAAAAGGGGATTCACGATTCTCGTCCTGTTCGTCCTGTCGTACTTTGTGGCAGCGTTTGTGCTGAATGGAGCCTTCAGCGTCGCTGCCCAAGAAGCGACACCCGAAGCGACGGTGGAAGCCGCCGCCGATGAGGCCGCCCCCGCTGAAGAACCCGCTGCCGAGGAGGCCGTCCCGGCCGAGGAAGCCGAACCTGAACCCACCATCGCCGACTTGATCGCCATGATCGACACCGTGTGGGTGCTGGTGGCGGCGTTCTTGGTCTTCTTCATGCAGACTGGTTTCGCGCTGGTTGAGGCCGGCTTCGTCCGCGCGAAGATGGTCGTCAACATCTTGATGAAGAACTTCTTCGATTTGTCCGTCGGCGCGATTGCCTATTGGGCGGTCGGCTTTGGCATCATGTTCGGCGCGGGGAACGCCTTCTTTGGCACAGAGTGGTTCTTCCTCTCCGGCATGCCAGAGATCTACCCGGGGCTGACGATTCCGTCATTCGCGTTCTTCTTCTTCCAATTCGCCTTCGCAGCGACGGCCGCCACGATTGCCTCGGGCGCGATGGCCGGTCGTACTGAGTTCAAGGGCTACCTGCTCTACAGCCTCGTCGTGACGGCCTTGATCTACCCGATCATCGGGCACTGGATCTGGGGCGGTGGCTGGCTGGCGGAGCTGGGCTTCACGGACTTCGCCGGTTCCACGGTGGTGCACTCCACCGGCGCGTGGGTGGGCTTGATCGGTGCGATGATCCTCGGGCCGCGCCCCAACCGCTTCGGGCCAGACGCTGTGCCGATGCCCGGCCACAGCATGACGCTGGCCACCATGGGCACGTTCATCCTCTGGTTGGGTTGGTTCGGCTTCAACCCGGGCAGCCAAGTTGCCGCGACGCCCGGCCCGATCTCGCTCATCACCGTCAACACCAACATCGCCGCCGCGGCTGGGGCCATCAGCGCCATGCTCCTCGGCTGGTTCTTGATCGGCAAGCCGCAGCTCCCGTGGGCGCTCAACGGCGCGCTGGCAGGCCTCGTAGCGATCACCGCGCCCTGCAACGACGTAACCCCCTTCGAATCGATCATCATCGGCGCAATCGGTGGTGTGGTGATGTACTTCGGCGTCAACTTCCTTGAGAAGCGTCAGATCGACGACGTGGTCGGCGCGGTGTCGGTGCACGGCTTCGCAGGCGTATGGGGCACGCTGGCCGTTGGCATCTTCGGCGCAAGCGGCGGCTTCGTCCACACCGGCTCGTTCGAGCAGCTCGGCATCCAGACGATCGGCATCTTTGCGGTGTGCGGCTTCGCGCTGGTGACGGCGTTTGTGATGTTCAGCGCGATCAACGCCGTCGGGTGGCTGCGCGCCAGCAAGAGCGCCATGAACGTCGGCTTGGACATCTACGAGCACGGCATGGTCGCCTATCCTGAGTTTACCACCTCGCCCAGCGAGCCGGTTCCTTACAACTAATCATGATGCGTTGACACGAGGGAGCAAGACGTATGATCAAGAAAATTGAAGCGATTGTGCGACCAGAGAAGCTGCACGCCGTCAAGAAAGCCTTGTCCGACATCGGGATCGTGGGCCTCACAGTGATAGACGTGGTGGGGCGCGGGCGCGGCAGCGGCGTTCAAATGCAGTGGCGCACCGGCGTTTACGTGGTGGACTTGCTGCCGCGTAAGCTCATCAGCATCATCCTCTCTGAGGAGAATGTGGCCGCCACCGTCGAGGCGATCAAGAAGGCAGCCTACACCGGCGAAAAAGGCGACGGCGTGATCTTCATCTACCCTGTCGAGAACGTGATCCGCATCAGCACCAACGAGCAGGGCAAGAGCGCGATCATGTATCAAGGTGACATCGACGAGCGCAAAAAGCGCTAAGCCACACCCCCGCATACAGCACGGACAGGGCGCGCCCTGTCCGTTTGTTTTCCCCCCTCACCCTTCATCCCTCTCCCAACCGCCGCGGATGATGCAGCGCGTCGCCCCTGTGTGGCGCGTGTTGGGAGCCGCATAAACATTGGGAGCCGCATAAAAAACGGACAGGGCATGCCCTGTCCCTACTCGGTTCTCGTCCCCAAAGAAACAATCCCCCGAAGGGGAAAAGGGAGAGTGCAACCCTATCGTCTGGTTGTGTGTGTTGTGTGTGTGGTAGTTTCAATCCCCCGAAGGGGAAAAGGGAGAGTGCAACACAATGAACACGTTTGATGACCTTCTCTTTAGCATAGTTTCAATCCCCCGAAGGGGAAAAGGGAGAGTGCAACCCATGACGTACACATACGTATACGGTGGGTTTAGTGTTGTTTCAATCCCCCGAAGGGGAAAAGGGAGAGTGCAACCCTGCCGTGCCTCTAACCATTTCATAGCGTAACATACCACAGGGTCGAAAAAAACGCAAATTGGGGCTTTGTGGTCGGTCGGTTTTGCGGCCGACAAGGCGCTTTATGAGTCTAGGATGAGAAAAAAGGGTGAAATTGAAAGTTGACCCCAAGTCTGCAAAAAAAGTGGGGGGATTTTCGCAAACTGCTCAGGAAAGATCATGAAGCATCATAAAAATCTAAGATGCGCCGGAAGAGGGTAGTGGTTAAAAGGTAAG
>JBDNCV010000191.1:0-6370 GCA_046719465.1 Anaerolinea sp.
GGCTTATCCACCGTGATCAGCAGGAACGACGCATGCGCCGCCAGAGGAGCCTCATCCCCCAACCCCTTCTCCACAGAGGGGAAGGGGAAAAGTCCCCTCTCTGCCCGGAGAGGGGATTTAAGGGTGAGGCCCTCTATACCCAACCCTTACTGCCGGAGCCACGGCAAATCGAGGAAAAAGACAAAATCACGGTGGAGCCGCTCGTAGAAGCGCCCGCTCGGCTCCGGCGCTTGGAAGCTGCCGCCCTCGGGTTGCTGGGTCGTGGCGCGGTTAGTGGGCGGCGGCGCGTAAATCAGCACCATTACGACGTGCAGCCCCGTCAGCTCATCAGCGTAGACGGTCGTCTCAACGCGCTGAGCGCCCGCGCGGACAAAGGTCGCCTCCACAGACTCGCTCGGTGCTGGGAAGGTGGCAAGGCGCTGCTCCAACACAGTGGCAGCTTCGGCGGCCATCTCGGCATCGGCGTAGACCAACGCCACAACAGCAATCTCGCCCTCTGGCACGACGATGTCTGCCATGGCAAAGGCGCCGTACTGCGGCAACGTGCCCACAGGTCTAGGGTCAGGCGTGCGTCTCCCGGGGAAATCTGGCGCGTACAGCAGCGTCGGGTCAGATGAGAGCAGTTGACGAACTACGCCAAGCGAGCTAAGCGCATGGGCGAGCGCTTGGAATTCGGGCGCGTCGGCCAGCGTGGGGATGTTTCCGTCTGCGGCAGCCACCATGTCGTTGAAGATTGCCTCAATGGGGGAGCTGAACACGCCCCTGTCGCCGATGATGCCTACTGGTTGGCTCCGTCCCAAATCGCCGCCAAAGATGTTGGCAATCTCTCTGCGGGAGAAATCGCTGTCTATGCCGCGCGTGCAGTCGCCCTCGAGGCACCACACGCTCACCGTGCCCTCGGCAACAGCCGCATAGCCGCGGGCTTGGTGCGCCGCGGCGACAGCATCCCCCTCGAACGCGCCCAGCAGCGCCAAGCCTTGCTGTGGGGAACGGCCAAACTCGACCCCTCGTGCGATGTCCAGCAAATCGAACCCGACTACATCAACCATGTTCGTGCCAAAGTTGAAGGTCTGCAAGAACGAAAAATACCTAGGCAGCGCGACGCCCACAAGCCTTGCGAGGTCGCTGCCACCTTGCATGATCTCAGTGCTGCTCAAGCGCATGAGGCCGCGCGCTGCAAGGGCTGCTTCAAAATCGCCGTAGTACAGTATGAAGCGGCTGTTTTCGTTGTCTGGCACGAGAGCCAATGTTTCCAACAGAAGGGCGGCGGTGTCCGCGGCGGGCATGGCCTCCTGCGCGCGCAGCGGCAGCCCCATCAAGACCACAATGAACAAGATCACACGATACATAGCTTATCCCCAAACTTAGATCGGACAGCCTAGACAGCTCATGCAGGCCCGTGAACAGCACGGGTGCAGCATGCCGTGCCCAAGAGCGAAAAGTTGAAAAGCTGAAGTAAGGACTTGTTGTCGTCAGCGTTGGTTAGCGCTTCTTCTTCTCCTTGAACGCGCTTTGCAGCAGTTCCACATCCATATCGTCGGGCACAGCGCCGGTTTGCGCGTAGCGGAAGACCATCACGTTATAGACGCTTGAGAGCGTCGCGCTGGCCAAGCCCAGCAGCAGAAAGGCCACTAGCGCCAGCGCTCCAAGCGCGATGAGCGCCTCCCAACTCGCGCTGAACAACATCGCCAGCGCCGCAAAGGCAAATGCAAGCCCCACGCCGATGAGGCTCGTCACCGCGCCGATACCTAAGCCGCCCGTCACCTGCTCACCGAAGGTACGGCGCAGCAGGCTGGCGCTGTCCTTCACGATGTCGACCATGCTCTTGTTTTCGACCACGATCAGCGGAACCACGAAAAAGGTGACAAAGCCCCACGCCATGCCCCCCAACCATCCGAGCAAATCGCCCAGCCAGCCCGCCTTATCGCGGATGATCTGCAAGATTAGGCCCACGGTCGCGCTAAAGACAGCGTATTGGACGATCAAGCTGAAGCGGCTGCCCGCGATGCTCAGCCCATCGCGCACGGTGGCCTCTTCCCCGTCCAACTCTTTGAGAATAGCGCCTGCTAACCCAACGTTGAAGAAGACCCCGATGGTATAGACGACGACATAGTAGACAAACACGAAGCTGTAGCCGATGATCTGGCCGACACCTTCGTTCGTGCCGCCGCTGATCCCAGCAAACACCCCGATGAGCGCCCCCGCCGGCAGCAGCAGCACTACGCAGGCCAGTACAATGGCGATCAGCGACATCAACGGGAACAGCATGAAGCTCTTGTTGCGGCGCAAGAACGCCCAACTGTACTTGAACAACTGCCAACTGCGACTGATTGACTGGAACACCTTGTCCCCCTTTGTTCGGTATACTAAATTGTGGACAGTGGACAGTGGTCATGTTGGAAGCTGCCAACGCCCTGCGCCATTCACAGTATACGCGCATTTTTGAGGTTGCATGCGTTGATCCCTATTAGACGACTCATTATTGGGGGGCTGGTTGTTGCTGTGGCCAGCGTCGCGCTGAGCCGCGCGCAAACTGACTGCGGCCTCGCCGACCGGTTAGACTTCCCATTGGAGCGGAGCGTGACGACTGTTGTGCAAGGCTTCGGCGTGCCCAGCGTGCGCCATCAGGGGCGCTACCACACGGGCGAGGACTGGGTCTTCACCACGGCGGAAAGCGTCGGCCAGCCGGTGCGCGCGATGGCAACCGGGCGCGTGAGCTTCAGCAGCCCGACGGCGTGGGGGCGCGACGGCGGCGTGGTGATCGTGGAACACCGCTTCAGCGACGGCACGACGGTGAACAGCGTCTACGGCCACCTGAGCGAGGCGGGCGGAATTGCCTTCCCGGCGCGCTTCTCGTGTGTGACGGTCGGGCAGGCCATCGGCACGATTGCGGCAGGGGTGCGCCCCGCGCCGCACCTGCACTTTGAAATCCGCGCGCATGACCCCGACACGCCCGGCGCAGGCTATATCGCCGCCTCCCCCGCCGAAAGCGGCTACTTCGCCCCTTCGGATTTCATCCTCAACACGCAGACGTGGCTGCGCCCATCCAACACCTTCCGAACGCCGGTGCTGCATGGGGTGCTAAGCGCGCCCGTCGTGCTGGACGACTACAGCCTGCTGTACCTCGACACCCGCTACCAACTGCGGCGCGCTTTGCCTGATGGCCGCATCCTGTGGCGCAGCCGGTTGGAACGCCCTGCCGTCGCGGTGATTGCGTTTCAGCGGCAGTCGTGGCTTGTCTGGGCAGATGGGACGTATCAGGCGGTGGACGTGGGCACAGGGGCACTGGGCGAGGCATGGCGCATCAGCGGCTTGCAGCCGGTTGGGGAGCCGTTCAGCGCGGCGGGCTGGCGCATTTACCCTACGGCCAACGACACCCTAACGGCGGTTGATGAGGCGCGGCGCGAGGTCGTCTGGCGTGTGGGGGATGTGCCGCCGCCAGTGGCGGTGACGGTGGCCAGTGTGGGCGGGAACGCGATCATCGGCCTGCTGACGGCTGAGAACGAGGTGATCCAGATTGCGGCCAGCGGGGTGATCCTCTCGCGGCAGGCGCTGCGTCGTCCGGCGGCGTTAGCCAGCAGCGGCGCGGGTGATCTGCTGGTTTACACATGGGGCGGCCTCTACACGGTCGATCTGAATGGGCGCTGGCAGCCGTTCCCGGTGGAGGCGGGCAAAGCTGGCGATTCTGCCGCATTGTGGCGGGATGAGCGCGGGCTGTTGGCCTTTGACGGCCAGACGCTGCGCTCATTTGACTTAACCAACACGCTGCAATGGCAGGTGGACGTGCCGAACGTGCGCGGGCGCGTGTCGCTGCTGCGGCTGGACGGGCGGGCAGCGTTGGTCAGCAGCGGTGGGCAGATCGCCACGGTGAGCGCCAACGGGGCGTTGTGCAATCAGGCACAGGTTGCCCCGCAGCGGCGCGGCTTCGTGTGGCAGACGCTCAGCGCGGATGGCACATGGCGCTTAGTCGCTGCCAACCACCTCATCGGCTTCAACTGGCTGCGCTTCAACCAGAACTGCCTGTGAGCCACCGATGACGCTGCACATCCTGCACATTACGCCTTACTACGCGCCGGCCTACGCTTTTGGCGGGGTGGTGAGCGCGGTGCAAGGCCTTGCGGAGGCGACCGCCGCGAGCGGCGCGCGCGTCACCGTGGTGACAACCGATGCGCTCAACCACGCAGGCGAGCGCGCCCAGCCCGAGAGCGAGATGCTGAACGGCGTGAAGGTGGTGCGCGTGGCCAATGTGCTGCCGTCGCTGCGGACGCGCTTCAACCTCTCCACACCGCGCCGCTTTGGCAGCGTGGCCGACTTTATGCTGCGCAGCGCCGACGTGCTTCACCTGCACGAGTTCCGCACAGTGGAGGCGCTCATCGCGTCGCATCGGGCAGTCAAGCGCGGCGTGCCCATCGTGCTGTCGCCACACGGCACGCTGACCCACAGCACAGGCCGCAGCGCGCTCAAGCGCCGGTGGGATCGCTGGTTCAGCCCGTATGTGGCCCAGCGCGTGGACGCCGTAGTCGCGCTGAGCGAGGCCGAAGCAGCCGACGTGCGCGCGCTCTGGGCGCAGTTCTGGCCGCGCCAGCACCCCCTGCCGATCCACATCGTCCCCAACGGGGTGAACCTCGCCGCCTTTGCGGATCTGCCCGACCCCGCGCCCTTCCGCGCCCAGTGGGGGCTGGGCACAGATCGCGTGGTGCTTTACATGGGGCGGCTGCACCCGCGCAAAGGGGCGGATCGACTGGCGGCGGCCTTTCAACAAGCCGATTTGCCGCAGGCGCGCCTGCTGATCGTCGGGCCGGATGAGGGGCTGCGCGACGCGCTGCTGGCGCTGAACGACCCGCGGATCGTTCTCACGGGCTACCTGAGCGGGGCGGATCGATTGACGGCGCTGGCCTGCGCGGATGTGTTCGCGCTGCCTGCGGTGGGCGAGGGGCTGCCGATGACTGCGCTGGAGGCGATGGCCTGCGGTGTGCCGGTGATCCTCTCGCACGGGTGCAACCTGCCGGAGGCGGCCGCGGCGGGCGCAGGGCTGGTGACCGACCCCACGCCAGAGGCGTTCTGCGCGGCGCTGCACACCCTGCTGAATGACGACGCGCTGCGCCAGCGGATGAGCGCGGCAGCCCGCCGTTTGGTCAGCGAGCGCTTCACGTGGGGGCGCGTCGTCGCGCAGATGGAGCAGGTCTACGCGCAAGTGCGAAGCCTTAACAAGGGCTAAACACATCGTCAGATTGTGACATGGCAGTTTGGCGCTATAGTGTAAGTGTCTACACAATCTGAGGATCTTTTCCAAAAAGGAGCCGTTATGCGACAGTGGATCTTGAGACTCGCCCTTGCGATGGTGATGGGCATCGTGGGGCTGTCGTTGGCCGCGCAAGAGGCCTTTCCAGAGAGCGTGCGCGATGGCGTGGTGGTGGTGCGCTTCGCGGATATGACCCGCCCGGGCGCCGTGCGCTTTGACCAGATGTTGGCGGCTTTTGACGAGATCAACCAGCCCTACATCGTGATCGAGGCGCAGGTGCGCGACCAGCGCGACGCCGCCCGTCTCGCAGATCGCTACAACGCGCTGGCGATCTTGGACGGCTTCCAAACGAGCAATGGCAGCTTCCGCATGCGCGTCACATGGAGCACGCGCGCTGCGCAGCTTTTGCTCGATGACCCAAGCGCAGTGGCGGAGGACATCCTCGAGGAAACGCTCACCCTCACCCCCGACATGTCGCCCAGCTTCGTCAGCGATTATATACGCGGCAACGTCTTCTACACGCTGGGCGACGATGAGAACGCCCTGCGCTTTCTTGAACTGGCCTACTTCGGCCTGCCGCGCGGCAAAGAGCTGGAATCAGAGGCGCTTCAGTTGTTCGTCACTTATGGGATTGTTCTCAACCGCTTCGGCGAGTACCGCCAGACGCTGGAAGTGATCGACTTCGCCATCCAGCTTGACCCGCAGTTCGCCTATTCCTACTTCGTGCAAGCGCGCGCGCTGCGCTTTCTCAGACGTCTCGACGAGGCGCTGGCAAGCATCAACCGCGCGTTGGAACTGAGTGACAGAAACACCTATCTCAACGAACTAGGTCGTATTTATATCATCCGCGAGGAGTACGCACAGGCGGAGGCCGCCTATAACCGCGCACTGGAGCAGAATCCTAACGACGCAATCGCGCTGGCCGGGTTGGGCGATGTGGCCTACTTCAAGGGTGACATCGAAGGCTCGATTCCCTTCTTCCAACGCGCCACAGAGGCCGACCCGACCTATTCTTACGCACCCTACTCGTGGGCTTACAGCCTGTTTGACCTTGGCCGCTTCGCCGAGGCAGAGCGCATGGTGCTGCGAGCACTGGAGGTTAACCCCGAGTACGTCGAAGCGCTCTTG
>JBDNCV010000192.1:0-6242 GCA_046719465.1 Anaerolinea sp.
AAGAGCGTCAGCGCGCTGCTGCGGGTGGCGCGCCTGTTGGGCGTGTGAGGGAGTGTCTAAACCTAAACAGATGGTGAGGCCTCACCCCTAAATCCCCTCTCCCGCAGAGAGGGGACTTTTGCCCCCTTCTCCCGTGGGAGAAGGGGGTTGGGGGATGAGGCCTTGTAATGTCAACCGAACAAGACGAGATGACGCATCACCGCGACCTTAGACACTCCCTTCAAGCCAACTGCGTTCGTCCTGTGCGCTGAATGGCGTTACAATCGTACATATCAGCGCATCGCGCGAGGAGGACGTACATGGCCTACGAAGTGAAAATCATCACCTTCATCAACGACCGTGAAGGGCGTGAGGACGGCGAAGAGATCTTGACTCGTCTGGTGAATGACGGATGGGAGATCAAGACCTCAGGTGGCGGCACGGGGGCGGATATGGTGTGGGGTTTTGTCATCCTCCAGCGCGAACGGCGTGACACAGCCGACGGCTTGGCGCGCCTCGAATTGGGCAGTGACCACAGCGCGTGAGCTGCGCGGCGCGTTTGTCTATACCATCACCATAGGAGCAGGGCATGTCTGGGTTGTTTGATATTGCGGGCAAAGTGGCCATTGTGACCGGCGCAAGCCGGGGCATCGGCCAGAGCATCGCTGAGGAGCTGGCGAAGGCCGGGGCAAAAGTGGTGTTGGCCAGCCGCAAGCAGGCCGACCTTGACCAAGTTGTCGCGGGGATTTGCGCCAGCGGTGGCGATGCCATCGCCATTGCCGCGCACACTGGCCAAAAGCAGACGCTCATTGATCTGGCACAGAAAACGGTTGATCATTACGGTCGGATCGACATCCTCGTGAACAACGCCGCGACCAACCCGCACTTCGGCCCGGTGTTGGAGGCCGAGGACAGCTTGTGGCAGAAGACGATTGAAGTCAACTTGATGGGCAACGTGTGGCTGTGTCAGGCGGTAGTGCCGGTGATGCGCCAGCACGGCGGCGGCAAGATCATCAACATCGCCAGCATTGTGGGCCTCAACCCCGGGCACTTTCAGGGCATCTACAGCGTGACGAAGGCCGGCGTGATCAGCCTCACGAAGACGCTGGCAATGGAATTAGGCCGCGAGAACATCCAAGTGAACGCCATCGCGCCGGGCTTGGTGCAAACCAAGTTTGCGCAGGTGCTGTGGGAAAACGACCGTATGATGGAGCAGGTGATGATGAAAACGCCGCTCGGGCGCATCGGCCAACCGATCGACATCGCAGGGCTGGCGCTGTGGCTGGCTTCGCCCGCATCGTCGTTCGTGACGGGCGCGGTGTTCGTAGCGGATGGCGGCATCACGCTCGGCTCGCTGTGATGGGTGAGGGGGCGCATGCATTTTGAGCTTTACAGCCCTAAGACGATCAAGCAGATCAACACGGAGCTAACAGCGCGCATGGCTGAAAAGGGCACGCGCAGCCGCCCTGCGATTCAAGGGGTGGTTGAGAAGACCGGGGCGATCTACTGGTCAACCCAGACTGTGCTGCTCGGGATCACGCGGACGACGCGGCTTCGCGCCACACTCGAAAAGGCCAAGGATGTGACGATCATTCGCGGCTATGTGAGCGATGGCGTGCGGCCTGAAAAAGTGTATGTTGTCATGGGGGCGCTGGCCGCCATTGGCTTGCTGCTCGCGTTGCAAGGGCAAGTGGTGCTGGGCTTGATTGTGTTTGGTGTGTCGGCAGTGGCTTATGTGCCGCTGGTGGGGGACTTTCGCAACAGTCGTTACATGCTCAAGGAGCTAAAACGCCTGACCAACGCCAAAGACAAACCACCTCCGTCCCTGTTGGCTGCTCAAAACAAGCCAGCAGCCCGCACTCGTTCCAGCCAACCAAACCCGCCGCGCACCAGCGGCAGCGTGCCTGCCCCCACAAATCGCAGTCGCTCTTCGAATCGTCAGAGCCGATAGCGCTCTCGTAAGTAATCGAGAAACGCCTTGCAGCCCACGCGGATCACCTCGTAGGTGTCTTCGTAGCGGTCGTTGTAGTAGGGATCTTCGACCTCATCGAAGGTCATGAGACCCGCGTGGTAAGCGTAAGACAGAAGCAGGGTCACTTTGGCGCGGCTCGTCTCGATGAAGTGGTCGATCTGGCGCAAGTTGTAACGATCCATCGCCAAGATGTAGTCAAACTTGACGAAGTCCTCCGCGCGCACTCGACGGCTCGTGCCACTGTAGTAAATGCCATGGCGCTCTAACACTTGGAGCGTGCGCGGGTGGGCGAGTTCCCCGGCGTGGTAGCCGCTCGTGCCCGCGCTGTCCACGCTGATCTTGTCGGCAAGTCCTGCCCGTTCCACCATGTCACGGAAGACAGCTTCCGCCATCGGTGAACGGCAGATGTTGCCCATGCAGAGCATCAGCACACGGATCATGCCTCGGATTCCTCTTTGGCGGGTGAGTCTGCTGACGACTGGTTGGCCTCATCACTGGGTGGGAGCGGGGCTGCTTCCGGCTCACTGGCGGTCGGCTGCGACTCGTTGGCAGCCGGCTGAGGGTTGTTGGCTTGGTGGCCTTTCATGGTGATCTTGCCGTCGATGAAGGCCCCTTCCTCGGTTGTGAGGGCGTTGGCGTTGATGTCACCCCAGATACGGCCTGTGCGCAGGAGCTGCACGCGGTTGCCAGTCACGTTGCCGCGCACCGCCCCAGCGATGCTGATGTTCTTGGCGTCGATGTCGGCGGTGATGCGGGCGGTCTCGCCCACCAGCACGTTGCCAGTGATGTCGAGCGTACCGGTGAACGTGCCGTCGATGCGCACGTTGCCCACGCTGCTGAGCGTGCCCTCAATCGTGCAGTTGGAGCCGATCACGGTGTCAAAACCAATGGGGGATGCAGGCAATGCTGGGCGCGGGGCGCTTTCTTCCTCAGGCGGGCGGCGGCTGCTGAAAAAGGTCATGGGCTACTCCTTAGAGTTGTATCACCTGTACTGTTAAAGATACAACGGTGTATGGCACAGTAACAGGGGGAAGGCCGCGGCGCGGTTGGCAAAACTGCCAGATTTTGACTATAGTTAGCGTGTTGGGCTGTGTTTAGGCACTCAAGGGAGTTCACCCGATGTTTGAGACCCTGTGGAATCTGCCGCGTGTTGAGCTGCGCGAGCTTTCGACGGTAAAAGAGACGCGGACAGCCGCGGTGTTGACGGGCAATCGCGCGTGGTCGTCGGTGGGGCCGCTGCTCTCGCTGCCGATTGCAGTGCAGGCCGAGCCGCTCACAACCGAGGTCGGCTACCTCAACGCGATGGCCGCGTCGCTGCCGCCGCAAGTGGAAGTGGTCTACGGCATCGGTGGCGGACGTGCCGCTGACGCAGCCAAGTACATCGCATGGAAGAACAACCTGCCGTCGGTCATCATCCCGACAGCGCTGAGCGTGGACGGTTTCTTCACCGCGCTGGTGGCCGCGCGCGAGAACGACACGGTGCGCTACTACACCACCGGCCCAGCAGAGCGCGTCATCGTCGACATGGACGTGATCTCGACGGCGCCCGCGCACATCCGCGGCACGGGCATCGTCGAAATTTTGAGCATGACCACGGGGCTGCTCGATTGGAAGTTCGCAGCGGAGCGCAAGCGGAACACGCCTGAAGAACGCTTTCAGCCGTGGGCAGCGAGCATCGCGGCGGGCATCGCACAGCAGGCCTACAAGATCGCAGCCGATGTGGGCGCGGGCAAGGTGGACGCGCTGCGCAACCTGCTTGACTTGATCTGTGTGGAGGTGCAGCTCACCAACCAGCTTGGGCACAACCGCCCGCAGGAAGGCAGCGAGCAGTATTTCGCCTACGCCATTGAGCCAAAGGTCAGCCGGACGGGCGTGCCCTATGCTGACTTGGTGGGACCCGGGATCTTGGTGGCGGCGGCGCTCCACAAGCAGAATGTTAGGCCGATCCGCGACACGTTGATCTCGGCGGGGGTGCGGATGGATCGCCTGCGCCGCGAGGACATCGTCGACACGCTGGCGATGTTCCCCGCCTACGCTCGTGAGCATCGCCTGCCTTACAGCATCCTGCATGAGACAACCCTCAGCGCGGAAGACGCTAACAAACTATTGGAGGAGACCGGCCTCGGCCGATGAGGCATGGCACAACCGACCATCTAGATTACAAGAAGGGGCAGAATGAGCATCAAATTCGGGACAGACGGCTGGCGCGCCGTTATCGCGGAGGATTTTACGTTCGAGAATGTGCGCTTGGTGGCGCAAGCCACCGCGGACGCCATCCTTGAACGCCACAGCGGCACCCAAGCCCCTGAGGTGGTGGTGGGGTTTGACACGCGCTTCTTGTCGGATCGCTTCGCCATTGAGACGGCCTGCGTGCTGGCGGCCAATGATATCATCGTGTGGCTGTCGCGCGCCGACGCGCCGACCCCGGCCATCTCCTACAACGTGAAGGCCAAGCAGGCCGCCGCGGGCGTGATGATCACCGCGAGCCACAACCCGCCGCGCTACAACGGCTACAAGCTGAAGGCGAGCTACGGCGCGAGCGCCACCGCGGAAGAAACCCAACTGGTAGAGCAGAACATCGAGAAGCTGCTGGCAAATGGGGCTAAGCCGCGCGTGATGAACTATGAGCAGGCGCTGGCCAGCGAGCGCATCCGCCGCTTTGACCCGTCGTGGCCTTACTACCAGCACCTCAGCCAGTTGATCGACTTTGACGCAATCAACTCGCGCGAGCTAAACGTGGTCGTAGACGCCATGTGGGGCGCAGGGCGCGGCGCGTTCCCCAGCCTGCTGGCGCGGACGCGAACGCGCGTCACCGAGATTCGTGGGGCGCTCAACCCGGGGTTCGGCGGCATCCATCCTGAGCCGATCCCGAAATTCCTCAAGGAAGTGGTTGCCGCTGTGCAGAACCTGCACGCCGATGTTGGCCTTGTGACCGATGGCGATGCTGACCGCAGCGGCGCGGTCGATAACTTGGGGCGCTTCGTTGACCCGCACCACATCATGGCGCTCTCGCTGCGGCATCTGCTGGTGCATCGGCGGCTGCGTGGCGCAGTCGTCAAGACGATCTCCACCACGGCCATGCTCGACAAGATGGCGCGGCACTACAACCTGCCACTATATGAGACCCCGGTCGGCTTCAATCACATCGGCGACCTGATGATGAAGCACGATGTGCTCATCGGCGGGGAGGAAAGCGGCGGCATCAGCATCAAAGGGCACATCCCAGAGGGTGACGGGGTGCTGATGGGGCTGCTGCTGCTGGAGGTGATGAGCCGCTGGGAGGGCACACTGGCCGAGTTGATTGCTGATTTACAGTCGGAGTTTGGCCCAGCAGTCTATGGGCGCAACGACTTCCGACTGGAGAGACAGCTCAACAAGAAAGAGATCGTGCGCCAGCTTGAAGAGACTGCGCCTGCCCGCCTGAACGGCCAGAGCGTCCAGCGAATCAACAAGCTGGACGGCATCAAATACTACATGGCTGATGACAGCTGGCTGCTGATTCGCCCCAGCGGGACGGAGCCGATGCTGCGCGTCTACGCTGAGGCCCCCACCCAAGCAGACGTGGACGCGCTGCTGCTTGAGGGCGGGGCGCTCGGCAAGGCGCTCATCCGCTGAGGCGGCGGCTGAACGCCAGCAGCGCGCTGCACGCCAGCAGCGCCAGCGCGGTAATCACAGCGCCAATGGCGATACTGGCGGGGCGATACTCAACGATGATTTGCTGGTTCTCCCCCGCAGGGATCAGCACGCCCATCAAGCCACCGTTCACGTCGAGCAGTTCAGCCTTCTGCCCGTCGACTGTTGCTTCCCAGCCCGGATAGCGCACCAGCGACAGGGTGAGCAGCGCTGGGGTGCTCGTGCTAGCCGTGATCTCCCAGCGTTCAGGCGTGACGATCCGCAGGTCGTCCACGGCGCTCAGCGTAGGGCGCGCAACGGGGAGGTCAACGGTCAGCGGGTGCAGCGTGATGGCCATCTCGCGCAGGTTCACGCGGCCGTCGGCCATGATTTGCCGGGCAAACTCTGGGTTACCGCCTGCGTCGCGGCTGTCATAGACTAAGTGAGCGAATGGGCGCGGATCGAGCAGCTCGTACACCTGATAGGGCAGGCCGTCATAGTTGGCCGCTGCGCCAATCTGCTGCATGGGCACACCCTGCGGCACAACGTCAGATGTAGTCACATAGCGCACGCTCAACACCTCCCAGAAACGATCTACGGGGATTGTGCGCAGCGCCTCTGTGCTCGCCAGCGTGAACGGCCCTGTGCCGTAAATATCGGGGATGCGAAACAGCGTCCC
>JBDNCV010000193.1:0-6110 GCA_046719465.1 Anaerolinea sp.
CGCCGTCCTAAGAGGAACTGGCGGGCGAGGCTCTCGCTGCCGCTGACGTTGCAGTCGGCCTCTACCCACATCCCGCCGATTAGCTCCCAACGGCGCGCCTTCACCGCGTCTTTGACGCGCTCCAGCAGGGCAGGGTGATCTTGGCGGATATACTCGTAAAGCTGAGGCTGGCTCTGCGTGAACGTGTACTCAGGAAACTGCTCCATCAAGTGGAGCGCCGTATACCACGTGCGGCTGGTCTTACGGCGGGTTTGTTCCAGCACCCAAAGCCATGCAACGTCGATATGAGCATGCCCCGCACTCCACACGTGGACGGGCAGCGGGTCACCAGCGGCGGCGAGGCGTTCTTTCAACAGCGCATGGGCAGCGGTCACTGTGGCGTAGACGTGATCTGCCAGCGGGTCGCGCGTGTCGAGCACCAAAAAGGCCTCATCCAGCGCGTTGAGCAGCGCGCTGTGGATTGGGTTTTCCTCAGCGTAGCGTTTCGCAAGGTCGAGCGCGGCTGACGCTGTGACTAGGAAACTGCGCAGCGTTTGATCAATCTGCACGATTTGCGGCTGCCGCATGAGCAGTAGAGCGTCATGGCCTCGATTGTTGTTGTAGCCCGTCCACCCATGCAGGGTCAGCCGGTGCTCACGGTCATCGCAGTAACGCGCGGGCAGGGCGATCTCTTGATGCGCGCGGTCAACGGCGGCCAGCGGCTCACCATCGATGTAGATGAGCGCCTCGGGGTGCACAAAGTCCTCAGCATCCCCCAACGGGAGGTACAGCGCAGCATCAGGCGCATACTCAGAGGGTACAGCAAATGCGCTGCACATAACAAAACTCTGCTGAATTGGCCCCCAATACTGCCCGGGCTGGATCGTCTCCCATGTGCTGTCAGGCACCATTGACGGCAAACCGACTGGAATGGTTGCTTCGGGTAGGTACTTTATTTTGAACGGCGAGATCGAAACCGTCTGACGATAAACAAGCGGCCGCAGCAGTTGAATTCGTTGGGCAATTTTCTCTACAGTGAAACGCATCCGATGGCGCATGAGCAGAGCCTTTTGTGTCGAGGGTATCGGTTCCATTGTAATGAGATGATCGGCTAAAGCCAAAATTGTTGGGCTGGGTTACAATCAGGAACGATCTCTCAGGGAAGGTGTACCAAAATGACACTGCTCGCCCCGCCACCACAGAAGCTAACCCTTGAAGGTGGTTCTTTCAACCTCCACGACGGGTATCTTATTGCGATTCAGCAGCCTGAGCTGCTGTTTGAGGCACAACGCGCACGGGATGCGCTGGCCGCGGCGGGCATTCACTGGGACATCGCGCTGACAACGCAGGGGAACATCGGTCTGAGCTTGGCCGCGGGGATGGATTCCTTGCTCACACAATCCTACACGCTGTCGATTCGGCCTGATCACATCAGCATTCACGGCTCGGATGCGTCCGGCGTGTTCTACGGCGTTTGCACACTGGCACAGCTTCTAAAGCAGCACGGGACGCGCTTGCCATGCCTGTCGATCCTTGACTTTCCCGAGATCTGGCGGCGCGGTGTCATGTTGGACATCAGCCGCGACCGCGTGCCGACGCTTGCTACCTTGATGGAATTGGTGGATCTGCTGGCCAGTTGGAAGATCAACGAGCTTCAACTCTACACTGAGCATACGTTTGCTTATCAAGCGCACCCGTTGGTTTGGCAAGATGCCAGCCCGATCACCAGCGAAGACCTGCTGCTGCTGCACGCCTACTGCAAACAGCGGCATATCGACCTCGTGCCCAACCTCAATACGTTGGGGCATATGGAGCGCTGGCTGAAACATGCCCCCTATAACCCACTGGCCGAGATGCCAGAGGGGTTCCCTTCCCCGTGGCATGATGATCAGCGCATCCTACCCGCCTCTACCTTAAACCCGGGCGACCCGCGCAGCCTCGCGCTCGTGCGCAGCATGATGGACGAGCTGCTGCCGCACTTCAGCAGTGAATACGTCAATGTCGGCGGTGATGAGCCGTGGGAGCTGGGCAAAGGCGCAAGCAAAGGCTCATGGGAAGCGGAGCCGGGGCGTATCTACCTAGACTATTTGAAGGCGCTGCATGTTGACGTGACGCGGCGTGGGCGTCGCATGCAGTTCTGGGCGGATATCATCGTCAAGTATCCAGCTTTGGTAGAGGAACTGCCACGCGATGCAATTGCGATGATCTGGGGCTACGAAGCCAATGAGCCGAAAGAAGAAGATGTTAAGCTGATTGTCGCTTCAGGCTTAGAGACCTACATGGTTCCCGGGACGTCCACATGGAACAGTATCGCTGGTCGCACGGATAACATGATCGGCAACTTGAACAACGCCGCGCGGTTGGCGCGTCAGTATGGGTCGCGGGGGTATCTGATCACCGAATGGGGGGATAACGGTCACTGGCAGCCGCTGAGCGCGGCCTATGCGGGTTTCCTGCACGGTGCGAGCGTCGCATGGAATTATGAGCATGGCCGTGCGCTTGACCTCGCCGAAGCCTTGAACGTCTACGCTTTTGAGGATGCCTCGCAGCAGTTGGGGCAAATTGCGCTCAAAATGGGCAACTTGTATGCCAAGCTGCCGATACAGATTGGCAACGGCACGGCCTTGTTTTACCTGCTCCAAGTAGACGATGGGGAACTCAATTGGCTGTGGAAACCAGAGCACAACACGCCGGAGCTGAAACATGCATTCGAAGAAATCGACCGCAGCCTCGACGAGATGCTGAACGACTTGAAGTCGGTGCAGCTCAAGCGCGACGCTGAGCGCGTTATTGCCGAGTACACACAGGCCGCCCGTTTGCTCAAAGCAGCAGCGCAGCACGGACTAAGCTTGCTAGGGGTGCGGACGCTGCCCTCGGCGCAGGAACTTCAGCAGTTGATCGACCAACAGCGCGCGAATTGGCTGGCACGCCACCGCCGCGGAGGGCTAGAGGACAGCATTCGCAAAATGCGGTGGTTGTTTCAGCGCGCGCAAGGGTAGCGTCTTAATCTACTTAACCTATTGAATTCTATGTCAAGAATTCTTAACTTGGTTTGTTTTATGAATTAGGATATACTTTCTACAATTGATGAACATAAATTCAACTTAGTAAATAAATCCCTCTTGCGATGACAGTTTGAACACTTACGCCATAAGCTGCGATATCAGCTGTGCCTAAGTTAGAACTGTTGAAATCAACAACGCAAACGCCGCAAAGAAGCGCCGTGTCCGCTGGGTCGGACGCTCCCACACTGCAAGAGTGCTCTCAAAGCCCGTTTGCCACAAATCACCGCTAGCGTTCGTGCTTCAAAAGTATGTCGCAGCAGCGGATGCATCCCTCAAAACCACTCACGACTATGACAACCCTCACTGAACCAACCAGCCAACCGATCACCACAAGCGAAACGCCGCTGCCGCATTTGCGCATCCAGCCCTCGAAAGGGTGGGTAAGCCTCAAGCTGCATGAGCTGTGGGAGTATCGGGAGCTGCTGTACTTCCTCACATGGCGTGATATCAAGGTGCGCTACAAGCAGACAGTGCTCGGCGCAGCGTGGGCCATCCTCCAACCATTTATGACGATGGTCGTGTTCAGCCTATTCTTCGGCGGGCTGGCGCAAATCCCGTCCGATGGCGTGCCATATCCCATCTTCGCTTATGCGGCGCTCGTCCCGTGGACGTTCTTTGCCAGCGGCTTGAGCGGTTCCTCCGATAGTCTTGTGGGCAGCGCTAACCTCATTAAGAAAGTTTACTTTCCCCGCTTGACGATTCCGATTGCTACGGTGCTGTCGGGCGTGGTTGATTTCTTGATCGCGTTCGCAGTGCTGCTGTTGCTGCTGTTGGTCTATGGCATCCTGCCCACCATCAACGTGATCTTCTTGCCGCTCTTTGTCCTGTTGGCGTTTGTAACGTCGCTCGGAGTGGGCTTGTGGCTCAGCGCGATGAACGTTCAGTTCCGCGATGTGCGCTACACTGTGCCGTTCATCACGCAGTTCTGGTTGTTCATCACGCCGATTGCGTATCCCAGCAGTTTGATTGAGAACGAGGCGCTGCGCGCGATCTACGGCATCAACCCGATGGCGGGGGTGGTGGAAGGGTTTCGTTGGGCGCTGCTTGGCACAGACAGTGCGCCCGGCCCAGTGATCCTCGTCTCGTCTGTGGCGGCGCTGCTGCTCTTCATCAGCGGCTTGTTCTACTTCCGCCGTATGGAAAAAACCTTCGCAGATGTGGTGTAGCTATGTCGCGAGAAAATAATCGAGTTCCAATTTCAACGAAGATCAAGAATAATCTGAACGCTATCCTGAACTTAGTGGGACTAGAGATTTCTACTACTCGATTGCGTGTTGCGAGGGAAAAATTCTTGCGGGAGCTTGAAATCCGTGATCACTGGGATACGCTAAAGTATACAGCAGGTTATCTATTTGAAGACGACAAATATCTAACGTTTGTGGATCAGCTGGCATCTAAGTACAGTCATGAATACAATCAGTTCTATCAAGAAAGCTCAGATAAACTTCTACCGAGTGATTATTTTCTTCGTAATGGGTATTTTGAAGCTGTTGATGCTCACATTGCATATGCGATGGTACGCGACTATCAACCCAATTGCGTCATAGAAGTTGGTAGCGGACATTCAACAAAAGTTCTCAAGCTCGCTATTAAAACCAACAATAAGCCTTGCAGACTGCTTTCAATTGACCCTCAACCTCGAACTAGTATCGTTGAAGTCGTAGACGAGAATGTGCCTTCGGAAGTTGAGCTACTTGACCCTAATTACATCACTAGTAGGCTAGGCAGCCGTGATATCCTGTTTATCGACTCAAGTCATTCAGTGACTATGGCTGGTGACGTGGTATTCCTGTTTTTGCAAGTGCTGCCACACCTAAAGTCGGGAACGTTGATACACATTCACGATATTTTTCTTCCTTATGAATATCCTAAAAGATTCATCCCTTATATGTGGAATGAGCAATATTTAGTGCATGCCTTTCTATATTCAAATACAGATTTTGAGATTCTTTGGCCGAGTTATTACATGTGGAAGACACACGAAAGTAGATTGACAAAGCTGTTTGCGCATGCAGAAACAAGTCAACCACCTTCAAGCCTTTGGTTGCGTAAACTTTAGGTTATCTATTATCTATGAGCAACATCGCCATTCGGGTTGAAAACTTAGGCAAGCTGTATCGCATCGGGGGCAAGCAGGAACGCTACTACACCCTGCGCGATACCATTGTCGACGCTGTGAGCGCACCTTTTCGCCGCGTGCGCGGGCTGCTGCGTGGTGAGTCAGCCGCGGACTTGCATGAAGAAATTTGGGCGCTGAAAGATGTGTCGTTCGAGGTGAAGCACGGTGACGTCGTAGGCATCATCGGACGCAACGGGGCAGGCAAGTCGACGCTGTTGAAAATTTTGTCGCGCATCACCGAGCCAACGACCGGCTACGCGGACATATATGGTCGGGTGGGGGCGCTGCTAGAAGTGGGCACGGGCTTCCACCCTGAACTGACAGGCCGCGAGAACATCTATCTCAACGGCGCGATCCTCGGCATGTCCCGCGCCGAGATCAACCGCAAGTTCGATGAAATCGTTGATTTTGCGGGCGTCGAGCGCTTTATTGACACACCGGTGAAGCACTACAGCAGCGGGATGGGGCTGCGGCTAGGGTTTGCTGTGGCAGCCCATCTCGAGCCGGAGATCCTCATCGTGGATGAGGTGCTCGCCGTCGGGGATGCTGAGTTCCAGAAGAAGTGCTTGGGTAAGATGAGCGAGGTAGCCGGTGAAGGTCGTACGGTACTGTTCGTGAGTCATAACATGGCGGCGGTACGAAGTTTATGTAATCGCGGAATTGTGTTGGCTGAAGGTTCAGTGATAGAGGATTGCCCGGCCACCTTAGCTGTAGATCAGTACTTAACATCAGTAACTTTGCAACCCATATCTAAGCTTGATGTTGAATCAAAGAGCTTCAAATTGCTTGGGATAGACATCGAAACTGCTGATGGCAGTTTGCCCAAAACTTTTGAGACATTACACATACGTGTCAGTGTTCAAGCTAAAGTGACGATTATAGATCCGGGACTATACATCGGATTTTTGACCACAGAAGGTCAACGCATAGCTGGTTTGGATCTGAAG
>JBDNCV010000194.1:0-6057 GCA_046719465.1 Anaerolinea sp.
GGGCTTTAGCCCCCTTGCATCTAGCCAGAGGCTTTAGCCTCTGGCGAAGGATAGCCGGACGCTAAAGCATCCTGCGTTTGACCTGTTCGGCTCAGGATCCCAGCTCTTGCAGCGTTTCCTCGTCGCGGCGGGCGCTGCGGAAGCGCAGCCACAAGCTGGCAATGTAGCCCAGCACGGCCGCGCCCGTCACAGCGAGGCCGAGGATCAGAAATGCACCGGTATCGGGGGTTACAAAATCAGTTGGCATGGGGTTATCGCTCCAACGAGGCTTTGAGTTTGTTGACGCGTTCGAGCGTATTCTCGAGGCGGATGCGCCACCACACCAGCACTGGCATCAAGAAGAAGATCCACACCACCATCGACACGCCCAGCGTGATGCCGATGCCCTGCGTGACCGCAAAGCCACCCTCTTGGTTGACTGAAGGGCCGCTGCCGATCACCACGGGGTGGATCGTGTCAGGGCGCAGGCGCGTCACCAGCAAGGTGAACAGCACCGTGCTAAACGCTAAAATGCCATAGACCGAGGCAAAGCGGCGGCGCGTGTCCGGGTTGTCGATGCCCTTGCGCAGCATCAAGTAGGCCGCATACGTCAGCAGCATGACCGCCGCGCTCGTCAGGCGCGGATCCCACGTCCACCACGTGTTCCAGATCGGGCGCGCCCACACCGAGCCAGTCGCCACGTTCACGAACGCCAGCACCAGCCCGACCTCGATGCAGGCCAGCGCGAAGGTATCCCACTTGGGGTTGCGCGTGCGCAGGTAGGCGATCCCGCCAATCACCGCGCCGCTGAACGCGAAGAACGCGCTGAAGAACGACCCCATGTGGATGTAGAACAGCCGCTGCACGTCGCCTTGCTGCACGTCCGTCCCAGCAAAGAACAGCTCCATAAACAGCGCCACCGCCATCGCCGCCACGGCCATCACCGTGTACAGGCGCAGCGCCCGCGTGCGGTTGGCCTTGGCCTTCTCGACCACCGCGCCGCCCATCCCAACGTTAATCGCGCTCATCCACACCTCACAAACTTATGTCCAAAATCTACGCAATTCTACAGAATAGTATCAAAAAGCACTGCAATTTGTAAATGGAGCAATTGGGCTGTGGGGTGTCTACTGTGGAACAGATTTGCCTCACCCCTAAATCCCCTCAAAATAGTCCGTGATCAGGGCACAGCGGTCAATGGGGCACGGCGCGCTGTGCCGCGCGAGGGGCCTCACCCCTAAATCCCCTCTCCAGAAGGAGAGGGGACTTCTGTCCTTGCGGTGGCCGCAGGCAGGCCACCTCGTGGCCGCGGGCGGCTCGCTTCTCTGCGAGAGAAGGGGGCTGGGGGATGAGGCTCACCCCTCGGTACTCGCTACTCCTCCACCACGAAGCGAAAAACCACCAGACACACCACCGTATAGAACACGTTGATCGCCAAGATCACCGGCAGCCATGTTGACCACTCCCCTTGCGGCGAGCCTTCAAAGATGCCCGTGGTTGCCCGCACTACGGAGATCAAGATCGGCAGCGCCACCGGCAGCAGCGCCACCGGCAGCAGCGATTCACCCCCGCGCGCCTGCACCGTCATCGCCGCCAGCAGGCTGCCCGTCATGCAGATGCCCCACGCGCCGACGAACAGCATCACCACCACCCACGGGCTGAGCAGCGGCAGGTTGTAGATCACCGTCATCACTGGCAGCAGGATCAGCCCCACCAGCAGCGCGTAAAGATAGGTGCTGAGGAACTTGCCGATCAACACAGCGGCGCGCGGGATGGGGGCCAGCAGCAGCGCGTCGATGTTGCCCTGTTCGCGTTCTAACGCCATCGTGCGGTTCAGCCCCAGCACGCTGGCAAACACAATCGTCACCCACCACACCCCGCTGATGGCCTCGCGCCGCGCAATGGCGTTCAGCTCCAACGCAAAGCTGAAGATCAACACGCTCAGCAGCGCGAACAACAGCATCATGCCCAACAGCTCGCGGCTGCGCGCTTCAGCCCGCAGGTCTTTCAAGCAGATCGCTAGCGCGGCCCGCATCACACCCTTCATGGCTGCGCCGCCTCCCCCGTGATCGCCACGTACTGCGCCACCAGCGCCGCCGAGGGCATGTCGGCGGGGGCATCGAGCGCGATCTGACCACGATGCAGCACGATCACGCGCTGCGCCAGCAGCGGCACGCGCTCGAGGTGGTGGGTCGTCATCAGGATGGTGCGGCCTTCGTCGTGCGCCGCCCGCAGCAGCCCATCCAACGTGGCCGAGGCCTCTTGATCCAGCCCTGTGTACGGCTCGTCGAACAGCAGCACCGACGGATCGTTGAGCAGCGCGCGCGCAATCGACAAGCGCTGGAGCATCCCGCGCGAGAACGTCCGCACGAGGCTGTGGGCGCGCCGCTTCAAGCCGACCCGCTCCAGCAGCGGCAGCAGGTCGGTTGGGCTGCTCGGTCGTCCGTACAAGCGGGCAAAAAATGCGAGGTTCTCAAGCGCTGTCAGCGTCGGATACAGCAGGCTCTTGTGGCTGACCATGCCGATGTGCGGGCGCACCTGCTCAACCTCCTCAGGGATGAGCCACCCGCCCACGCGGATCACGCCTGCAGAGGGGCGCGCCAGCCCTGCAATCAGCCGCAGCAAAGTAGTCTTGCCGCTCCCGTTGGAGCCGAGCAGCGCCACAAACTCCCCGCGCGCCACCGCCAGCGTGAGGTCGCTCAGCACGGGCGCAAAGCCATACGACTTGCGCACGCCCTCCAATTGGATGATGGGGCGCGGGGCTTGCGTCATCGGTTAGCTGCCTGCCTCAGGGGTGGCCTCGGGCGTGATCTCTGGCTCGGAGGCGTTGAGCGCATTGCTGATTGCCAAATTGAGCGCCTCAAACGGGAAGGCTGTCACCAAGCGCCCGTTGAGCAGCAGGGTGGGCGTGCCCTGAAAGCCCTGCTGACGCTGCGCGAAAGTTTCGGCAGCGGTCAGCGCGGAGAGGCTGAACTCCTCATCCAAACACTGGGTGAAGTTCTCCATATCCAGCCCCAGCTTCTCCGCCCCGTCCAGCAGGCGCGGGCGCTCATAGGCGAAGCTGCCGAAGCGCTGCCACGAGAAGAGCAGGTCGTGATACTCCCAGAACGCGCCCTGCACGTCGGCGCACATGGCTGCCAGCGAGGCAGCCCGTCCATCGCCCACGCTGCCCGCGCGGTAGAACGGCACATAGGTGAAGCTCACATCGCCCGCCGCCACCAGCTCGAGAATGCTTGGCAGCACTTCCTCGTGGAACGTCGCACAGAAGGGGCACGAAAAGCTGCTGATCTCCACCAGCTTGACCGGCGCATCGGCACGTCCAATCATCGGGAAGCCATCCGCGGAGTAGCCGCGCGGCAGCGCGCTGTAATCGAGCGCGTTCTCAGGGATGTCGCCCGCGAAGTTGATGCGCAGCGTCACCAGCGCAAGGTTGATGTTATCGCGCTGGTCGTTCAGCGCCCCCGCTGATAGCTCTACAACGCTCATCACCGCATACGCGCCGTTGCCAAAGGCCAGCGCGTACAGCTCCTGCCGGATGCCCTCTTCTTCGAGGACAGCCGTGGCGAAGACCCGCTCCTCGATGGTCGTCTCGCTGATGTCGAGCGGCACGTCGCCTGCGGTGAGTGCTAGCAGCTCGCCCGCGCTGATCGTCGTCGCCACGCCCGAACGCGCGAGCAGCGACGACGGGATCAAATTGGCTTGGAACAGCACCGTGCCCTCAGCGAACGTGCGGGCTTGCAGCGCCTCAAACGTCGAATTGGTAAGCAGCACCGCTTGGTTGCGCCCGGCCAGCGCCTCCCAGTTGGCGGGCAGCGTCAGCACCGCCGCGCCCACCTCCACCTCGCGGGCTTCTTCTGTCGCGGGCAGCGGCTGCGCCATTACCCCCCATGCGCTGCTGACCAGCGCCAGCACGACCAACCATCTTTTCATGTCAACAATCCTTTTTTCTCATCCGTCGTTTGGTGTGGGCGGCGTGGACGGCTTCTGCGCGGCCATCAACACCGCCACTTGCTCCTTCAGCGCCTTGCGCTGGCGCTGATAAGCATCGTGGTTGATTTGGCCGCGCTCGTGCAGCGCGTCCAGTTGGGCGATCTGCTGAAGCAGCGCCTCCAGCCCGGGGGTTGAGCGTCGCCGCAGCAGCAGGAACACCCCCAGCCCCAGCAGCGCCACCGCGCCGATTATCGCCAGCAGCGGCAGCAGCACATCCCCGGGGACGACGTTCGCGCCGACCGCGGGCGTCAGGCCGCCCGTCAGATCAAAGACCAGCGAGCCGCCGCGTGGGATGGCCACCGTCCGCCGATATTGGTTGACGAACGGCGCGCTCGTGTCCACCGTCCAGCCCGCCGCGTCGCGCAGCGTGACCGACTTGGGCGCAATCGTCAGCGTCGTTTCGCCGTTGAAGGCGTAGTTCAGCGCTTGATCGAACACCGCCCCATTCTCATATGGCCAGAAGTAGACCAGCTCGATGCGCGTCTCACCCGGCGGCAGCCCCATCGCGTAGATCACCGCGAACTGCTCTTGGGCCACGATAAAGCGCCGGTCGTTAAGCGCGTTGAGCGCGATGCTCCCGGGGGGCATCGTCAGCAGCACGCTGAACGTCCGCCCCGCTTGCGAGAGCACAAAGGCGCGGTCGCCGTTGTTCTCAAAAGTGAAGGTCTGCGTGACGAGCAGGCCGCTGGTCTGCTGCTCCGCGAGCGAGGTGAAAGGCTGCATGACGGTGTCAATCCCGGCAAGGCGGATGATCGAGAGGTCGTCCGTGGTCTCAAAGATCGACAGCGGCACGTCGAGCGCAGCCCCGACATCTTCCACACGGCGCACGCCCCCGTCGAAAGTCACGCCGCTGTAGAGGGTGTAGACGAAGTAGGCGCTCTCTGGCAGGCGCGGGACGTTCTCGAAGGTGTAGCGGCCATCCGCGCCGACCGTCGTCTGGAGCATCTCCAGCCCTGCGGCAGCGCTGCCATAGTTGAGGTATACCGGCAGCCCCTGCGGCGCGGGCTGGCCCGTCGTCCCGTTGACCACGCGCCCGCTGATGGTGAAGGCGTTGGGGTTGAAGACCGGCTCGGCTTGGGCAGCGGCAGCGGGGTCGTTGACAGTCGAGAAGGTGCGGATGTAGGCGGCAATGGCGAAGGCCTCGTCGTCGCTGACGGTCGCATCCAGCATGGGCATCGCGTCGCCGCGCCCCTCGCGCATCGCCGCCACGAGATCGGCATCGCTGAGGAAGGCCATATCGCGCGGGTAGGTCAGATTGTAGGACTTGCCGCCGATCTCAAGCTGGCGCGCGCCGTCGCCGCGCCCTGCCTCCCCGTGGCAGTCGGCGCAGTGTTGGGCGTAAAGCTGCTGCCCAAGCGCGATCTGCTCTTGGGTGTAATGCATGAACAAGACGTAATGCGCCACGTCCCAGCGCTGCTGCTCGGTGAGGGCATTCTTCCACGGCGGCATCAAGTTGGCGAGGTTGCCGTTGGTGATGATCTCGAAGTACTCAGCGGGAGTCTTGCCGCGCATCGCGTCGGCGTCGAGGAAGGACTGCATCGCTGGCACTTGGCCGCTCAGGACGAGTTCGCCGCGCCCACTGCCGTCCGGCGCGTGGCAGGCCGTGCAGTGCAGCGCGTAGAGCCGCTCCCCCTCGGCGAGGTTAGGGGGCTGCGCCGGATAGCCGCGATCCGCCACGACCGGAACCGCCGTGGCCTGCGGCGTGGCCGTCGCCACAATTACCACCTCGCCCGCAAGGCCAGTGCATGCGCTCAGCAGCAGCACAAGCACAAGCAGGGACAGGGCCTGCCCTGTCCGTAAGGCCTGCCGTGTCCATAGGGCGGTAGTGTCCAAATCACGGGTGATAGCCCTGCCTCCCTGCACCTCACTAGGTTGAACGCCGGACGCTAAAGCATCCGGCTGCAACGCGCCCCCTGAAGGGGGCTTTAGCCCCCGCGCGCCAGCCAGAGGCTTCAGCCTCTGGCGCACGGCCACCTTCCGCTGCGGCTTAGACACTCTCGCAGGGCGGGAAGTGTCCAAATCACGGGTGATAGCCCTGCCCCCCCGCACCTCACTAGGTTGAACGCCGGACGCTAAAGCATCCGGCTG
>JBDNCV010000195.1:0-6043 GCA_046719465.1 Anaerolinea sp.
CGGCAGCCGGATGCTTTAGCATCCGGCGCGGCTTCTATTTCACCCTTCTAGTGAACGCTGTGGTTTCGTGCTATAGTTAGTGACGATGGAGTGAAATGCCTCAGCCACAGCAAGTTAAGGGTCGCCCATGCCTCCGGTTGAATTTCGTGAGCAGAAGCTGATTGCAGAACTAAAGAAACTCTATTACGTGGTCGAAGGGGTGAAGGCGGTGGTGATCGTGAACATCGACGGGCTGCTCGTGAGCAGCTACCCGGTGGACGACGAGGAAAACCCGCACGAGACGCCCACCTCCAGCCCGCAGGTAGCGGCAATGTCGGCGACGCTGGTCGGCCTCGCTGAAAAAACGCTGGTGCGCTTGGCACAGGGCAAGCTAGAGCGACTGCTGATGGAAGCCGAAGAAGGCACGATGGTCGTCTACCCTGCCGGCCGCACAGCGGTTGCTGTGCTTGTCGAAAAAAACGCCAACATGGCACACGTCCTCTTTGCGACCAAACAGGCCGCTGCGGAGATTGCCGTTATTTTGGCCGGCTAGAGGGTCGGCCAGCTGCGCGGTGAGCCTCACATTCCCTCCAGCCTTGGCGCTGCTGCTGGCGCTGCCTGTCTTGTGGTGGGTGGGCTGGCCGCGCGTGCCGCATCGCCGCCTGCGTGATCGCCTCAGTCTCACCCTGCGCACCCTCCTCACCCTGTGCTTGATCGGCGCGGTGGCGGGCCTCACATGGCCGCAGCCCTCACAGACGCTGGCCGTGCTGTTCCTTGTGGATGTTTCCGACAGCGTGGGCACGGCCGCGCGCAGCCAGCAGCTTCAGGTGATCGAGCGCGCGCTGGCCGCCAAGCGCCCCGAAGACCGTTGGGGGATCCTCGTCTTTGGAGCAGAGGCCGCCATCGACCAAGCCCTGACCACCCGTGACAGCGTGCTGCCGATCCGCGCGCGCGTCAACAGCGGCGAGACGAACATCGCTGCCGCGCTGACGAGCGCTTTGAGCTATGTCCCCGCGGATGCCACCCCGCGCGTGGTTATCCTCAGCGATGGCATCGAAACGATGGGCAGCGCGCTGCCCGTGGCGCAGCGTGCCGCAGCAGGCGGGGTGGAGCTGCACTACGTGCTGTTCCCCCCGCTTGATGAGCCAGACGCCCGCGTAAGCGACGTGCTCGTCCCCGCCCGCCTGAGCGAAGGCCAGCCCTTCGACGTGGTGGTGACCGTTGAATCGGATCACGAGACGAGCGCGCTGCTGCTGCTGTACCGCAACAACCAGCTCATCAGCGAGAACGCGGTGCGGCTCCGCTCGGGGGCGAACCGCTACACTTTCGCCCAGCAGGCGGCAGGCAGCGGCCTGCTGACCTACACCGCGCAGATCGTGCTGGCGGACGACGCCTTCAGCCAGAACAACCGCCTTGCAGCTTTCGCGCAGGTTGAAGGCCAGCCGCGCGTGCTGCTGGTCAGCGCGCCAGATGCGCCGTTGAGCGCCCTCACGCAGGCGCTGCGTGGAGCGGGCTTCGACGTCGAGCAGCGCACCCCCGCGGCCCTCCCTGCGGATGCGGCCGGGTTGGCGGCCTATCGCGCAGTGGTGATCGTCAACGTCCCTGCGGAACAGTTCAGCACGCGCCAGATGGAGCGGCTGCAAACCTACGTCCGCGACCTCGGCGGCGGCCTCGTGTTCATCGGCGGGGATCGCAGCTTCGGGGTCGGCGGCTACAGCGAAACGCCCATCGAGGCTGCGCTGCCCGTGCAGATGACCATCCGCGATGAGGAACGCCTGCCGCGCTTGACCGTGGCCTACCTGATCGACACCTCCGGCAGCATGGCCGCCAGCGATGACGGCATCGTCACCTACCTTGAGCTGGCGCAGCAGGCGATCATCTTGTCGCTGTCCCTGCTGCGACCAGACGACCGCGTAGCGCTTAGCTCGTTCGCCAGCGCGGGGCAGTGGTTGGCGCGCTTCCAGAACGTGGAGAACCGCCTGCTGCTCCAGCAAGTGGTGGCAGGCCTGCGCCCGGGCGGCGGGACGGACATCCTCGCGGGGCTGCGCTTGGTCGAGCGCGACATCATCCTTGAGCCGACGCCGTTGAAGCACGTCATCCTGCTGACGGACGGCGGCGCGAACAGCGCGGGGCTGGTGCAGACGGCGGCGCGCCTCTACCGTGACCACGGCGTGACGATCACCGCCATCGGCATCGGGCGGCAGCTCCCGCCTTTCTTGGAACAGATGGCGCGCGTTTCGGATGGGCGCTATTACGCGGTGACCGACGTCAGCCAGATTCCGACCATCTTCGCCCAAGATACGCTGCTGGCGACGCGCTCCTACCTCATTGAACAGGACGTGCAGCCCCAGTACGTGGCGCTCAGCCCGATCATGAACGGCGTCAGCCAGCCGCCCGTCCTGCGCGGCTACATCGCCACCACGCTGAAAGACACCGCCCAGCTCATCCTCAGCGCAGGCGACCCCTACCGTGACCCGCTGCTGGCGCAGTGGCAGTACGGCTTGGGGCGCAGCGTGGCCTTCACCTCCGATGCTGTTGACCGGTGGGCTGGGGAGTGGCTCTCATGGGAGGACTTCGCGCGCTTCTGGGGGCAGGCCGTGGCGTGGACGATCACCCGCAGCGACGACGACGCGCTGCGCGTTCAGATCAACGCGGAGGGGGCGCTCGCACGCGTCACGCTCGATGCGCGCGATGAAGCGGGCAGCTTCCTCAACGCAGCAGAGTTCATCGGCACGGTGCTCACGCCGGAGGGCAACGCGCTGCCGCTGACCTTCCGCCAGACCAACGCCGGGGTCTACAGCGCAGCGTTCGTGCCCAGCAGCGAAGGGGCTTACTTTGTCTCCGTGGTGGGGACAGCCCCCGACGGCAGCACGTTCAGCGCGCGTGAGGGGTGGGTGCGCAGCTACAGCCGCGAATACGCCGCCTCACCCACCGAGACGACCTTGCTAGCCGACATGGCTGCTCTGACCGGCGGACGCGACCTGCGCGAGCAGCCCGGGGCGGCCTTCACCCCGCCTAGCGAGCCGCGCATCACCCAACAGCCGCTGGCCCCGTGGCTGCTGCTCATCGCCGCGCTGCTGCTCCCGTTCGATGTGGCGGTGCGCCGCCTGCTCATCACCCGCGCTGACCTTGAGCGACTGCGAGAGCGCTGGCAGCGGGCAGCGCCTGCGCCGTCTGATGAGCGCATCCATGCGCTGCGCCAAGCCCGCGAGCGCGTCCGCGTCCCGTCAACCGGCGCGCCGACAATCGTCGCGCCCAGCGACGGGCCGCCTGCGCCTGCGCCGCCCCCTACCGCCAGCGACCCGTCCAACACCGTTGGGGCACTGCTCAAGCGGCGGCGCAGCCGCGAGGCCTCCGACTAGCCCACAGGCTGCTCTTGAGGGAACGACTCCGGCGGTTTGACGGTGAACATGTAGCCAATGCCGCGCTCGGTGCGGATGTAGTGCGGGTGGTGGCTGTCGGCCTCCAGCTTGCGGCGCAAGCGGTGCATGTGGACGCGCAGCGTGTCCTCATAGACATCCTGCCCGGGCCAGACGCGCGCGATCAACATGCGGTTTTCGACCACGCGCCCGCTGTTGCGCAGCAGCACATGCAGCAGGATCGACTCAGTCGGCGTGAGCGAGATGGGCTTGCCGTCCAGCAGGATGCGGTTGTGGGCGAAATCGATCTTGAGGTGCGCGTCGATCTGGATGACGGGTTCATTGGCGTAATCCAGCGACGGCATGCGCGACAGGACGACCTGCACGCGCGCCTCCAGCTCGCGCAGTTGGAAGGGCTTCACCACGAAGTCCTCGGCGTATTTCTTCAGGCCTTGCACGATGGTGTCGGTGTCGCCGCTGCTAGTGACGAAGATGATCGGCACATCGGCCATCGCCTTCAACTTGCTGGCCAGTTCAAACCCGTGCATCGATGGCAAATTGAGGTCGATTAAGGCGATGTGCGGCAGGCCGCGCATCCGCACCAGCTCGAGCGCTTCAGGCGCATCAGCAAACGGAAGCACATCATAACCCTCGCGCATCATGAAGTCGGTGATGAGCTTGCGTACAGTCTCGTCGTCCTCGACCAGCAGCACTTTTGACTTTCTCATAGAAGCATGCCTTGTCCCAGCGTCCAGCGTTGATAATGTCCTGTAACAAATATACAGCCATCGTAATGGTATGTCAAATGAAAACCGATGAGAAAATAACTAACGTTATGACTTCGACGATCCAGCCCACCGTGTCGCTTTATTCCTCACTTGGTTCACGCTTGTGTTATTGGAACGTGCTATAATAAGCCCACTTTAATGAACAGTGGAGCACACCATGAAGCCCCTGCCCCCCGATGACTCGCACAGCCGCACCGGTGAACTGCCGCGCATCCCGACCGAGGTTGAGCTGCACGTTGAGGCGGCGGCCCCCAGCCTCCTTGAGCTGACCGATGCGCCCGACGTGCGTTCTATGACGGGGGTGCATCGCCTCAACGTAGAAACGCACGAGGATGCCCCACGCGATGTTGACAAGCCCACCCCGCGGGAGGACTCACCTGCATGAGTGATCAGCAAATTTTCAACGCGCTGGTAGAGTTTTTTGAAGAAGATGAATGGGACTTCCAATGGATGGAAGGCGCGTCTGTCTTGTCGATGGGCTTCAGCGGCAAGAACGGCAAGTGGCAGTGCTTCGCACAGGCGCGCGAGGCTCAGCAGCAGTTTGTGTTCTACAGCGTCTTGCCGATCAACGTCCCGCCGGAAAAGCGCCAGAAGGTGGCTGAACTCATCACGCGGATCAACTACGGCATGGTGATCGGCAACTTTGAGATGGACTTCGACGACGGCGAAGTGCGCTACAAGACCAGCGTCGATGTCGAAGGGGCGGAGCTGACGCCGCCAATGATCCGCCAGATGGTCTACGCCAACATCATCATCACCGACCGCTATCTCTCCGCCGTGATGCGCACCATCTACAGCGACATCACGCCGCTGGAGGCCATCGCCGAGGCGGATGAGCGTGCTACGATGTCCGTCATGGACGCGCTGGCCACCATGTTCGACCAAGAAGAAGGTGACCTCCACGATGAGGATGAAGACGACGACTTCGAGGATGAGGACGACATGGGCTTCGACGACGAAGACGACGGCCCCACGGTCAACGGCAGCAGCCCCTACAGCTTGAACTAACCGATCGGGTATGCAAGCAGCGCGACCCCAGTATCTGACCATTGTGCTCCAAGCATCGGCTGCGCTGGTGTTGGTCGCGCTGTTATTCGGATTGATTTATCAATTCTTTCCGATCACCAATGATTATTATTATTACTTCCGACCAGTCGCGGAAAATTGGTTGGCAGGTGAGCGCTCCATGGTTGGCAATGATGGGCGCGTCTTGCGTTACCCGCCGTGGACGCTTCTGTTTGTCGTGCTGCCTATGGGACTGCCTGAGTACCGAGCGGGCAGCGCGCTGTTGACTGTAGGCTCGTTACTGCTGTTGGGCCTTTCACTGGCCATCCTGCTGCGGATGTTTCCTGCGCCGCGGGTGGCGATCATTTTCGCGCTGCTCACAATGTTTGTAGCAGAAACGCTCTTTATGGGGCAGCTAGACGCTCTAACGCTGCTTGGGATGATGGTTGCTTGGTGGGCGCTGCGGCTGCAGCGCCCATGGCCTATGGGGGTCGCGTTTTGTCTGTTGGGGATGAAACCAGTCAACGTTATCCCGTTTGGCATCGTGGTGTTGATGGAAATGCGCCACTGGCCGCTGAAGGCCGCGCTTCAGTCGTTTGTTCTGCCGCTGGGCATGGTGGTAGTATCCACGTTGATTATTGGCCCAAGCTTCTTCACAACGTATCTAGGGCAAACTGGCGAAGCTGCAACCGATTTGGCCATCACCATCTGGTTAGCCCTTGAAGCGTTAGGCCTGCCAAGCGCGCCCTTTATCGTGCTGGGCATATTGACGTTCGTCTTAACCTTCCGCTTGGCATGGCGCGAAGGGCTTACCGAGCGTGTTGGCGCTGTCGTCATGGCAGCAGCGCTCAGTTTTACGATTTACGCCCACGCCGATTATTATATTTTGCTCATCCCGGCGTTTTTATATGT
>JBDNCV010000196.1:0-6017 GCA_046719465.1 Anaerolinea sp.
GTATAATCCAAATTGACCGCAGCAACAGGCAGACCGCGCCCGTCGGGAGGGCGGCCACGTTATGTACACTGAGAACGATATCTTGTTCCCCTATCATGCGATTGCTGCGCTGAAGCGTGTGCGCGGCGCGGCGTTCGCTGCGCTGGTGGAGCGCGTCTTGAGCAAACCGGAGACGCACGAGGACACCATCGCCTTTATGCTGATGATGGTGCGGCTCAACGGCTGCATGGCGTGCGAGACCGACAGCTACCGCGCGATGCGAGGGTGCGCGGCCTGCGCTCAGCAGACGCTCAAGCGCTTCAAGGGGGACGATGCTGAGTTGATCGACCTGTTCGAGCGGGCGCTGGTAGACGTGCGCAAGTGGGCCAGCGCCAACCCTCACAGCGGCGTGATCAGCTCAGTCGGCTAGCTGGTCGCGGGCGTGAGCGAAAACGGCTTGTAGATCAAGGGTGAAGCCCGGGAGCAGTTGGCCGAAGGTGATGCGGCTGGAGGCATCGCCGACGAGGGGGGGCTGACCGGGGGCGTGCAGCTCGACGGCTTCGGTGACGCTGTTGATGATGAGGACGACCGTGCCAACGCTGAGGTAGTGGGCGAGTTTGTGGCGGAGCAGCTCCTGCTCGCGGGCGGTGTTGGCGGAGATGATCTCGACGGCGAGGTCGGGCGGGATGGGGTTGTACCCTGTGCGCTCGGGGCGGCGCTGGCGCTCATGGCGGACGAAGGCCACATCGGGGGCGTAGCGCTCCTCGCCAACTTGGAACCCGCCATCGGCCACCGTCAGCCAACCAAGCTTGTGCTCCAACACAAAGCGCCCGATCAAGAAGCTGACATACGTTCCCATCATGGATGCATATGCATTCAATGAGACTGCACAAACCTCTCCATTGATGAGTTCGTAGATCTGGTCATCGCACTGCGTTTGCTCCCACTGGTCAAACTCGGCAGCACTAAGCTGCATGGGGTGTATCCTTGTGCAAAAACGTTAAGTACAGTATAGCACAAGATCACCCCAACAGATCGCGGATGGCTTGGGGCAGCGCGGCTCGGTCAACCGCGACTTCGTGCCCGTCTGCCAGCCGCTTGACGCGCGCCGTGCCGCTGGCGATCTCATCCTCGCCCAGCACGATCACCAGCGGGATGGCCTTCTTATCGGCATGGGCGAATTGGTTGCCCAGCTTGTACTTGCCGTCGGTCATGTAGAGTTCGGCGCGGATGCCCGCTTGGCGCAGTGCCGTCACCAAGCGCAGGCTCTCGGGCTGGGTGGATTCGTTGAACACGGTCACCAGCGCTTGAACCACCGTGCCGCCGATGTGGGCGGGGTAGAGGTTCAGCTCGTCCATCACGTCGATGATGCGCTCAATGCCCAGCGATGTGCCGCTGGTGGGCAGGCTTTCCTTGCGGAACATGCTGATGAGGTTGTCGTAGCGCCCGCCGCCGTTGATGCTGCCCAAGTTGGGGGCGGTGATGACCGTCTCCCAGATGGGGCCGGTGTAGTAGCCCAGCCCGCGGACAGTCGTATAGTCGAACTGGTAGTGCTGCGTCGGCACACTCATGATGGCCAGATACTCCGCCAGCGCGCGCATCTCGCGTAGGCCTTCCTGCGCCGCCGGAATGCTGCCGAGGGTGCGCTCCAGATAAGCAAGGTCGGCCTCGATGCTGCCCTGATTGGCGGTGATGAAGTCGATCATGCGCGCCACCACGTCCGGCGCGATGCCCCGTTCTTCGAGTTCCTTCTGCACGCCTTCCGCGCCAACCTTGTCGAACTTGTCCACGCTGCGGTAAAGGTCGGGCAGCTGAGCATCAGGCACGCCGGAGTAGACGCCCATCGCGGTGAGCAGCTTGCGGTTGTTGATCTTCATCACGAACTGCGGGAAGCCTAAGCGCTGCAAGGCAGTGATCGTCAGGCTGATGAGTTCGGCGTCGGCGGCCATGCTGGCCACGCCCACGATGTCCGCGTCGCATTGGTAGAACTCGCGGTAGCGGCCTCGCTGCGGGCGCTCGCCGCGCCACACGGGGGCAATGTGGTAGCGCTTGAAGGGGAAGCGCAGCTCGCTCTCGTATTGAGCGACGACGCGCGCCAGCGGCACGGTCAGGTCGTAGCGCATAGCGAGCGGGTCTTTGTCGCTGCGGCCATGCTGCGCCTCAAAGATGAGCTGTTCGGCGTCCTCGCCATATTTGCCGAACAGCGTCTCGCGCAGTTCCAGCGTGGGGGTTTGCAGCGGCTCAAACCCGTAGAGATGAAACACATCACGCACCACCCCGAACACGTACTCGCGCTTGAGCATGTCGGCGGGCAAAAAATCGCGGAACCCTTTGGGGTTGCGGGGCTTCATCTGAGACATGGCGCTATCCTGACCTGTGCCTGAATGAACGTCAAAACGCGCCTAATACTAACACTCGCAGGGGTTAGCGCAAGTGCTGCTCAATGCGCGTAAGCAGGTCGTTGGTGCGCTTCTGCTGCATGAGCAGCGCATTGAGGTATTGGAACACCATCGCCGCCACCATCAAGCCGCTGCTGACGACCGCCCCCACCACCCCGATGAGCACCACCGCCGAGGTCAGGCCGAGGCTGACAGCGCTGGCCACCATGCCGACCAGCGTCAGCAGCAGCGTCACGCCGGCAGTGCCATAGGCGAGGGCTGCGGCGCGCGGCATCGTCCCCGGGCGCGCTTCTGGCTCGAACACGGGGAGCGTGGGCGGTGGCGGGGCGGGTGGGGTGGTAATCTGTACGGTGGTCACGCGCTGGCTGTCGCCGCTTCGGAGCAGGCCACCGAAGGTCGGGCCGCTGTGGATGTCGGCCTCGTCGGGCGCGATCTCGTCCAGCTTGGCGAGCCACTTCTGCGCGCGCGGTTCGCGCGGGATGGTGTTCAGCAGCATGCGCGCCAACCCGTAGTTCTTGGCGAGGATGGCCTCGCGGGCTTGTTTGAGGATGTCAAGTTCTGTCGTGGTCATACATATCCAAATTGCAATTCTGCCCCTAGACATGTCATGATAGTAACATGAATTGGGGCAGTTGGAAGCGGGGCGAGAGACGAAAGTTCAAGAAGTTAAAAGTTGTCAAGTAGAAGTAGTGGCAGAGGGTCTAGAGTGCAACAGATTGGAACGCTGGACGCTCAAGCATCCGGCTAGAATGCGCCCGCTGCAGGGGGCTTCAGCTTTCGGGCTTTAGCCTCTGGCGTGCTGCCCTCCACTATTTGACTTTTTCACGTTCCGCTTTTAACCGTATCACAACAAGGAGAGCATCATGACGACCATGCAATATCGCAACTTGGGCAGCGCTGGCATGAAGGTGAGCGCCATCTCGCTCGGCGGGTGGATCAACTGGGGCGAGGGCAAAGTCGCGGAGGACGTCGCTGAGCAGATCGTGATCAAGGCCTATGAGAGCGGCATCAACTTCTTCGACCTTGCCGATATCTACGGGCGCGGCAAGGCCGAGGAGCAGATGGGCGCAACGCTCAAGCGCTACCCCCGCCACACGCTGGTGATCAGCACAAAGGTCTACTGGCCGATGAGCGACGACATCAACGACCGCGGCCTCTCGCGCAAGCACATCATGGAGAGCATCACCAAGAGCCTCAAGCGCCTCGGGACGGATTACGTTGACATCTACTTCTGTCATCGGCCTGACCCCAACACGCCCATGCGCGAAACCGTCCTGACGATGCACAACCTTGTGGAGCAGGGGCTGGTGCACTACTGGGGCACGTCGGAGTGGAGCGGCGCGCAGATCATGGAGGCTTACGCGCTGTGCGAGCGTTATGGCTGGCATCTGCCGCAGGTGGAGCAGCCGCAGTATTCGCTGGTGCACCGCGAATTTGTCGAGAAGAACGTCATGCCGGTGACGCTCCCGCGTGGGATCGGCCTCGTGCCGTGGTCGCCGTTGGGGCAGGGCGTGTTGACTGGCAAGTACGATGACGGCGTGCCGCAGGGGACGCGCTTCGAGCGCGAGACGTGGGCCGCTGATCGCTACCTGACCGAGCGCAACATCGAGCGCGTGAAGGCGATGAAGCCCATCGCCGATGAGCTGGGCGTGACGCGCGCGCAGCTGGCGCTGGCGTGGGTGCTGGCCAACCCCAACGTCAGCAGCGCGATCATCGGCGCAACCAAAGTGCATCAGCTTGAGGAAAACCTCAAAGCGCTGCAGGTCAAGCTCAGCCCAGAGCACAAGCAGAAGCTGGATGAGCTGTTCGCGTATTAATGTAGGTTAAGGATGGGGCGCGGCCTACCGCGCCCCCGCGTCGTTTTTGAAGGGGGATGTTGTGCGGCATCGATGGCTGTGGGCGTATGGACTGCTGCTGGTGATAGCGCTCGGCTCGTATGTGCTGCTGGGTTGGCACGTGCGCATGCTGGCGGATGATTATTGCACGGCCTATGTTGCCTTGAAGCGCACCGTGTTGGAGTCCGTGATCCACGACTACTACAACTGGAACTGGACTTACGTTGACAGTTTCTTTAAGGCTGTTATCGCGCGGTTTCAACCTGCGTTCCACCAAGTGCAGACTGTCTTGCTGTTGGTGGCGCTAGGGGCGGCGTTGTGGTGGCTGGTGCGCGAGGTGGGCGCGGCGTTGCAGGTGGCAGCTCTGCGCCGTTACAGCGGTCTGGTTGCGCTGGTGCTGCTGATGCTCGTCATGTATACAATTCCCAGTTATTCTGTTCTCTTCTGGTATTCAGCACTCTTACCCTACAGTTTTCCGATTGCTCTCATCATTGCGGCGCTGGCAGCAGTGCTGCGTTGGGTAAGACATGACTACCATCATGCGGGCTGGTATGGCGCATTTTGGATCTTCGCAGCGATTTTCATAAACGGCACAGCTAACACCTTCTTCTTGCCGCTGCTGGGCGCGCTAGCGCTGGCAGCGATCTACGTAATGTGGCGCGCGCCGGCCGAAAGGCGTCGGATACTGCTGACAGTGATTGCCGCTGTAGCCTTGGCAACACTAGTTTCATTTGTGTTGGTGTTCACTGCTCCGGGGAATGCAGTGCGTCAAGCCCATGAACTCGCTATGAACGGCTTTACAACGCCTTCTATCCCCGAGTTAATTACGTTGACGGCATATTACACTTTAAACTACTTCTTGGTTCCTTACGGCTATACGCTGTTGTATGGACTAATTGGGGTGTTGGTAGGTATTTTCCTTACAATAGCGACAAGCGCGGAGGATGCAGCACATATTAGGCATCTGCCGATATCTCAACGATGGATATGGCTAGACATATCATCGTTGATTGTACTCTCAACCGGCGTAGCTGTCGTAACAATTGTCGCCACATCCTATGGGGTGGGGACAATTCTGGGACGCACCATGTTCTTCCCGCGGGTGGTGCAGGCGCTGTGCATGGTGGTGTTGGGCTATATGTTGGCAGTGTGGCTGGCGCGGCGCGGCTTCCCATCCGCTGAGATCAAGCGGCGTCCAGCCTATCGCGCGGTGCGCCTTGCGCTGATCGGGCTGATGGTGGCGCTGCCGCTAGGAGCGTTGATCAGAAACTTTGACCACTTGCCCAACTTCCAAACCTATGCCCAAGACTGGGATAAGGTGCACGCCATGATTTTGGCAGAGGTGGCGGCGGGCAACCGCAGCGTAATCGAGGTGCCTGCTTACCGTTATTCTGTTGCTGCGCTGCTAAACTTGGACGAGCTTGACGAGCCTCTAGGATACACTAGAGGCTGTGCGGCAGGCTTCTATGGGGTAGAGGGTATCACCATGCCGCAGATTCTGAATCCGTTTCGTGTTAATTTTTGGCGACCTCGGCAGCCATAACTGGGTCGAAGAAGCAAGTGAAAGCATCGTATGAGTTGACGTTAAACAAGGACTGTAAATAATGCGACGTTGGGCGCTGTGGGCGTATGGGCTGCTGCTGGTGATGGCGCTCGGCTCATATGCGCTGCTGGGTTGGCACGTGCGCATGCTGGCGGATGATTATTGCCTAGCCGCTGTCGGGCAGGCTTACGGGCCAATTGGCGCTGTGCAGTGGCCACGCGCAGCATCTCATCCTTGACGCGCGCGAGGTCTTTCAGCTCG
>JBDNCV010000197.1:0-5718 GCA_046719465.1 Anaerolinea sp.
GCCGCGCACACGCTTCAGCGCAGCAATCGCATGATAGGGGAACAAGATATCGTTCTCAGTGTACATAACGTGGCCGCCCTCCCGACGGGCGCGGTCTGCCTGTTGCTGCGGTCAATTTGGATTATACTATCGCTATGAGCAAATTCAGCCTGATGCTTTTTTTCATCCTCGCGTTGAGCGGCTGCACAGGGGGCGCGGTGGTATTCGTGCCGACGCCGCTGCCGCCCGACGTCTCGCCGACGCTTTACACCCATCCCAGCGGCGCGTTCAGCCTTGTCATCCCGCGCAACTGGTCGCAGTATGTCCAGCCTTCGGAGCAGGTGGCCGCCGCCAGCTTCTCCCCGCCCGGGGGTCGCCAGCCGCTGGTGCGCGTGGCCGTCGTCAACACCGGCGAGCCGATCCCTGACGCTGCGTTCGGCGGCCTGATGCTGCAATACCAGACGCTCATCCGCCCTGACATCGGCCACTACACCGAGCAAGATCGGCAGGCGATGGGCGATGGCAGTTGGCGCGTGACGGGCGTCCGTAACTTTCAAGGCACGCCGGAGCCGCTCAACACCTTTCTGCAAAAGCAGGGCAGCTTGTTCGCCGTCTTGGAGGTGGCGCTCCCGCGCGATCCTGCGCTGGCGACCGACGTGCAGACCTTCATCAACACCTTCAGCCTGAACGAGACGAACACCCTGCCGCCCGCCCCGCTCAGCGCGTTAGCCACCACCAGCGCCGCCGACCTTGAGATCAACCGCGTCAAGGCGTGGACGGGCAGCGGCGGCGTGTTCTTCATCACCGGCGAGGTGGCCAACCGGAGCTTAACACCGTTCTATGAAGTGCCCATTGAGGCGCGCCTGCTGGACGCAAACGGGCAAGTCCTTACCAGCGCGACCGACACGCTCAAGGGGCACGGCATCCTGCCGGGCGGCTTTGCGCCCTTCAGCCTGCGCTTTGGGGCTGGGCAGCCAGCAGAGGCCGTCACCTTTGAGCTGACGCTGGGGCGGCCTGATGAGCCGCTCAGCACTCAACCCCACCTCAGCAGCCCCGCGCTGCGCTGGACGGAGCGCCAAGAGACCGGCGCACAAGGGCAGTTCTACGTCGTCGGCACGGTTGCCAACGACAGCGGCGCGCCCATCCGCCAAGTGGAGGTCATCGCTACCGTGTTCGACGATGCAGGCGACGTGATTGGCGTGGGGATCACCGCCGCCGCCGCCGAACTCGCGCCCGGGGCCGCCGCCGATTGGACGCTGCTCGTGCCCGATCTAGGCGGCACGCCGCGCCAGTATATCGTCACCGCGCAGGGGCTGCCCTAAGCATCCTTAACGGCCGTGGCCGCAGAAGTGTGTTACACTCAACCGCAGAGTGAGGAGCACCGCGATGACGCTTTACGTGTGCTGGCGAGCGCTAGATCGCACATCCGACGTGGTAGAGGCACTGACCCAAGCCTACCTCGCCCTGCCGATGCGCGGCGCTATGGCCTCCCCCACCGACGACAGCGTGATAGCGCTGAAAGTCGCTGAGCGCGTCGCTGCGTCCACGGCGTTGGTGTGGGTGCTTGGCCCCTACACGCTCGACTTGGTGAACGAGGAAGGCAGACGCCTGCTGGCACAGCGCGACGACTTGCAGCGCCTTGAGCTTGAGACCGCCCTCCGCCACGAAGTGCCGGTGATTGTGGTCTGCTGCAACGCGCAGCCCCCCACCGCCGACGACCTCCCGCGCGACCTTAAGCCGCTGGCCGCCGCGCCGCACGTGATCTGGGAATCGCCTGAAGCCACGCTCCCACCGCTGATCTCCATGATTGAGACCGTGCGCCGCCCGCCCCGTCCTGATCCTCTCCCCACCCGCAGCTACCGCACGCCCCGCCCGTGGGATCGCCTGCGGTGGGCGTGGCAGCGCTGGGTGAAGGGCATTCGCGCGTGTTTGCCGCTGCTGGCGCTGCTCATCGCAGCCGCTGTGTTTGTGCTGACGCTGCTCCAACTGTTGGACTAACGCCCAGCCGCCTACTTGCGCTATACTGACGCCGATTTAACCCGCACAAGGACGTAATCAGCGTGGCGCTGCTAGCAATTGACATTGGCAACACAAATATTCATCTGGGGCTGTGGCGAGACGATGCATGGAGCCTCTCATGGCGCGCCCGCACCGTCGCCGACAAGATGCCAGACGAGTACGGCGTGCTGGTGCGCAACTTCCTCAACAGCGCCAGCGTGAGCTACGGCGAAGTGACCGGCGTCGTCATCGGCAGCGTCGTGCCCGCGCTTACGCTGTCGTTTCAGGAACTGGTCGAGCGCTACTTCCAGCAAGAGCCGCTGTTCGTCACCAGCAAGGTCAACATTGGGCTGCCCATCGCGCTCGATCAACCGGAACAGGCAGGCGCTGACCGTCTGGCGAACGCGGCGGCGGTAGTGGCGCTCTATGGCGGTGGGCCGACGATTGTCGTCGATTTTGGGACGGCCACCAACTTCGACGTGGTGAACGCCGCCAACGAATACGTGGGCGGGGCGCTGGCCCCCGGCGTGAGCGTGGCCGCCGACGCGCTGGTGAGCCGCGCCGCCCGCCTGCACAAGGTGGAGCTGGAGCCGCCGCCCGACGCCATCGGGCGCAACACCATTCACGCCATGCAGTCCGGCATCTTTTGGGGCTACGTCGGGTTGATCGAGGGGCTGGTGACGCGGATTCGCGCGTCGCTCGGCGCGCCTCATGCCCAAGTGCTCGCCACCGGCGGCCTTGCCCCGCTCATCGCACGCCACACCAGCATCATCGACCGCATCGTGCCGGAGCTGACGCTCGACGGGCTGCGCGTGGTCTATCAGTTGAATCGAGGGCAGCATGAGTGAGACCGTCACCAGCCTGCAAAATGAACGGGTGAAGCTGGTTTACAGCCTCCAGCAGCGCCCGCGTGCCCGCCGCAAAGAACGCAAACTCGCGTTGGAAGGCGTGCGCTTGATCCGCGATGCGCTCACACGCGGCGTTGCGCCTGAGTTCGCCCTCTACACCCCCAAGAACGCGGATTATGACCTCATCGCCCAGCTCCAGAACACCCGCGCCAAGCTCATCCCCGTCAGCGACGAGGTGATGACCCACATCAGCGATACCCAGCAGCCGCAGGGCATCATCGCGGTCGTGCCGCTGCCGCTGCCAGCGCTGCCGCGCCAGCCCTCGCTTGCGCTGGTGCTGGACGGCGTGCGCGAGCCGGGCAACCTCGGCACGATGCTGCGCTCGGCAGCGGCGGCAGGGGTGGACGTGGTCGCCCTCTCGCCCGACTGCGTCGACCCCTACAACCCGAAAGCGCTGCGGGCGGGCATGGGGGCGCACTTCGCCCTGCCCATCCTTGAGCTGCAATGGTTCGAGATCGCCCAGCTCGTCGAAGGGATGCAAGTGCTGCTGGCCGCAGGCGAGGCTGAGCGGCGCTACACGGATGTTGACCTCACCCAGCGCACCGCCCTTGTGATCGGCAGTGAAGCACACGGGGCCACCGCCGCCCGTAAGCTGCCTCACGTCCAGCCCATCGCCATCCCCATGCTCAACGCGACCGAAAGCCTCAACGCAGCCATTGCCGCCAGCGTTATCCTGTTCGAAGCTCAACGCCAGCGGCTGGGATGATAATCGAATCTTTATTCAATTAATGGCTTGCGCAGATCATTTTCATGGTATACTGCGTTAACGATCTAGGGCAATCGCAGACGCAGGAAGGAGTGCCTCATGAAGCGTACCGTGATCGCTGTTGTAACCGTTGCCGTCGCCGCTGTGGGCAGCTTGGCCGCGTTCATCGCGCTGACCATTCGCCGCGTTACCCACATGCGCCTGACGCAGTATGCTTGGGACAGCACCGATAAGTCCCCCGTTGGCGCCGAATAGCCCTATGAGCCATTCACGCCAATCGAATACCACCACCAGCTAGCTGGCCGCGCCGAGATCACGGGCGGCCAGCGTGCGTTTTGAGCGGGCACATGCACGACGCCTCAACTCGCCCCTCTCCCCTAAAACCGAGCGTGTCTAAAAAGGCCTCATCCCCAACCCCTTCTCCCGAAGGAGAAGGGGCAAGTCCCCTCTCCACGGGAGAGGGGATTTAGGGGTGAGGGCAGCCATTTAGACACTCCCCCATAAAACCCCCATGCTATCGTTCTGAGGCTGAATCAGGTACACTTGGCGCTGTTCTGTAACCCACTGTGTTGAGGAGAAATTGAGAGTATGGCGAAGGAATTTGATGTGCTCGTCTTGGGCGCAGGGCCGGGCGGCTATGTCGCGGCCATTCGCGCGGCACAGCTTGGCATGAAAACCGCCATCGTCGAGAAGCAGTACTGGGGCGGCGTGTGCTTGAACGTGGGCTGCATCCCGTCGAAAGCGCTGCTGCGCAACGCCGAGCTGGCGCACATCTTCACCCATCAAAAAGACGAGTTTGGCATGACCGGCGAGGTCAAATTTGACTACACCGCCGCCTTCAAGCGCAGTCGCAAAGTCAGCGAGCGCCTGACGAAAGGCGTGCAGTTCCTGATGAAGAAGAATAAGATCGAGAGCTTCAACGGGTGGGCAACCTTTGCCGATGCGCATACGGTGGACGTCGCGCTCAACGACGGCAAGACCGAGCAAATTAAGTTCAAATACTGCATCATCGCCACCGGCGCGACCACCCGCTTAATCCCGGGCACACAGCTCAGCGAGCGCGTCGTGACCTACGAAGAGCAGATCATGGAGGACAACCTTCCCAAGTCGATGATTATCGCAGGCGCGGGGGCCATCGGCATTGAGTTTGCCTATATCCTCCACAACTACGGCGTCGAAGTGACCGTCGTCGAGTTCCTGCCGCGCATCCTGCCGCTGGAGGATGAGGAAGTCAGCACCGAGCTGCGCAAGATCTACACCAAGATGGGGATCAAAATCCTCACCGGCCACCGCGTCGACAGCATCGAGGACACCGGCAAAAACGTCAAGGTGACCGTGACCAACCTCGACGACAACAAGCAGACCGTCCTTGAAGCAGACAAGGTGATGCAGGCTATCGGCTTCAAGCCGCGCGTAGAGGGCTACGGCCTTGAAAAGACCGGCGTCAAGCTCACCGAGCGCGGCGCGATTGACATCAACGGCAGGATGCAGACGAGCGTCCCCCACATCTACGCCATCGGTGACGTGACCGCCAAGCTCATGCTGGCGCACGTGGCCGAGGCGATGGGCATCATCGCCGCCGAGGCCATCGCTGGGGAAAAGACGATGGAGCTGGACTTCGACATGATGCCGCGCGCCACCTACTGCCAGCCGCAGGTGGCCAGCTTCGGCTATACGGAGAAGCAGGCCAAAGAGCGCGGCTACGACATCAACGTGGCACGCTTCCCCTTCCAAGCCAACGGCAAAGCGCTGGGGCTGGGCGATGCTGCCGGCTTCGTCAAGATCATCAGCGACAAGAAATATGGGGAAATCCTCGGCGCGCACATGATCGGCCCCGACGTGACCGAACTGCTGCCAGAGCTGACGCTGGCACGCCAATGGGAGCTGACCCCGCACGAGATCGCCCGCAACGTCCACGCGCATCCCACCCTCAGCGAGGCGCTCAAAGAGGCGGCGCACGGCCTTGAAGGGCACATGATCAACCTGTAATTCAGCATGCAGGGGCGACGTGTTACCCGAATGACGCCATTCATCATGGGGGAGTGTCTACGGTCGCGGTGATGCGTCATCTCGTCTTGTTCGGTTGGTGTTACAAGGCCTCATCCCCCAACCCCCTTCTCCCACTGG
>JBDNCV010000198.1:0-5658 GCA_046719465.1 Anaerolinea sp.
GCGCACCTAGCCAGAGGCTTTAGCCTCGGGCGCAACCGCCGGACGCTAAAGCATCCGGCTGCCATGCGCCCCCTGAAGGGGGCTTCGGCCTCGGGCGGAGGAAGGCTGGATGAAGGGGGCTTCAGCCCCCGCGCACCTAGCCAGAGGCTTCAGCCTCGGGCGCAACCGCCGGACGCTGAAGCATCCGGCTGCCACGCGCCCCCTGAAGGGGGCTTCGGCCTCTAGCAGAGAAAGGCCGGATGAAGGGGGCTTTAGCCCCCGCGCACCTAGCCAGAGGCTTCAGCCTCTGGCGCAACTTACACCGCCCAATCGCCAGAGGATTCGTCATCGCGGTAAAGGCGGACGTGACGGTTTGGCTCTTGGCCGTAGCTCTTGCTGATGAGCGACGCCTCGCGCGCGAGCCGGTGCTGCTGCTTGCGGATGTGCGGTACTTGAGGGCTGAGGATGACCATCTCCTCGCCAGCGTGCAGCCGCGCGATGGCCTCCTGCACCTCAAGCACCGCTATCCCAAAAGGGTCGTGTTCACGCTCCTGAAGTTTGAACACGTCGATCAAGAAGTTCTCGATCTGGCTCACAGTGCTGGCGCGCAGCACGTAGATCGGCATCCCGTGGCGTTCTGCGTCCACCACCTGCTTCGGGCGGTTGCGATAGTAGGCCTTGAGCGTGACGACGGCGTGAGCTTGGCTGAAGTCCTCGGTCACATCCAGCGGGACGTTGAGCCGCTTGGCCGATTGCAGCAGCCGATTCTTGGCCACGCCGTAAGCGTAGACCACCAGCGGCTGGAGCTGCTCGCGGATGTGGGGGCTGGCGGCCATGTCGCTCTTGTCCTCAGGCAGCGTCGGGTCGCCTTTGACGAATTGGGCTTGGGGGCGCACCACGGCGCCATTGCTGACGGGGGCGTGGCCATTGCTGCGGCGCTCCTCGCGGTCGGCGCGCTCGCGGCGTTCTGGCCGTTCGGCGCGTTCACTGCGCATGAGACCACGCGCGTCAACCTCGCCGCGCGTCAAGCGGCTGTCGCTGGCCTCCATCAGGCCGCGCTCGCTGTGGATGCGCCCGTTGGCGTCGCGGCTGCGGATCTCTACCGGCACGTTGCGATTGCGCAGCAGCAGGTCAACATCCACCGAGACATCTTCGTGGATCACCATCACGTCGCGGCTTTTTAGCTCGATCAGCACGTTGAAGGTGGGCGGGCTGCGGCGCTCAAGCACGACCTTTTGCGTGCCGCGCCGCCGCGCTTCCTCATCCGAGAGGGTGACGCTCTCAATGCCGCCCACAAGGTCGCTCAGCGTCGGGTTGAGCATCAGGTTTTCCAGCGTGTTGCCGTGCGCCGTGCCGATGAGCTGCACGCCGCGCTCGGCGATGGTACGGGCGGCCTGCGCCTCCAGCTCGCGGCCAATCTCGTCGATTACGATCACCTGCGGGTTGTGGTTCTCCACCGCTTCGATCATCACCTCGTGCTGCAAGTCGGGGCGGCTGACCTGCATCCGGCGCGCTTTGCCAACAGCGGGATGCGGCACGTCGCCATCGCCGCCGATCTCGTTGGAGGTGTCTACGATGACGACGCGCTTTTCCTCGGCCAGCACGCGCGCCGCCTCGCGCAGCATGGTCGTCTTGCCCACGCCGGGCGCGCCCAACATCAAGATGTTTTTGCCGCTTTTGATGAGTTCCTCGATGATGTCAATCGTGCCGTAGACCGCGCGGCCAATGCGCACCGTCAAGCCCACAATTTCGCCGCGCCGGTTGCGAATGGCGCTGATGCGGTGCAGCGTGCGCTCCATGCCCGCGCGGTTGTCTGCGTCGAACGCCCCAATGCGGGCGATCATCGCGTCGAGGTCTTCGCGCGTGACTTCTCTATCCGACAGTTCAATCTCGCCGTCCACATAGCGCGCTGTGGGCAGCCGTCCCATATCCATGACCACTTCCAGCAGGTCGTTCTCATGGCCTAGCTCCTCAATGGCGTAGGTGATGTGCATCGGCAGCACGCGCTTGAGGACATGGATATCATCCGTTATGCGTTTTTCCATAGAGTTTTACAGGTCAGTCCTCATCATGGGGTCGCGCCGATGACCAATAAGGCGGCGTGACCCGGTGGGCGGGTTCCAGTTTGCCGTTGAGTTTGCCCCGTGTGAACGCGACATGACGCACCCCCGCCGCAATCTGGCGCACCATGACCGCTTGTTCCGCCACAGGTGTAAAGCCCATTTCTTCTATCACACGATCCAACCACGATTGATAGCTGCGCACGCCCACGTAAACGGGTACGCGCGCCGCCGCCGGGATCATCGCAATTGCGCTCGTCAGGATGTCGCGCGCCTGCGGCACTACGTCAAGGTGGATGAACGGCAGCAGATACACGCCGTGCCGCCCCTCTGTGACGGCAATATACGCCTCTACCTGCTGCTGCACGCGGTACACCAAGCCCTGCCCTTCGTTGGTGGGGATGGCAACAGACTGCTGCAAGGTGGGGATCGTGTGGCACATGAGCGCCATGATGCCGATCTGGTCGCTGCTGCTCTCTTCCGTCAGGGGCAGGGTCGGCTGAGCTTGCAGGGGCGCATGCTGCCAAACACGCTGGCGCATGTAGCAGGCGAAGCGCGTCCGCCGCATGATCTCAAAGAGCGGGCTGTCAACGTCGATGGCAGCCGTCAGGGCGTGCGCCCCCAGCTTGCCCGCCTCACGCGCCAGCACATCCATGAGCGCCAGCCACGCATCCTCACTCACGTCTTCGTAATCTGGCCCAGCATACAGCAGATGGGCGTTGACGTCGTCCCCCTTAAAGCGGAACTGGCCGATGACCTCATCACCGTTGGTGCGCGCCAGATAGCTGTAGATGCCGCGGTTGAACAGCAAGCTCGACAAGTAAGACGTTGGCCCGGCTGCTGGGTCATGAGTCATGTGGAATTCAGCGTCCAAGATCACGCCACGCCCCTGATAGCGCCGCAGCATCGGCACGTCGGTCAGCGTCATGGCACGGGATTCTGTTGTCCTCATCACTGGTTCTCCCTCACAGCGTCTGGTTACGGCTGTGGTGTGTCGTCTTTGTGTCTAAAACACCACAGGCTGGCCATTCGTTGTTACGCGGTGCTGTCGCTGCGCGTTGGGGGGATAGGCAGTTGGTCGATGGGCGTGTCTCTCCATTTGCGCCCTTCTTCGATCAACATGACTGGGATGCCATCCACAATCGGGTACTTATTGCCGCTGTCGGCACACACCAGCCAATGATCTTTGACCAATTCCAGCCGCCCGGGGTCGTCGCCTTTGTCTTTGAAGTGGACGGCTTCAGGGCATCGCAGTATGTCCAGCAGATCAGGGGCTAGCGTTTTCGCCATCGTGACATCCTTTACATTGAAATGGCCTTTCTTCAACTGTTAGTATAAGTCGGAACGAGAATCAACGTCAACGTAACCCACGTTAGACTTACATTTGACTTTGGTTGTCGCCTCATCCTGACCCATTATGAACCATAGAAAACCCAAAAGCAAGTGCAGACTTGCGATATCGCCTGCTGTGTGGTGAATGGATGAAAAGCACGGTGACTCGCCTCACCCAAAGCGCACCTGTACTGATCACCCCTTTGTACTACATGCGAAACGTTGCGAGTCCACGTTAGGTATGGCACAATCGCAGCACGAATTATTTGAACAGCGGGTTTATAGGTCATGCCTGCGCTAAGAGTGCTAGTTGTTGAAGACGATGTGGGTCTATGTGCTATCTATGAGCGTATCCTCAACAAAATGGGCTGTCAGATTGAGATCGCCCACGACGGCCACAGCGCCTTGCAGCTCTTGCGCACTTTTAACCCTCATCTGATCTTTCTGGACATGTATCTGCCGATTTTGAACGGGTTGACCGTGTTGGAAGGGGTCGCTGTGAACCCGGCGCTCGCGCAAACACGTGTGGTTGTCGCCAGCTCCTCGCGCGATTATGAGCGTCAAATCCTCGCGTACTCTAACACCGAGTTCATCCTCAAGCCGATCATGCCGACGCAAATCCGCGATATCGTTGCCCAGATGATCGAATCCACCTGCTAAGCGCCGCCGCGCCCGCAAGCGATCACCTCCTCTAACGCGCGCCACCCCAGCATGGCGCACTTGACGCGCGCAGGCAGCCGCCGCACCCCCTCCAGCGCTTCGAGTTCTTCCAGCGCTGGGTCGAGCAGGTTGCCCGCGGTGATGAACGCGCGAAAGCTGGCCAGCAGGCGCGCCGCTTCGTCCACCGTGCAGCCTTTAACCGCCTCGGTCATCATCGAGGCTGAGGCCGTGCTGATGGCACAGCCGCGCGACTCAAAGCGCATGTCGACGATAAGGCCGTCGCGCACCTCGGCGTAGAGGTCGATTTCGTCGCCGCAAGTGGGGTTGTCTTGGTGGCTGAAGCAGGGCGCATCCGGCAGTTTGCCGTGGTTAGAGGGCGATTGAGCGTGGGCGAGGATCAGCTCGCGGTACAGATCATGAGACATGGAACACCTCCATCGCGTGGTGCAGCCCGGCAATCAGGGCATCAATGTCTTCCGCTTGATTGTAGAAGGCGAGGCTGGCGCGGGCGCTGGCGGGCACGCCGAAGCGCTTGCCCAGCGGCTGCGCGCAGTGATGCCCCGCGCGGATGGCGATCCCCTGCTCATCCAGCAGCGTAGCGAGGTCGTGGGCGTGGATGCTGCCCAGCGTAAAGGCGAATACTGCGCCGCGCTCAGGCGCGTTCCCCAGCAGGCGCAGCCCCTCCACCGCGCGCAGCTTGCCCAGCGCGTAGGCTGTCAGCTCATGCTCGTAGGCCATAATCTCGGCCATGCCCACGCTGTTGAGGTAATCCACCGCCGCCCCCAGCGTGATCGCCTCGGCGATGGGCGGTGTGCCTGCTTCAAACTTGGCGGGCGGCTCCGCATAGGTGACGCGCTCCAGCTCCACCTTGACGATCATATCGCCGCCGCCGAGGAAGGGGTTCATCGCCTCCAGCAGCGACATCCGCCCCCACAGCACGCCGATTCCGGTCGGGCCGCACATCTTGTGCCCACTGAAGGCGTAGAAGTCGCACCCAAGCGCCTGCACGTCCACCGGCAGGTGGAGCAGCGCTTGCGCCCCGTCCACGAGCACGACCGCGCCCGCCGCGTGCGCGGCATCCGCAATCTGCCGCACGGGGTTGATCGTCCCCAACACGTTGGAAGCGTGGACGAACGACACCAGCTTCACCCCATCGAGGCGGCGCTCAAGGTCGCTCAGGTCGAGCGTGCCGTCATCCAGCACAGGCAGGTAGCGGATCTCGATCCCGAGCTGGTCGCGCAGGATGTGCCACGGGACGAGGTTGCTGTGATGCTCCATCACGGTGAGCAGCACCGCGTCGCCGGCCTTGAGGAACTTGCGCCCCCACGCATTCGCCACCAAGTTGATCCCTTCTGTGGTGTTGCGCGTGAAGATCACCTCTTCAGGTTGGGGGGCGTGGATGAACGCGGCCACTTTGCGGCGCGCTTCCTCATAGGCGTGGGTGGCGGCCTCGCTCAAAACGTGGATGCCGCGGTGCACGTTGGCGTTGATCGTGCGGTAGTAGGCCGCCTGCGCGTCGATCACGGCCTGCGGCTTCTGCGAGGTAGCCGCGTTGTCGAGGTAGATCAGCGGGCGGTCATGCACCGTCTGGTTCAAAATCGGGAAATCGGAGCGCACGTGTCGCATA
>JBDNCV010000199.1:0-5625 GCA_046719465.1 Anaerolinea sp.
TGCATGAGCCGCTGCTCGACAGGGATGACCTCGCGTTCCACAAACGCGCGGACGCGCTGGGCAAGGTCGGTCACGTGGGGGGGAATCGTAAAATCCATTGCGTTCAGTCCTCAGAAAAATGGTCTTTGCCATTAAGTTTACCGCACACGAACCCCCAATAATAAGGTATCCCGGGGGGGAAAAATCCTAATACAGTGACAGTACCGCTTGTTGACCAGCGGCAGCACAAATGTGAACAAACCAACCACGCGGAGCCTCTCCGCGGTGAGCCTAACAAGGGAAGTAGACATGTCATCGCGCTACATCATTGAGCAAATCCGCCAGTGCAAGCCCGGACGGGTTTCGATTCACTACAATGCCACCAGCGGCCGCATCACTATTGGGCAGACGCTCGAATGGGAGGTAACACGCGCCACCGCGGAGCGGGTGATCGCATGGCTGGAGCAGAACTACATCCGCGTGCGCCATTGGCGCGATGCCCGCACCGGCCAAGACGGCGAGGCCTACTTCGTCCATCGGGATGAGCTGATGACGCCGCGCAGCCGTCCGCGCATCCCCGCCTAGTGAGGGGCGCGTGCATCCCCCGTATTCCTGAGCGCCCAGCCCTACCTCTCATCGGCTGGGCGTTTGCGTTGTGGGGCGCAGAGGTCATCGCTGCGCGTAAGAATCGGGGAGCGGCGTCGTCCAAAACACGGAGAGACGACCAATCACACAAGGAAAAACGCATGGCTCGCTTGTTTGAACCGCTGACGCTGCGCGGCGTCACGCTGCCCAACCGCATCGGCGTTGCCCCTATGTGCATGTATTCCTCGGTCGATGGCCACCCGACCGACTGGCATCTGGTGCACTTGGGGACGCGCGCCGTGGGCGGCGCGGGGCTGGTGATCCACGAGGCGACCGCCGTCAGCCCTGAGGGGCGCATCACCCCGGGCGACGCAGGGCTGTACCTCGACAGCCACATTGCGCCGCTGCGCCGCATCAACGACTTCATCCGCCAGCACGGGGCAGTGCCTGCCGTGCAGCTCGCCCATGCGGGGCGCAAGGCCAGCACCTTCGTCCCGTGGGAGGGCAGCGGGCATGTGCCGCTGGAACAAGGCGGTTGGGAGATCATCGGCCCGAGCGCGCTGCCCTTCGGAGGCCCCCTGACGCGCGCCCCGCACGAGGCCAGCGTGGACGAGCTGCGCGGTGTGGTGGCGGCGTTCGAGCGGGCGACCGAGCGGGCTGTTGAAGCGGGCTTCGACGTGGTGGAGATTCACGCGGCGCACGGCTACCTGCTGCACAGCTTCCTCTCGCCGCTTGTCAACCAGCGCACCGACCGCTACGGCGGCAGCTTTGAGAACCGCATCCGCCTGCTGCTGGAGGTGACGGCGGCTGTGCGCCGCGCATGGCCAGACGATAAGCCGCTGTTCGTGCGCCTCTCAGCCAGTGACTGGGTGGAAGGCGGCTGGACGATTGAAGACAGCGTCGCGCTGGCGATGGAGCTAAAAGCGGCTGGGGTGGACTTGATCGATTGCAGCAGCGGCGGGGCGATCCCGGGGGTGCGCATCCCCGCCGCGCCCGGCTACCAAGTCCCGTTTGCCGAGGCGATCCGCCAGCAGGCCAACATCCCCACCGCCGCCGTCGGCCTCATCACTGAGCCGCACCAAGCCGAGGCGATCTTGCAAAACGGCCAAGCAGATTTGATCCTGCTGGCGCGCGAGCTGCTGCGCAACCCCTACTGGCCGCATCAAGCGGCGCAAGCGCTCGGGCTGCGCCCCCAGCCCCCCGTGCAGTACGAGCGCGGCTTCTAACCACTTGCGGCCATCAGCCCAGCCCGTAGACAGGCCTTGCCCTTCGCTGCCGCAGTCTGCGCAGATGTGTTACTATCTGTGGCAAGTGATTAACAAGATGTGAGCCGTGGGGTGCCTTATGTACGACCTGATCACGTTCGGAGAGACAATGCTGCGCCTCGCACCGCCCCCTAATCAGCGCCTTGAGGGGGCGATGGAGCTTCAGGTCAACGTGGGCGGGGCCGAGTCGAACGTTGCGGTGAATCTGGCGCGCTTGGGCAAGCGCACGGCGTGGTTCTCGCGCCTGCCCGCCAACCCGCTGGGCTACACCGCCCGCAACATCATCCGCCAGCATGGGGTCGATGTCTCGCACGTCGTCTGGTCGGACGATCAGCGCATGGGGCTGTACTTCGTCGAGACGGGGCTGCCGCCGCGCGGCGCGCTCGTCTGGTATGACCGGCAGTACTCCGCCGCTAGCCAGCTCTCGCCCGATGATCTGCCGCTGGAGGCTTTCAGCCAATCGCGCTGGCTGCACCTGACGGGCATCACCGCGGCGCTCAGCCCGACGTGCCGCGCTTGTGTGCGCGTCAGCATTGAGCACGCCCGCAAGCAGAACCTCACCGTGTCGTTTGACGTGAACTACCGCTCGCTGCTGTGGGATGCCAGCACGGCCGTCCGCACCCTGACGCCCTTCTGTGAGGCCGCCGATGTCGTGTTCGTGGCGCGGCGCGATGCTGTGCTGCTGTGGGGCGCGCCGGATGACGCCAGCGAGTGCGCCGACTGGGTGCAGCGCCAGTGGGGCGGCACGGTGATCGTCAGCGATGGGCAGCGCGGCGCGGTGATCAACGACGGCGAAAAGCTCATCAGCCGCCCCAGCCTGCCGACGCAGGTGATCGACCGCGTGGGGGCGGGCGATGCGCTGGCGGCCGGGGTCATCTGCCGCTTGCTGGAACACGCCGCGCTGGAGGACGCGCTGCGCTTTGGGCTGGCGCTGGCCGCGCTCAAGCTCTCCATGCCGGGCGACTTTGCCCTCACCACCCGCAGCGAGGTCGAAACGCTGCTCGAAAAACGCTCTGAGAGCCTGCGCCGCTAACAAGGCCTTTGCTCGATCCCGCCCTGTGCTTCACCTCGTAACCCGCCGGGTATGTCTAAAACTAGACAGATGGCGAGGCCTTGTAACGCCAAAGGAGTGTCTAAAATGGTGGCGATGCGCGATCCGTCCTTTACCCTGTCTGGCCTGCGGTCATGTTGACTAGCTTCGACCGTGATCGATGGATGCAAGGCCTCATCCCCAACCCCTTCTCCCGTGGGAGAAGGGGGTTGGGGGATGAGGCCTTGTAACGCCAACCGAACACGCCGCGATGCACATCACCGCGACCTAAGACACGCCTAACCCGCCCGTTCTATTGCAGCGCGGGCAGGTAGCCATGTATAATCACAGTATAACCCTTCGCCAATATGCCGGATCATGCCATGATAGAAGTTCAAATCGACAGCATCCGCGTCAGCCTCACCAATCAGCAGCGTGTGGTTGTGCTGAAGGACGTGAACGCCGACCGCTACCTGCCTATCTGGATCGGGCAGTTTGAGGCAGAGGCCATCACGATTGAGCTGCAAGAGGCCGAACAGAAGCGCCCGCTCACCCATGACCTGCTCAAGTCGGTGATTGGCGCGCTGGGGGGCAAGGTGCGGCATATCTACATCAACGACATTCGCAACGCCATCTTCTACGCTCGCGTGGTGATCGACGTCAACGGCCAGACCATCGAAGTTGATTCCCGCCCGAGCGACGCCATCGCGCTGGCGGTGCGCGTCAAGTGCGGCATCTTCGTCAGCGATGCGGTCATGGCCAACTCGTCCGTCACACCGGAGGAGGATGTCGACCTCGACGAGGAGGAGATCCCCGCCGAGCGCCGCGTCGAGAAGCGCCCCCCCACCCGCGACGATGAGACCATCGACGAGAGCAAGCTCAGCGCCTTCGCCGATTTCCTCAACTCGATGAAGTTCGACGACGAGGACGAGGACAACTAACGCGCCTGTCCTAGAAAGCCTCACCCCGACGTCCCTCCGCCCGTGTGGCGAGGGCACAGTGGCGGCTGAAGCCCCCTCAGGGGGCGTCTGCTAGCCAGATATTTTTGCGTCCGGCGGCTTGTCCATTCAAGGCCTTGCACGGCACGCAAAACGCGCCATACTAGAAGGACGCACCCTGCACGACTCATTGGATCAAACGCCCATGACACGACCTGCCCCCGCTGTCTTGCCAGCCAATGCCCCCTTCAGCCAAGAAGCTGAAGAGGCTACCATCGGCGGCGTGCTGCTCAACCCGGGCAGCTTCCTTACGATTGCTTCGTTTCTGAAGCATGATGACTTCTTTCTCGTGCGGCATCAACGTATCTGGGAAGTGCTCGTCGCAATGAGCGACCGCAACGAGCCGCTCGATCTAGTGCTGATCCAAAAAGAGCTGGAGGCGCGCAGCTACCTTGAGATTGTCGGCGGGATGAGCTACCTCCTCCAATTGGTCAGCAGCGCCCCCAGTTCGTTCCACACTGAGATCTACGCCCGCCTTGTCGAGCGCACCTCGGTTCGACGTAAGCTCATGCAAGCTGCCAACGACATCCTTGCGCTGGCCGCCAACGAGACCCTGACCCTCGACAACGTGATTGCCGACGCCGAGGCCAAGCTGTTCAGCGTCAGCGAGACGCAGATCAAGCGCTCGTTCGTGTCGATGTCGGAGGGGCTGCGCGATTATTATGAGCACATCAGCGAGATCGTCGCGCGCAGCGGGGTGGTGGGCGTGCCCAGCGGCTTCCGCGATCTAGACGCGCTGCTGGGCGGCTTCCAGCGCAGCGACCTGCTCGTGTTCGCAGGGCGGCCCGGCATGGGCAAGACGTCCTTCCTGCTGACGGTCGCGCTCAACGCGGCGCGGCGCGGGGCGCGCGTGGCGATCTTCACGATGGAGATGGGCGTTGACCAGATCTTGCAGCGTCTCGTTGCGATGGAGTCGCGCATCAACGTTCAGAACTTGCGCTTGGGACGGCTCAGCCCACAGGAGATGAGCCGCTTCACCGAGGTCATCGGTCGGCTCAGCCCGCTGCCGATCTTCATCGACGACACGCCCGCCCTCACCCCGCAGGACATCCGCACCAAAGCGCGCCGTCTCGCCCACGAGTACGGCCTTGATCTCATCATCGTGGACTATATGCAGCTTATGCACAGCGGCAGCGGCACCCGCGAGAACAACCGCGTGCAGGAGATCAGCTACATCAGCCGCCACCTGAAGGAGCTGGCGCGAGAGCTGAACGTGCCGCTCATCAGCGCTGCCCAGCTCTCCCGCGCGGTGGAGCAGCGCAACGACAAGCGCCCCGTCCTATCTGACCTGCGCGAGTCTGGCTCGATCGAGCAAGATGCTGACATTGTGATGTTCCTCTACCGCGACGAGGTCTACAATGAAGCCACCGACTATCCCAATCAGGCCGAGATCATCGTCGCCAAGCATCGCAACGGCCCGACCGACACGATCACGCTGTTCTTCGAAAAGAGCCTGACGAAGTTTATGGACATTACCAAGACACCGCACAACCTGAGTGATTTGTGATGAACAATTTTGATGGTTTCCCCCATGGGCAGTTTTCACGGCTGCCGCTGCCGCCCGGCTTTTTCACCGCTCTGCTGCCGTTGATTGACGACCTCAACGAGTTGAAGCTGACCTTGTTCTGCTTGCACGCGCTTGGGCAGCGCCCGAACCGGGCCGTGCCCTACCTGCGCCATCGTCAGCTCATGAGTGACACGAGCTTGAAGGCCAGCCTCAGCCCTGAGGCGCTGGACGACGCGCTCGCCCGCTGCATCGCCCGTGGCA
>JBDNCV010000002.1:0-58761 GCA_046719465.1 Anaerolinea sp.
GACAAGCTGCGCATCATCAGCCCCGCGCCCAGCCCAGAGGTGCAGATATGAAGGTACATCTGCGGATGTTGGGTTGTCGGCTCAACCAAGCGGAAATTGACATGATGGCGCGCCAGCTTGAGCAGCAAGGCCACACGGTCGTAGACAGCGCTGAACAGGCCGACCAAGTGATCGTGAACACCTGCGCCGTCACGAACGACGCCGTTAAGAGCGGTCGCCGCCTTATTGCCGATCTGCACCAAGCCAACCGCGCCGCGTCGATCACCGTCACCGGCTGCCACGCGCAGATTGCGCCCGATCAGATTGTGGCGCTGCCGGGCGTCACTCGTGTCGTGCCCAACGATCAAAAAGATCGTCTTGTCGAGCAGCTCACCGGCCAGCCAGTTGAGCCGTTCGACGTGGAGCCGCACGCCCGCAGCGCGCCGCAGGCCGCATGGCGCACCCGCGCGTTTGTGAAAGTGCAAGATGGCTGCGACAACGCCTGCACGTTCTGCATCACGACCGTCGCGCGCGGCCGTGGCCGCAGCCGACCCGCCGACGAGGTGATCCACGAGGTGCGCGCGCTGCACGCGATGGGCTACCAAGAAGCCGTCCTGACCGGCGTTCACCTCGGCAGCTACGGCCACGACCTCGGCGATCATGACGGTTTGTTCCACCTGACGCAGCGCCTGCTCAATGAGACCGACATCCCGCGGCTGCGCCTTTCATCGCTGGAACCGTGGGATCTCTCTGCGGGGTTCTTCACCCTATGGGAGAACCCGCGCCTGTGCCCTCACCTGCACCTGCCGCTGCAAAGCGGGTGCGATGCTACCCTGCGCCGGATGCGCCGCAACACGACCACGCGCGCGTTTCAAGCGCTTGTCGAACAAGCGCGCGCAGCGATCCCTGATGTGCGCATCACCACCGACTTGATCGTAGGCTTCCCGGGGGAAACTGAGGCCGAATACGCCGAGAGCCGCGCGTTTGTGCAAGCGATGGACTTCGCTGGCATCCACGTATTTCGCTACAGCGTCCGCGCGGGCACGCCGGCGGCGCGGATGCGCGGGCAGGTGGCTGCCGACGTGAAAAAAGCCCGCAGCCACGAGATGCTGGCCATCGCCGCCGCGGGAGAAGAACGCTTCGCGCGGCGCTACCTCGGCACGACGCCGCCCGTCCTGTGGGAGAACGTCGCAGGCGCGACGCCGGAGGGCTTTATCAACGTCGGCTACACGCATCACTACCTGCGGGTGCAGGCGGTTCACCCGCGCGTGCTCACCAACCAGATCACACCGGCGCGCCTTGCCGAGTTCCGCGATGGCCTGCTGCTCGGCGTGCCCGTGATAGAATAGACCCATCGATACACCAAAGGATCGCCCATGGAACACCCCAAGGATCTGCTCAACAACGCCCTCAAGGACGCGATGAAGAACAAAGATAATCAGCGGCGGGATGTGCTGCGCCTGCTGACGAGCGCCATCAAACAAGTGGAGGTCGACACCCAGAAGGAACTCACGCCGGAACAGGTGATCGACGTGCTGCAAAAAGAGGCCAAGAAACGCCGCGAGAGCATCAGCGAGCTGACGAGCGCAGGCCGCGCCGAGCAAGCCGCCGCCGAGCAGTATGAGCTGAGCGTGCTTGAGGAATTCCTGCCCAAGCAGCTCACGACGGATGAGCTGCGCGCGTTGATCCAAGCTGCCATTGCGCAGGTGGGGGCGACCAGCGGCAAAGACATGGGCAAGGTGATGGGCGTCATCCAACCGCAGACCAAAGGCCGCGCAGACGGCAAGCTCGTAAGCCAACTCGTGAAAGAGATGTTGGACAGCCTCTCATGACCGAGCGTCTCACAGCGTGGCTGGCAGGGCGGCTGGGCTGGCCTCAAGAGCGCGTCCGGCGGTATCTAGAGCGCGTCGCTGTAGGCATCGCGGCGCTGTTCTTTGCTGCTTCCACCACGTTGATCGTCGTTTATGATGACCTGTTCTTCACGGGGCGCGGGATTGCCAGCCTGCGCGTGGGTGAAGTTGCGCCGGTCAACATCAACGCGCCGCAGTCGCTCACCTTTGTGAGCGAGGTGCTCACCAACGATGCGCTGGCAGCGGTGGCCAACGCCGTCCAGCCTGTTTACGACCCGCCCGACCCCAACATCACACGCCAGCAGACCCAGCTCGCTCAGCAGATCCTCGCCTTTATCCGTGACGTGCGCGAGGACATCTACGGCACGTTCGACCAGCGCATGAACGACCTCAACGCCATTACTGCGCTCAACCTGCCCACCGAAATCCGCCGCCGTATCCTCGAGTTCAGCGACGAGAACTGGGAATCCATCGCCAGTGAGGTGCTTACGACGCTCTCGTTTGCCATGCGCGAGTCAATCCGCGAGGCTGACCTGCCGCGAGTGCGCGCGCAGCTGGGCAATCAGGTCTCGGTGCGCTTCAACGAGGAAGAACGCGCCGCCATCGTCGCCCTCGTGGTTGACCTCATCCGCCCCAACACCTTCTTGAACAGCGCCGCTACCGAGGCCGCCCGTGCTGAGGCACAGGCGCAGGTCGTCCCCATCACGCGCACCGTCATCCGCGGCGAGCGCATCCTCTCCGAGGGTGACTTGATCAGCCCGCTGGCTTATGAGGCGCTGGATGCGCTGGGGCTGCTCACGCCGACGGAGCTTGACGCCCGTGTGATCGTCAGCGGGTTGATCGTGGTGCTGTTGGTCATGGCGCTGGTTGGGCTGTATCTGGCAGAGTACAGCCCCCTGCTGCTGTATCGGCGGGTGCGCATGTTGGCGCTGCTGGGCAACGTGTTCATCTTGACGCTGCTGGCGGTGCGGCTGCTGGCGCTGGATGGCTATCAGACCGTATTCCCCTACGCGCTGCTGGCGCTGCTGTTCGTGGCCATCGTCGGCACGCATGAGGCGCTCATCGGCACGCTGGCGTTGGGCATCCTCAGCGGCTACATGGCCGATGGCTCGCTGGAGGTGGCCGCGCTGGTCATCGTGGGCGGGTGGGTAGGGGCGCTCACGCTGCGCAACACACAGCGCCTGAACGCCTTCTTCATCAGCGGTGCGGTGGTTGCCGTGGTCAACATGGCCATCTTGATCGTGTTCCGCTTTGGCGTCTCCGATGGCATCGCGCGCGGCGACTTGATCGGCAGTTTGGCGCTGGCCTTCCTCAGCGGGGTGGTGCTGCTGCCAGCCATCACGATTGCGCTGATGTTCGTACTGACGCAGTTGTTCAACCTGCCGACCGCCCTGCGCCTGCTCGACCTCAGCCAGCCCAACAAGCCCATACTCCAGCGGATGCTGCGCGAGGCCGCCGGGACGTATCAGCACAGCTTGCAGGTGGCTAACCTTGCCGAACAAGCCGCCCAGCGCATCGGCGCGGATGCTCAACTCGTCCGCGTGGCCGCGCTCTACCACGACATCGGCAAGATGGAGAACCCGCTGTTCTTCACCGAAAACCAGCCCGACCCATCGTTGAACCCCCACAACAAGCTGAACGACCCTTACCGCAGCGCAGCGATCATCATCGAGCACGTCACCAAAGGCGAGGAAATGGCGCGCACTGCTGGGCTGCCCCGCCGCCTGCGTGACTTCATCCTTGAGCATCACGGCACAACCCGCGTGAGTTACTTCTATCGGGTGGCGCTGGATCGTGCCAACGGCGACGCCAGCCAAGTCGACAGCAGCGCGTTTGAGTACCCGGGGCCGCGCCCCCGCTCGCGGGAGACAGCGCTGCTCATGCTGGCGGACACGTGCGAGGCCACCATCCGCAGCATCCAGCCCAAAACACGCGCTGAGATCGCCCGCATCGTCAAAGAGCTGTTCGACGCCAAACGCGAAGGCGGCCAGCTCGACGACAGCGGCTTGACCCTCACCGACCTCGCGCTGACGCAGGCCGTGTTCATCGAAATCTTCCAAGGGATGTATCACCATCGCATCAAGTATCAGGAAGATAACAAGACCACTGGCAGCTTACCGGCCGTCGTTGTGAGCGAAGCGCCTGCCGAACGCCGCGCGACAGATGAAGTCCCCGCGGCGCGGCGCTCGGTCGAGGTCAACGTAGTGCGCCCAGCTACCGTTGATGAGGATGAACCGCTCGATGAAGTCCCACGCCTGCCCCGCGCTGAGACCCGCACCAGCAGCAAAACCAGCCTGCCGCCCCCCACACCAACGGAGTAACCGCGATGCCCCATCATGTCGACGTCCAAAACGACCATCAATTCCCAATTGACGCTGCCGCGCTGCAACGCGCGGCGCTCGCTGTGTTGGATGCGCACGACGTGGAGCACGACACCACCCTAAGCGTGGTGCTGCTGCCAGATGAGGACATCCGCGCGTTGAACCAGCAGCATCGCGGGGTGGACGCGCCGACGGATGTCCTCTCGTTCCCAGCGGATGACCTGCCGGAGGGCATCGACGAAGCGCCTTATCTGGGCGATGTCTTGATCGGCTTCCCGTATGTGCAGGCGCAAAGTGAGCGCGAAGGCTTCCCATTGGCCGAGAGCCTCATCCTGATGGTCGTCCACGGCACGCTGCACCTGCTCGGCTATGACCATGACACACCCGACAGCCGCGCCGACATGTGGAACGTACAAGCCGACATTTTGAAACAGCTGGGCATTCGCCCTGAGATCGTGCTGGCCTATGAACAAGAACACGATGAGTAAGCTCTACGAACGCCTCACAGGGACATCGCGCATCGACCCACACGACTACGCGATGAAGACCAGCCGCAACCGCCTTGAGAGCCTCGGCTACTCGCTGGCGGGGTGGCTGTACATGCTGCGCTGGCAGAAGAACACCCGCATCATGTCTGTGGCCAGCATTGCCGTGCTCATCTTGAGCGCATGGCTTCAGTTAGATCGGCTAGAATGGGCGTTGATCATTATCGCCATCACGATCGTCTGGCTGACGGAGTTCCTCAACGCAGGGATCGAAGCCGCCATCGACGTTGCCACGCAGGAATATCATCCCATGGCGCAGGTCGGGAAAGATGTGGCCAGCGCGGCGGTGCTGCTGGGGGTGATCGCCAGTGTGCTGGTGGGATTGCTCGTGTTGGGGCCACCGCTGCTGGCGCGGCTAGGATTTTCGCTTTGAAGTTGTGAGGGAGGACGCATCATGGGGACTGCTCGTGAACGCCGCGAAAAACGCCGCCAGCAAGCCGCGGAACGGCCCGCGCCGCGCCCACGCGCCAGCCGCCAAGTGCGCGCCCCCGGGGAACGCCCGCGCCGCCGCATTAACTTCCCCGGGCAAATCTCCCTCAGCCAGTGGTGGTTGTTCGTGCCGGTGGCGATTGTGCTGGCGGTTATCCTCATTGCCATTTTGAGAGCCATTAATCCGCCTGCTGCCCCACGCCCGGGCAACGCCATCTGGCTCGATCGTTCGTTCAGCTACAGCGCGCCGACCGACAATGAGCTGGCCGAGCTGGTCGAAGTGCTGCAGGCGCACCAGATCGGCACAATCTATCTTTACACGAGCAGCATGAAGGCTGACGCCACATGGTCAGGGGCACAGGGTCAAAACGACCGCTTCATCGAGGTAGAGCCGCTGGTCAAGAGCAACTCGGATCGCTTGCAGGCGCTGGCCCCTCAGATTCAGGTGCTGGCGTGGATCGAAGTCACCGCCTCGCTGCCCGAGTATCGCCTCAACAGCCTACAGGTGCGCGCCTCGATTCGTGATTTCGCCGGGCGCATGGTGAACGGGTTAGGCTTTGAGGGGGTCATGCTCGACATCAAGCCAGTCGCCAACAATAACCCCGACCTGCCGATCATCCTGCGAGAGGTGCGCGCTGAGATCGGCTTAAACCGGCTGCTGGCGGTGGCCGTCCCTGCTGACCTCACCCCGCTGGGCACCGACCTTGCGCTGCCGCCGTTCATTGCGCCGGGCACAGCGTGGAGCGCCGACTACAAGCGCCGCGTCTCCATCCAAGCGGATCAAATGGTCGTCAGCGCCTACAACAGCTACATTGCTGACCAAGTCGAGTACATCCGCTGGGTGGCGCATCAGGTTGATTCGTTCACCCGCGCCCTGACCGAGGAGATTCAATCCCCCAGCCAACTGCTGATCGGCGTCCCGAACTACACGCTGCCAGACCCGCCCGACCCGAACCCGCACATCCCCGCGGTGGAAACGCTCGCGGGGGCGCTTGACGGTGTGGCGATTGCGATACGAGACCTCTCACCTGAACAGTTTGCGCGCTTTACTGGCGTGGCCATCTTCACTGATCGCCCGCTGACCAGCGCAGATTGGGCGCTCATGCGGCAGAAATATCTCGATGCCCCGCTGCGCCCGCTGGTGGAACAAACACAGTAGTAGAGGAGAGATAGATGGCTTGTAGGGTGTGCTTGCTCAACGCCGAGGGTTTGCAGCCAGCGCCGTGGTCAGGGGATTCGCTGGCGGCCACGGCCCCGTTTGAACCTGCCGACGGCGTCTACACGATCACGAACACTTACAACACAACCCGTGTGCTGAAGTTAGATGCCCACCTCGACCGTTTGGAGGACAGCGCCGCGCGCGCGGGCATCCCACTAACATTGGATCGGCCAAAGCTGCGCGCCGCCCTGCGCCAGATGATCGAGGAGGCGGGTTGGGGTGATGTGCGCTTTCGCATCACCGTTGGGCGCGCTCAACCCGAGACGCTCATCCTCTCGATTGAGCCGTTCCACCCCCTGCCTGCTCACCTGCTGACGGAGGGGACGCGCGCCATCACCGCCCCAAACAGCGCCCGCCACAACCCCGAAGCCAAGACGACTGATTGGGCGCTGCGAAGGCGGCAGCTCCAAGAGGCCATGCCCGCCGGCATCTATGACACTTTTCTGCTCGACGCAGAGGGCTACCTGCTCGAAGGGCTGGCTAGCAACTTTTACGCCATTCTCGACGGCACACTTTACACCGCAGGATCGGGCGTGCTGAAAGGGATCAGCCAGCAGATCGTCCTTGAGGTCGCGCCGCAGGTGCTGCCGGTCAAGCTGGAAGCCGTCCACGTGTCGCAGGTTCCGCAGATGCAGGAGGCGTTCCTCAGCAGCAGCAGTCGCGGCATCGTGCCCGTGGTAGAGATCGACGGGATAGCTATTGGGGATGGGCGCGTGGGTGAGAAAACAAAAGCGCTGCGCCATGCCTATCAAGCATGGGTCGCAGCGCACCTCGAAGAACTCTGAAATAGCCGCCTAGAGTTCGCTGCAATCCCACATGAAACCGCAGCGCCCACAGCGCACCTTGCACGCCAGTTTGTACGTGTCTGCGCCGCACGCGGGGCACACCGTGCTCAAGGTGTAGTTGGTCAGCGGCAGAGGGGGCCGCTCGTCGATCACGGGCGGCTCAGCAGGTGGTGGTGAAGGTTGGTCTTGATCGTTCATGCCCACAGTGTAGCGCAGCGCACATCCTGCTGCCAAGCGCTACAAACGCCGCGCCACCACTGCCGTCCCGCTGAAGCTGACCATCAGCATCCCGTTGTCTGACCCCAACGCCTCAAAGTCGAGGTCAGCGCCGATGATCGCATTCGCGCCCATCTCCTGCGCCCGTTCGGTGATCTCGCGCAGAGCAGCTTCCTTCGCCTCGATAAATGTGCGTTCATACGCGCCGCTGCGCCCGCCGATGAAGTTGGTGATGCTGGCCGAGATGTCGCGGAAGAAGTTAGCTCCCAAAATCACCTCACTGGAAACAACGCCCAGATACTGCTCAATCTGATACCCCTCCAGCGTGTTGGTGGTCGTGATGAGGAAGTTCTTCGCTTTCATGAGTGATGTGGCTCCTGTGTGCGTGATTACTGCCTAGAATACGCACATCCCTTCGCCAACGTTGCACGAAAAAAGCAGCCAGTGTTGAGGCTGCTTTGCTGAGGCGACTGCCGGAATCGAACCGGCGTAAACGGTTTTGCAGACCGGTGCCTAACCACTCGACCAAGTCGCCATTAGTTAACATTATAGCTGTGACGCGCAGGTGAGGCAAGGATGAGTGCCCCCATCTTGCGATGGCGTTCTGCCCCTCACCCCCTGCCCCCTCTCCCACTGCTTCGCGGGGCGAGGGGAGCGGTTCAGAATGGGACCGACCTGCTCCCCCTCCACCCGCAGACTTGCGCATTTTGCCCCGCAGCGGCACAATCACCAGTATGACAGACAATCAACACGACACCCCCGACACCCTAAACGAGCTGACCAGCGCTGACATCCCTGAAGCGGACGACAGCGCCGAGGCCGCGCTCGAACTACTTGAGGCCGCGGCAGAAGCCCCCGCCCTCCCCCATGAGCCGGAGGATACGCCAGCCTCGGCGCTCGAGGTTGAACTCGACGCAGATGACCTCCCCTTGGAGGGCTTCGAGCCGGAGCCTGCGCCCCCCGCGCTGGAACCATTTGCCCCCGTGGAGCCGGACGTTGACGCCGCCCTCAGCGCCCTAAGCAGCCTCAACGTGCTGGCCGCAGACGCGCCGCGCGAGGCCTTCGCCCCGCAAGAGGTGATCCTCAGCGACGAGCTGCCACAGCCCCCGCTCGCCACGCTGGAGCGCGGCACAACGCCCTCGGTCGTCCCTGCGCTGCTGATGATCGCCGCCGGTGTGTTTCTCACGTTTTATCTGGCCAGCGGCAACCCGATGCCAGCGCCGCAGCATCTAGCGGGCGGCGGCTTGATCCTGTTCGGGATTTCGTCGCTCACGTGGTGGTTGGGCACAAGCCGCTGGGCGCGCGGCAGCCTGTTGGTCGGCTTGGCTTGCATCGCAGGCGGCGCAGCACTGTTCTTCGTCTGATGCGCATCGCCATTGACGCCAGCCGCTGCACTGTTCCCCGCCCCACCGGGACAGAGCACTACGCGCTCCAGCTCATCCGCCACTTGATCCGCGCCAACGATCAGCGCCCACACCCGCACCAGCTCACGCTGTACTTCCGTGATGCCCCTGCGCCTGACCTGTTCCCCGCGTCTCTCCATGTGCAAATGCGGGTGATCCCATTCCGCCGCCTGTGGACGCACCTGCGCTTCGCGGCGGCCCTCTGGCAGGATCGACCTGATTGGACGTTCGTCCCCGCGCACACGCTGCCATTTGCCTTCCCCGGGCGCGCGATGGTCACCGTTCACGATCTGGGCTATATCTGGTTCCCACAGGCGCATCGCACCGCCCAGCGCCTCTACCTCGACCTCACGACGCGCTGCAGCGCGCGCCGCGCCGACCTCATCCTCGCGGACAGCGCCGCCACGCGCGACGACCTCGCCCACGTCTACCATACCCCACATAACAAAATCCATGTGGTTTACCCGGGCGTGGAGCCGCCGCCGCTGCACCCTGTCGACCTGCACGCCACTTACGGGATCCCCGCGCGCTACTTCTTGTTCATCGGGACGCTTCAGCCGCGCAAGAACATCGCCCGCCTCGTCCAAGCGCATCAGCGCTACCGCCAGCAGACCGGCGATGATGCGGCGCTCGTGCTGGCAGGGGGCAAGGGCTGGCTCTACGATGCAAGCTGGGTGGCAGGCGCAGAGGGGGTGATCATCACCGGTTACGTCGACGAGCAGCACAAAGGGGCGCTGCTGGCGGGGGCGCTGGCACTGGTCATGCCGTCCTTGTATGAGGGCTTCGGCTTCCCCGTGCTGGAGGCCATGCACTGCGGCGCGCCTGTGATCGCCAGCCGCACCAGCAGCCTCCCTGAACTCGTTGGGGAGGCTGGGCTGCTTGTCGACCCGTTGGATGTGGACGACATCGCGCGCGCTATGCAGCAGATCATCGACCCCGCCACACGCGAAGGTCTCATCGCCGCTGGGCATGTTCAAGCCGCCCGCTTCACATGGGAGGCGTGTGCCCAGCAGGTGCTTGACTTGTTGGATCAGTAGGCTTTGGGCTTCAACAGGCGTGCGCTGTGCGATTCGCGCGGCGCGCCCTCCGGCAGCAGCCCCACCGTCAGCGACTCGACGTAGAGGCACATCTCCCACGGGATGGCCACGTCCTCGCGGCTGAGGGCGCGATCCGTCAGCGTGACTGGCGCGTTGCGGATGACGGCAATCGGCGTAGCTTCATCGCGCTCGCCCATCACCAACTGCGCCGCCACGCACAGCGCATCCGCCATGCTGCGCTGCGTGACAGCCATCGGGTTGCCGAACAAATCGAGCTTGCCGCGCTCATCTTGCAGCGGCTCAAAGCCAGACATCGCCAGCGCGACACCCGTCGTGCCCCAGCGCCCGGGGACAAGCCAGCTATCCGTCAGCAGCACACCGAGCCGCACACCGTAATGTGCCTCCAGCGCTTGGCGAATGACACGTGCAGTCTCGTAGGCCTCAGCCGGCAGCAGCACGGCCAGCCCGTTCGGGATGTTGGAGCGGTCAATGCCAGCATTGGGGGAAATCACCCCCTCGCGCCACGTCAGCAGAAAGCCCAGCGGAATACCACCGAAGATGTGCTCTGATTCGTCGATGACGAGCTGAGCCAGCGCCGCGTTCATGTTGTAACGTTCAGCAAGCGCCTCGGCCTGCTCGCTGGGGCGCACCTCGTCCAGCTTGACGATGCGCCCCTGACTGATCGCAACATACTTAGACGACAGCGCGATCACATCGCCCATCTGAGGGGTGATGGCAGCATCTGTCAACGCGCTGCGAAGCGTCTCGACAAGGTCGAATTGAGCCTCTTTTACAGGAGCCTTAACGGGCAGAACAGTCAATGGAAAAGTCATAGCGGCTTCTTCGTCTGTGGCACCGAACAAGCCGCTATGCTACCAGAAGTTAGCCCCCCTGCCTATGAACTACTGCTGCCGAGGGTGTCTAAGCCACAAGGGGTGGCTGCCCTCCGCCCTTCGCCCGAGCGTGGGGGCTGAAGCCCCCTTCAAGGGACGTGTAGCGCGCCAATCTGTTCCACGTTAGGGGCTTTCACTGCTGACGAACCGTGACCACACTGCCGTTGACCCACCCCTGCCGACCGTTAAAGTCGATCAAGAACCAACCGCTTTCGGCCCCCAGCACAGCGTAGCACTCCCCCGGGCGAATGCGTCCGATGGGCGCGCCGTCGGTGCTCGGTGCAGGGCGCACGTTCACGTTGGCGTTGGTGGCGCTCAACACCTGTCCTGTGGGTGAGGCTGGGCAAGCCGCAGGCGCAGCGCCGCCTCCGCCGCCTCCTGCCGCGCCGCTGCCCCCCGCCTTCCAATCTGCGATGAGCGGGCGCAGCACATCCAGCGACTGTGAGCCGAAGTTGACGCTCGGCTCGATGTGGCTGTTCTCGATGAACTCATTCCACGTGCCGATCAAGATCACGTCCGTGCCAGCGCTGACTGCGCCAGCGAAGCTGTTCGACAAGAAGCGCCCGCCCGCGCGATCACGCGGGGAGGTGGGGTTCGGGCGGCGTTCGCGCCGGGCGATCAACTGCTCATCCCAGCCCGGGTGAACCGTCGGGACGTAGATGCTGCCACCAGCGTTGCGCACAGCGTTCCGCTCGCGCACATAGCGCCCCCCGCTGCCGTTGGCCCATGCGATGTTAAAAGCGTACATGCCGTCCATCGCGCCGCCGTACAAGCAGCAGCCGTTCACGCCTTCCGCAATCCAGATCGTGTTACGGTTGGGGTCAACCGCGCTGCGGATCTGCTGCCACTGTGCCCGTGAGAAGTTCGCACGGTTCTGGAAGGCGAACATGATCACGGGTTTGCCGTTGTAGCGCAAATAAGCCGGATGATTCGCGCGATCATAGACCAAGTAGTTTAGCGAGTTGATCAACGCATCAGGGCTGCGGTTGAACTGGGATGAGAAAATATCCACCACAGCGCCAACCATAAAGCCGCGTTCCGCCGCGCGGTCAAGCATGTTGTTCAGCACTGCCGTTGTGACGGCCCCATCCTCCAGCCCATACCACGACACGACGAATGCATCGATGCCCGCGCTCTTAGCTTGATCGATGTGGGTGGCGGCCACGCCTCCATCGCGCGAGTCGTAGTTGCCAATAGCAGGACGATCAATGAGCACATCCGCCTGCATTTGCCATGAGCCTTCGCCGACCCAAAAGCCCATGTAGAACGCCCACACCTGCCGTCCAGATTGACTGTGGGCCATCCCCACGCTCAAACCGAGCACAAGAAAAGTCAAAAAGGCCAGTTTACGCATGATGACCATACCTCCTACTCTTGACCGCATGGTATGGCCAGTTCGATCAGCGTGTCAATCAGTACGAAGGTTTGCCCCCCAGCTTTGCAGCAGCGCGCGCGCTTCGTCCTCGCTCTGAGCAAAGTAGACGCGGCCGTCCGGCGTTTCAAGCGTGCCGTCCGCGTCGAGGATGTTGGGTGGGATTTGCTCCGGCGTCACGCCTAGCACGATCGCTTTGCCGCTGAGGGCTGGCGTGCCACGCTTGCCGAAGGTGCGCGCGTGCGCCCCAAACCCAGCCGGCAGCGTCGCCCGCCCCGAAGCGCGCAGATCAATCAGGCTGTGAACCGCGTGCGGGTGGTTCATCATCGCAAACAGCGACACACGCACCGTGCGGTGATAGTCGTGCCAGTTCCAGTCGCCTTCAGCGATGTAACGCATGACCGACTTCTCGGCGTTGTACCACTCATACCGCACTGGCATCGCTCACAACCCCTGCGCTTTGCCCTGCTGATACAGCGCCTCCATCTCGTCCAGCGTCATGCTGGCCAGCTCGCGGCCTTGAGCAGCCGCAGTCTGTTCGATGAAACGAAACCGCTGATAGAACTTTTGATTGGTCGCTCGCAAGACGCTTTCAGGGTCGTCAATGCCCAGCCAACGCAGCCAATTCACCAGCACAAACATCAGATCGCCCACCTCGGCCGCGATGCGCGTTGGCTCGTCCTCCGCGAGGATTTCGACCATCTCCTCGCGGATTTTGTCTTTCACGCCGTCTACCGTCGGCCAGTCAAAGCCCACTTTGGCCGCGCGCCGCTGATACTCGTAGGCCACCATGAGCGCGGGCAGCGCCTTGTTGACCTTGTCCAGCAGGCCCTCAGTCGGTGCGCCTTCCTCAGCCCGTTCCGCCCGCTTGATGTCGTCCCAGTTGGCCTTCACTTGGTCAGCACTGCCGTTCACGTCTACTGTGCCCCACACGTGCGGGTGGCGGCGGATCATCTTGCGGTTGATCGCGTCCAGCACGTCGGCCATCTGGAACTCGCCATCCTCGGTGGCGATCTGCGCGTGCAGCACGACTTGCAGCAGCAAATCGCCCAGCTCGCCCGCCAGCTCGTCCCACGCCTCGCGGTCGATGGCGTCGATCACCTCGTAGGCCTCTTCGATCAAGTAAGGCCGCAGCGAAGCGTGCGTCTGCTTGCGATCCCACGGGCAGCCCTCCGGCGCGCGCAAATGGGCAATCGTCTCTTGGAAGGACTCAAAACTGCTGTAAGGCGAAAGCGGCGGCACGAGCAGCGACGACAGGTGGTTCAGGCTCAGCGAGCGGTCGATCTCGTACAGCGGCAGGCGTTCGATGTTGGCGTTAGGCGTGCCTGCGCCGTGGATGAGCTGAACCGGGTGATCGTCGGGGTATTGGTTCATCAGCGTGAGTTTGACATCGCTGGCCACCTCGCGGCTGTAGACGCCGCCGACCAGCGCAGGGTAGCTTGGGTTGAGGGGTGGATGGTGCATCGCGGCCAGCGTCATCCCATCGACGATTTGCAGCCCCTCTAGCCCATCCACCAGCACATGGCTCAGCGCTGGCTCCACAAAGCTGACACCGTGAACGATCTCAACGGGGATGCCCAGCTGCGCAGCGCGCGTCATCAGCCGCAGCACGCTCGTCTCGCCCATCATAGGGTCGCCCGGAACGGCATAGACCACATCCTCCTGTTGAACGCGATCCAGCAGATAATCGCAGATCGCGTCGTACACCTCGTCGAACTGCTCATGTGCTTCGTAGAAATGGTCGAAGCTCTCATAGAGCGTGCCGCGCGGCAGATCAGGCACGCAGGGGTGGCGCTCCGTCCGCAGGTAGACCATCTCAGCAGATTCGAGCACGCGCCACGCGCGCCGCGTCAGGTCGTCTGCGTCGCCCGGCCCCAAGCCGACAATCCTAAGGGTGTGTGGATGGGTCATAACGATTCAAAGTCCTCTCGTGTGAACACTACCCTATTATAGGCCGCGTGTCAGCGAGCGTCAGTGCAGTTCGTACTCTTGTTGGCGAATGCGGCGCAGCACACGCGCCCGATGATTGGGATAGCGACAATAGTCCACATCGTAAGACAGCAGCGCATCCGCCCAGAGCAGCGCGTGCTCAAGATCGTTGACAACGGCATAGCCCCCGATGGGAGCCACCATCAGCCACACAGGATATTCGCCAGCGCCGTTGATATCTGGTACGCTGAAGCACCGCGCAAACCGCACGACCTGCCCGCCACACTTTTCATAAAAATGCAGCCGTTTGTGAGTGGGGTCGTTTGCATCGCCCGTGGGCACATCAATCTCCCACAAGATCACGTCGGCTTCGCCTGTCTGCGCCAGCAGTTCCCGGGCATAGGCAAACAGACGCTGCCCCACCCCGTGCCCCTGCACGATGCGATCCACCGCGTAATACGGGATGAACGCCACGCGCGTATCGCCCAGCAGCTGCAGCCACATCACGCCGACGATGTAGCCTGACTCAGCATCACGCGCCACCAACAGCCGCAGCGCGTCGTGGGCTTGGTTGTTCGTCAGTCACTCAAACGGGATTTTTTCGTACTCAGGGAAGTTGGTTTCGTAGATATAGCGAATAAACGCGAGGTCCTTACTTGAGGGGTCTTCAAGCTGCTCACACAGGAACGGCATATAACACTTTCACTAGTGGCTCTTACTCACAGTGTATGCCCAATTGGCGGCTTGGCAAGAGGGCAAAACACCGCGAGAGCGCCTACTATGGAACAGATGCCTTACCCTTACCCCCCCTCAAGGCAACCCAGCGTGCGGTCGCTGGGCGGAGAAGGGAGTTGGTGCTCCCTTCTCCTTCGGCTTGATTCGAGGTGAAGCGCCTACGGTTTGCCGACGAAGATCTCCATGTTGGCGCTGGCGCTGTTGCCTGCGCAGTCAGTCACGGTGACCGTGTAAGTGTAGCTGCCGCTGCCGCTGATCGTCCCGCTGACCGTGCCGTTGCTGAAGCTCATCCCGGGCGGGATGGAGCCGCTGTACGACCAACTGTAAGGCGCTTGGCCACCCGATAGTGACGGCGCATAGCTGCACGTCGTGCCCAGATCGCACGTATAGCTGCCACCCGACAGGCTCACCGGTGCGCCTGTGCAGCTCGGCGCAGCCTGCCCCGTTCCGCCGCCAGCGGACGGCGCAGCCACGGCAGCGTTGATCGTGATTGTGATCTCATCGTAGTCAGACTTTTGGCCGCCAGCCCCGTTGTTGCCGCGGTCGTTGCTGTAGATGCTGACGACATCCTGCCCCGCTTGGCCGTTGGTGTTAACGTACACGACCGAGCGCAGCGTGTTCTGCAAGTCACGGATGGTCGCCTTGATGTCGACCTGCGCACTGCCGCTGCCGGTCACTTGGGCGCTGCCCGCTGGCGTGACGTTCAGCACCCCCGCGTTAGCGCGCAGCCGCACGTCGATAAACCCCACGCCCACGTCAGGATCGGTCACGTTGAACGGCAGCGGCACGCTCCCCCCCGCGTTGACCGTCTGGTTGCCCGGGGTGACGTTGCGCGGTGGCTGGTTCTGATAGACAAACAGCGTGGGCACATCAAACGCCGCCTCACACGCGGGCTGTTGGTCAGGATACGTCTTGAGCATCATCATGATCTGGTCGTCGGGGGCTTCCACCATCTCATACGCTGGCAGCAGGAACGGCACGATCTGCATCAAGGTGCTGGGCTGGCCGAGGAAGCGCACCGTCTTTAAGTAGATCGGCACGTTGAAGAACATCCCCAAGTACCATTGGCCTTTGCCTGCGATCATGTCGAGGTAGTACACCTCATTCGAACGATCACACAGCATGGGTGGGTTGATCGGATCTGCCGCAGGGAACTGGATCAGCTTTGTGCCCTGTGGTGGCTCCTCCTCCGTCTGGATGGGCATGGCCACGCCCACTGGCCCGCTGGCCGAGATGAGGATAACGCCTTCAGCCGTCTGTTCGCCGCCGCTGCCCGTGTTGCCGAGGTCAGACACAAACACCTCGATGAAGTCCTCGGCTGCGCTGCCCTCGTCGCGCACATACTCCATCGCGTTCATATACTTGTTCAAGTTAATGAGGTCACCGATGAGGGTGAACTCATTGTCCAGATAGAAGCCTCCGTTGATGGCGGCTTCCTGCACGCGCACATTGCCCGAGAGATAGCGCGAGAATCTCAGCTTGCCGTGCTGCACTTTGAACCGGATGGACAAATCCGCGCCGAGCGCGTCAGGGTCGAACACGCTCACCGGATTTGGGAACGGATCAAAGTTGGTGTGGTAGCTGGGCAGGGTGATGAGCGCTGGCAGGTTGAGCTGCGGTGCTTGATTGGGGGCTGCATCGCTGCGGCGCAGGATTTGAATTTGCCCTGTATCATCATACAGCGTATCACCGACCGGAGCCTCTGTCGCTGCTTCTATGCGCATCGTGCTAATATAGATTGTATCGGTCTCAAACGCTGCTGGAGCCGTGTAGCGCAGGGTGCTGGCGGCAGCGGACACTTGCTCGTAAGTGCCGTCGAGCTGCAGCCCCGATAGTGGGCTACCCGCGTTCACGCTTAAACTGCCCTGTTGGGTGTAGACATACACACGATAGAAAACATCGGAGCGAAAACCATAGCTGCTAGGCTGGAGCACCAGCACGCTGCCGATGGCATATTCCTCGCCGGGTGCGAGGTGAACAACGTTCGGATGCAGCAGCTCGAGCGTGGGCGAGCAGCCTTGAAACAGCGTACAGGCCATCACCCCCCAAATGAGCCACAAAAAACCAACTACCCCCCTCAACCGCAACATAGGTCGTCCCCTTTTGCAGCGGACGCTGCCGCATGTGTGATCATTTTTCTATTTATCATAGTTAGATTAAATCTGAACAGTTTACGAAAGTGTGTTGAGATTTTCCTACGATGCCGCTGCGCCTAAAACAAAACATCCCCTCGTTGTGGAGGGGATGTTCGTCAGGCTTAACGCTTGGTGTAGGTCGGGGCCTTGCGGGCACGCTTGAGGCCGGGCTTCTTGCGCTCTTTCACGCGGGCATCGCGCGTCAGGAAGCCGGGAGCCTTCAGTGCGGGGCGCGTGTCGGGGTCAAGCTTGAGCAGCGCACGGGCGATCCCGAGGCGAATCGCGTCGCGCTGGCCGCTCACACCACCACCGTTGACGTGCACGGTGATGTCGTAGCTGCGCTCTTGCCCCAGCAGGGTCAGCGGGGCCAGCAGCAGGGTCATGTCGTTGGGGCGGGTGAAGTAATCTTCGGCGTCACGGTATTCTTCCGCGTCGCCGCTCTTGATGAGGATGCGCCCTGTGCCGCCGGTGGTCAAACGGACGCGAGCGGTTGCGGCCTTCCGACGGCCAATGCCTTCATAGTACTGTGCCATCACGTGTCTCCCTTATTCCACTTCCAGCACTTCAGGCTTCTGCGCGGCGTGCGGATGCTCCGCGCCGGCGTACACCTTGAGCTTGCCAATCATCTGATGCCCCAGCGCGCCCTTCGGCAGCATCCCTTTCGCGGCGATCTCAATCGCGCGTGTGGGGTGCGTCCCCAGCAGGTCGCGGAGCGTTGTCCCGTAGATGCCGCCCGGGTAGCCGCTGTAGCGCCAGTAGACCTTTTCATCCATGCGCTTGCCCGTCACGTGGATCTTGTCGGCGTTGATCACGATCACGTAGTCGCCGCAATCCAAGTTAGGGGTGAAATAGGGCTTGTGCTTGCCGCGCAGGATCGGCACGATCTGCGAGACGAGACGGCCAAGGGTCTTACCTTGCGCGTCCACCACGTACCACTTCCGTTCGATATCCTTAGGGGTCGTGATGAACGTCCCCTGTTCTTTCATCTTCATTCTTGATCCTCCGGCGTCTGTTTGAATCGCCTGTGCTTGTCTCGTTCGATGATCTGGTCGGGCGGCGGGTAGCGCACCGCAACCAGAACCAACCCCTGCGGGGGTGCAGGCTTGCCTGCGCGGCGCAAATCCGCTGCTAAGAAAGCCTCTCTGAACGCTGCCTCGCTTTGCCAGCCGCGCCCCACGTCCACCAGCATCGACACTATTCGCCGCACCATTTGATGCAGAAAAGCGGTCGCTTCAATGCGGTACACCAGCACATCACCATAGGGGGAAGGCTGCGTGCGCCACGCCGAGACGAACACCTCACGCACCGTGTTCTCGCCTTTGGGCGGCCGCCCGAACGTTGCGAAGTCGTGGCGGCCAATCAGCCAACGCGCGGCGGCGTTCATCTGCTGGACGTTGAGCGCTTGAGAGACTTGCCAGCTCGTGCGCATCATTAGAGGGTGTCGGACGGGGCTGACCCACACACTGTAATCATACACACGCGACAGCGCGTCATAGCGTGGGTGGATACCCGGCTGCTCGTTCAAGTCGAGCACGCTGATATCCACCGGCAAAGCGTTATTCAGTACTGTTAAAAGTGCCGTGCAGCCGTGCGGCCAATCCGCATCAAAGGCGATGACTTGGCCGCTGGCGTGGACACCCGCATCCGTGCGGCCTGCGCCGATGATCGGCGTGGGCACGCCCAACACGCGCTGGAGCGCGGCTTCCACCTCCCCTTGAACGCTGATGGCGTTGGCCTGCCGCTGAAAGCCAGCGTAGCGCGTGCCGTCATAGGCGAGGGTCGCGCGGAAGCGCACCATGCGCGTTACGAGCTGGCCGATTCCTGAATCTGGTTGTAGTCCACCAGTTCCAGCAGCACCATGTCGGCATTATCGCCCTTGCGCGGGTTCAGCTTGTAGATGCGCGTGTAGCCGCCCGGGCGCTCCGCAAAGTGCGGGGCGATGTGGTCAAACAGCTTGGCCACAATCGCGCGGTCGTTGTACAAGCGGCTGGCGGCGATGCGCCGCGCGTGGACAGCCACAGCTTCGTTGTTGGTGGCCTGCGCTTTGGCAAGGCCGCGCTTCGCCACAGTGATCAAACGCTCCACGCTCCCACGGACGAAGTCGGCCTTCGCGCGGGTAGTGGTGATTCGCCCATGCTTGAACAGGGCAATCGTCAGATTTTTCTCAAGTGAATTGCGCTGGGCTGTGTTGCGCCCCAGCTTCTTGCCTGCAACGCGATGACGCATTGTTCCCTCTCCGTATGCTACAAGTTACTCGTCTTCCTTGGGGTAATACCCTTTTTCGCGCAGCTTGGCCTTCAGCTCGTCCAGCGATTTCTCGCCAAAATTGCGGATGGCCAGCACCGCGTCGTTGCCGCGCTGGAGCATGTCAATCACATCGCCCACGGTAGTAATGCCTGTGCGCTTGAGCGAGTTGAACACGCGCACGCTCAGATCAAGCTCCTCAATGGGCTTGTCGTTCAGCAGTTTATGCCCTTCTCTGCGATCTTCAAGCAGCTCAGGATCGGGCAGTTGAATCTCATCAATGTGGACGCCGCCCACCACCACAAGGTGGCGGATGAGAATTTGCGCAGCTTGGCTGATCGCTTCCTCTGGGCGCACCGTGCCGTCTGTCCAGATTTCCAGCACCAGACGATCGTAGTTGGTGCGCTGGCCCACGCGGGCGCGCTCCACGTCGAACTTGACGCGGCGAATCGGGCTGAAGATCGCGTCCACAGGCAGCTCGCCAATCGGCAGGCGACCACGTTCATCCGCGGGGCTGTACCCGCGCCCCGTCCGCACCTCAAATTCGATTTCGATATGGGCGTTGGGGTCATCCACCGTGAACAGGTACAGGTCGGGGTTTTCGATGGTCACCTCAGCCGGCGTCCAGATATCCGCCGCGGTCACTGTGCCCTCACCGCGATGTTCAAGGCGCAGGCGACGGCTTTCGGCGTCGTGCATCGTGAGGCGCAGCTGCTTAACCTGCAAGATGAGCTGCGTCATATCCTCACGCACACCCGGGATGCCGGAGAACTCATGATGAACATCCGAGACGCGGATGCTCGTCACCGCAGCGCCCGGCAGAGACGACAGCAGAACGCGGCGCAGGGCATTTCCCAGCGTCAGGCCATACCCGCTCTCCAGCGGGCTGATGACGAAGCACCCGTAGGTGCGCGTCAGCGCTTGGCTCTCCACTTTGTGGGGGAGCACCATGTTGCTGGTAATCTGATTGACGTCCGATCCACCGGACGAGGAGGAGTACACCATAGGCCGCATTTCTCCTGTTGCTTAGACGCGACGACGCTTGGGCGGGCGGCATCCGTTGTGCGCCACGGGCGTCACATCCGAAATGGAACGAACCTTCAAGCCGCTCCCCTGAATGGCGCGGATCGCGCTTTCGCGGCCCGGGCCGGGGCCTTTGACAAACACATCGACTTCCTTCATGCCATGCTGTTGGGCGGCTTCGCTGGCCGTCTGCGCGGCCATGCGCGCGGCGTAAGGCGTGCTCTTGCGGCTGCCCTTGAAACCGCTCGTGCCCGCGCTGGCCCATGTCACCACATTACCGCTCTGATCCGTCAGCGAGACGATCGTATTGTTGAACGTGGCGTAGATGTGCGCTTGGCCATAGGGGATGTTCTTCATCACCTTCTTGACAGCACGACGATTGGAGGATGTCGTCTTTTTTACAGTACGTGCCATACTTACTTCTCCCCAAGTTGATCCTGTGCTTTACGATAGCATCGCCCTGCGGAATGCACAGGGCGCATGTGGTGTCACCATCGGTTGTCGAGCGTATTCGTCTTGAACAGCTTGACCGTGAACTTACTTCTTGGTTGCACCGCGACGACGACCACGCCCGGGAACCGTCTTACGCGCCCCGCGCTGGGTACGGGCATTCGTGCGCGTCCGCTGGCCGCGGCTTGGCAGGTTACGACGATGCCGCAGCCCACGGTAGCTGTTGATCTCCATCAGACGCTTGATATTCAACTGAACTTCGCGCCGCAAGTCGCCCTCAACTGTCATTGTGCTGACTTGCTCACGGATACGCTGTACTTCTGCTTCAGACAAGTCACGCACACGTGTATCCGGGTTTACGCCCGTGGCAGCCAGAATCTTCTGGCTCGTCTTGAGGCCAATCCCATAGATATAGGTCAATGCAATCTCGACGCGCTTGTCACGAGGCAGGTCAACACCTTCAATACGTGCCATACTTGCCACCAACTCCTAACTGGAAAACTCGGCCTTAGCCTTGCTTCTGCTTATGCTTTGGATTAACACAGATCACCATCACCTTCCCAGCGCGCTTGATGATGCGGCACTTGGGGCAGCGCGGCTTGACTGATGTAGCGACCTTCATAGCAAACCCTTGCTGTGATACCTGACAAAGTAGGCAGTATAGCATAAATCGCTCTGAAGTAAACGCTGAGTTTGCGTCGGCGGAGTGTCTAAACCTAAGCAGATGGTGAAGCCTCACCCCTAAATCCCCTCTCCCGCAGAGAGGGGACTTTTGCCCCCTTCTCCCGTGGGAGAAGGGGGTTGGGGGATGAGGCCTTGTAATGCCAACCGAACAAGACGAGATGACGCATCACCGCGACCTTAGACACTCCCTTTACGCTGGGGGCGTGTCGAAATAGCTGGTGTTGCCCCTCGCCCCGTGTGGGAGAGGAACAGGCTGGCCGCAGGTGGCCGTGCGCCATAGGCTCAAGCCTCTGGCTGGCGCGCGGGGGCTTCAGCCCCCTTCAGGGGGCGCGCTTTGGCCGGATGCTTTAGCGTCCGGCGTTCAACCAGCACGAGGGATGAGTTGCAGGGGGCAGGGCCATCACCCGTGATTTAGGCATTCCCTTTGCGCCCTCGGAACGCAGCCTACTCCACAAAGAACGCGGGCGGCCCCATCTGCGCCACGCAGCTTCCATCCAGCGGGCTAAACGGATCAAGCAGGAACTGCACAGCGATCGTGTTCGGGCAGGGCTTGCCCACCACGTCGAGCAGGCCATGCCCCATCCCGGGGAACACGAAGTGTGTGCTGTTCGGCAGGAAGTCGGCGGCCGCTTGCCCCCATGCGGGCGGCGTGATCGGGTCGTATTCCCCGCTCATCACCAGCACCGGAATATCGCTGACGACTGGCTCGTTCTCCAACGCTGGGCCGGCTTCGATGTCCCAGATGTTGCAGCTCGCAAACTGGCGCTCCACGTCGTAGAGCAGCGCGTTCGCCAAGCTGCGCGGGAAGTCGGCGGCAAGCCGTTCAGCCACCCGCAGGCTGTTGAACGGCATTTCCTCGAAGCACGTCACACTGTTGAAGAAGCCCTCGCTGTCGTCGTCGATGAGGCCGTAAGCCTCGTCGATCAGCGCGTTGTACTCGTCTTCGTCAAGCTGGCGCAGGATGGCGTTCAGCTCGCTCGTCGTGGAAACTCCCAACAGTTCCATCAAGCGCGCGTCGAGTGCTGCGCGCTCCGCCGGGGAGCGTTCCGGTTCGGTGCTGTAGATTGTTTCCAGAAGCTCTAAAAGTTCGCTATCGTCCAACGTACTGAGGTACTCCAAGTAAGACTCAACATCGGCAAAGCTCAAGAACGCGGCAGCATAGGCGTCAAATTCCTCATCGGTCATCTGCTCAAGCTGAACAGCCAAATCGTCGCTGCGATATGTGCTGTAAAGCATGTAGGCATCGTAATCGCGGTTGGCCGCAGCTGTGATGATGATCGGCAGGTAGGGCAGCGCCGTCGTCTCGTACATGAGGCTAAACAAAGCGTTGACCACGTCATCACCGGTGATCTCCTCCCGGTCATCACCGCGCATCGGACGGCGGTTCAAGTCGTCGATCATCTGGAGGAAGGTCTGGCGCAAGTTGGGATAAGCGGTGCTGCAAGCGCGCGAGGCGGCACAATCGCGGAACAGCACCTCAAACGCCAGCACGCCGTTGACGACCTGCTCTTCATAGCCCTGCACATGTGGGGGGTAGACGCTGTCGATGATGACCGAGCGGATGCGCTCTGGGTAGTCACGGATCGTCGTCAGCGCCAAGCGCGTCCCATACGACACGCCATACAGCGTCACCTCTGGCAAGCCGAGCGCGCGAATCAGCGCATCGATGTCGGCGGCGCTCTCTGCGCTGGTGTAGGCGCTCAGCGTCACCCCCTCGCGGATCAAGCGTCGGCGGCACAGCTCTTCCGGATCGTCGCTGGGGGAGATGGTGTCATCGTCAAACTCGTGACAATTGAGGGACGGCGTGCTGTAGCCTGTGCCGCGCTGGTCGAACAAGATGATATCCCCATAGCTGCGCAGCACGCTGCTCAACCAGCCGTGCACGCCTGTGATGGCGCTGCCCCCCGGCCCACCCTCCAAGTAGATGATTGGGGCGACGGGGTTGGCCGCGCTGGTTTTCAGAATTGCCACCTTCAGCGTGATCACGTTGTTCGACAACCCGCGCCGACTCTCCGGCACTTGCACCGTGCCGCAGATGATCGTCTCCCCCTCCACCTCCGGCTCCCAGATCAAGAAGGGGCACGGCGTTTCGACAAACGTGGGCACTTCAAGAGCTTGGCTGTGGCTCAGCAACCCCGTGAGCAGCACCACACCGAGGACAAACAAACGCATCATTTTCTCCTGACGACTAACTACTGCTCGGTACAGTATACTGTGAAACAGCACACGGCCTACAACAAAGTCAGGATCATCGGGCCGTCCGCGGTGATGGCGATGGTGTGCTCGCAGTGGGCGCACAAGCTGCGGTCGCGTGTGCGCACCGTCCAGCCGTCGGTCTTATCCTCGTACAGCTCGCTGCGCCCTGCGATCAACATCGGCTCGATGGCGTAGGTCATCCCCACTTGCAGCTCATAATCCTCCCAGCCCTGAGCCGCACGCTGCTTGCTTGGCCACCAGTTGGGCACTTGTGGCGGCTCGTGCATCTGCCGCCCCACCCCATGACCGGTATACTCACGGGCGACGCTGTAGCCCAGCTTGGCGGCGTAGCGCTCCGTCGCGCGCGCCACATCGCTGACCCGCGCGCCCACCCGCGACGCGGCGATAGCCGCCTCCAGCGCGCCCTCACAGGCTTGGATCAAGCGCCGTGCTGCCGGTTTGACCTCACCAACCGCGTAGGTGAAGGCCGCATCGCCCACAAACCCCTGATAGAAGCAGGCCGTATCAAGGCTGATGATGTCCCCCTCTTGCACCACACGATTTGCGCTGGGGACGCCATGCACCAGCTCATCGTTGATACTGGCGTTGATCGTCGCGGGGTAGGGGCGGTGGTTGCCCGGCGCGTACCCTAGAAAGCAGGGGGTCGCCCCGTGATCACGGATGACTGTCTCAGCGATTTTGTCGAGTTCCAGCGTGGTGATCCCCGGTCGCAGCGCCTGCCGCATGGCTTCATGCGCGCGCGCCGTGATGCGCCCGGCTTCCCTCATAAGCGCGATCTCCTCCGGCGTTTTCAGCACAGGGCGGCGCTGCGGGGCACGAGCGGGCGTCGAACGGAGCAAATCATTCATCGAGGATCGTCTTGATGGCTTGGCTGACGGCATCAATCGGCTGAGTCGCATCCACGCGGTGGAGCAAGCTCCCCTTGTCGGCATAGTAGTTTATCAACGGCTGTGTGTCGCGCAAGTAGGTTTCAATCCGAACGATGACCGCATGGGCATCAGCATCATCGGGGCGGCGCTTCAACACTTCGCCATTGGGCAGCGCTGCAACTATCTTGGGCGGATACTCATCATTGGGCGACTTTTCATGCCGAATTGTCAAGCCCTCGCTGCGATAGTAGATGTTATAGCTGTCGCCATTGGCAGCCGTCACCCGACCAAAGGCGCGCTTAAACGCCGTAAATGGATCCAACTCGAGCAGGATGACAGCTTTGAGCGCCTGCCCTCGCCCTTGCAAATACGCGTCGAGAAAAGCCGCCTGATTCGGCGTGCGCGGGTAGCCGTCGAGGATCACCCCCTGCGCACAGTCGGGCTGCGCCAGCCGATCTGCCACCACTTGATTGGTGAGGTCATCGTTGATGAGCTGGCCTGCCGCCATGATCGCCTGCACCTGCCGCGCCAAATCGTCCTCGCGCGTCTTCATCCCGCGGAAGATATCGCCCGTGGACACGTGCGGGATGCCGTACTGCTGACGGATGAACTTGGCTTGCTCGCCTTTGCCCGCCCCCTGCGGCCCCATCAGCAGCACAAATAATGGTTTGCTCATGATAAATTTCTCCTGAAAGCGGTAAAAACAGTCCTCAAGTAAGAAATGTTCCTTGGCTGAGTTCGACGTGGCGCAGCATCCGCAATAGGACATAGGGGCGACTCATGAGCCGCCCCTAGATTTTCATGCTTTGTTCTGGATCAACACCGCGTGACAGCCTTGCAGCGCTTACGTCATGAAGCTTTCGTAATTGCGCATCACCAACTGCGCTTCAAGCTGGCGCAGCGTGTCGATCACAACGCCGGTCACGATGATCAAGCCGCTGCCCGAGAGCACATACGCGGGGTTATTGGCGATGTTCGTCACTTCCAACGGGAACAGTATCCCATTGATGAAGCCGACGATGCCCGGCAGGATGGCGATGATCCCGAGGAACAGCGCGCCCACAAGCGTGATGCGGCGCGTCACCCGTTGGATGTATTCCTCGGTCTTCTGCCCGGGGCGAATGCCCGGGATGAACCCACCCTGCCGCTGGAGCGTCTCCGCCAGTCGATAATTGCCCACCATCACGTCCGCGTAGAAGAACGTAAACGCGAAGGTCATCACGAAGAAGATCGACCAGTACACCAGCCCCGTCTGGTTGCCCAATGACTGCTGGATGCTGTAGAAGAATGACCCCACCGGCGGGTTGAACACGCCGATGATGATGGCCGGGAAGGTGATGATCGACTGCGCAAAGATCAGCGGGATCATGCCCACAGGGTTCACGCGCAGCGGGATGAACTGGCCGCGGGCTTGCGTGGTCTTGTTGCCACGAACGCGCTTGCCATACTGCACTGGAATCCGCCGCACGCCCTCGCTGATGTAAACGATCACCGGCACACAGATGATGAGGATCAACACGAACACGATCAAGTTATACAGTGCCAAGTCTTGGTTGCTGGCCAGCAGCGTGATCAGGCTGGAGGGGGCCGTCGCCACGATGCCGCTGAAGATGATGATCGAGATACCGTTGCCCAAGCCCTGCTCGGTCACCAGCTCGCCCAGCCACACCGCGAACATTGTGCCTGCCGTCATGGTGATGATGACCGTCAGCGTCAGCCCAAGGTCGGAGCCAAAGCCCGGGATGATCGGGCGGCCGGTGGTGGTGAGGGCGCTGAAGATGCCGATCTGCCCCAGCGATTGCAGCACCGCCATCGGAATGGCCAAGAAGTAGGTGTAGCGCTGGATTTTCTCTTGGCCGCCCGGCTCGCGCTGAATGGCTTCCAGCGCCGGGATGATCGGGATCAAGAGTTGGAAAATGATAGACGCGGTGATGTACGGGTAGACGCCGTTGGCCAAAATGCTGAAGTTTTGCACGGCCCCGCCCGAGAGCAGGTTCAGCACACCCACAAAACCAGCAGCGGCCTGATTGTTCAACACCGATTCCAACGCCACACGATCCACGCCCACCACGGGCACATGCGTGCCGAATTGGTAGATCACGAGAATGAACAGTGTGAACAGGATTTTGTTGCGAATTTCAGGCAGCCCGAAGGCATTTCTCAAAGCCCGGATCATAAAGCAAAACCTCTCATACCCTGTGGAGAGCAGCGCCGCTGCTCAGTGAGGCATTGTAAAGGCGGGAGATGAGCCTGTCATCACCCGCCTTGTGTCCTTTTACTTCAGTTTACGACCTGCGGCGATGTCCTCTTTGCGCAGCTTCTTCACTGTGGCAAACGCGCCAGTGATGGCCACCTCATGGCGGACGATCGTCCCGCCCGCCTTTTCGACCTTCTCCGCTGCCGATTTCGTCACGCGGTGGGCGTGCAGCGTCAGCGCTTTGTCGAGATCACCGCGCCCCAGCAGCACAATCGGCTTGTTGGCGTCGCGGATGATCCCCGCCTCCACCAGCGCTTGCGGGGTGACCTCGGCGCCTGCCTCAAAGCGGTCGTTCACCACCGCAAGGTTAACCTCTTGATACTCGATGCGGAACAGGTTCTTGAAGCCCCGCTTGAAGGGCAGGCGGCGCACCAACGGGAGCTGGCCGCCTTCAAAGTAGGCACGCATCCCGCTGCGGCCACGCGCCCCGGCGCCTTTCGTGCCGCGCCCAGCCGTCTTGCCCTTGCCCGCAGCGATACCACGCCCGACACGTGTCTTAGGCGTATGGCTGCCGGGGGTCGGTTGGAGTTCGTGTAGTTTCATGTCGCTTCCCTTTCGCGGCTTAGTCCGCCGGCTCCACCTTGACGAGGTGGGTCACTGTGTTGATCATGCCGCGCGTTTGCGGCGTGTCCGGCAGTTCCACCGTGGTCTTAAGGCGGCGCAGCCCCAGCGCAATCAGCGTGTCTTTTTGACGTTGATTGTAGCCGATGCCGCTCTTGACCAGCGTCACACGCAGCTTCTTTGTGTTCGTCTCGGCCATTATGACACCCCTTTACGGCGCATCCAAACAGGACTCACTTCCTTGATCGGCTTGCCACGCATTTCCGAGAGGAGCTGCGGCCCGCGGATCTTGTTCAGCGCGTCGAGGGTGGCCATCGCCACGTTGAGCAGGTTGGGGCTGCCTTGGCTCTTGGTCAAGACGTTGTGCACGCCCACCACCTCGAGCACGGCGCGCACGCCGCCGCCCGCAATGACGCCCGAACCGGGCGCGGCCGGTATCAACAGCACCTTGCTGCCGCCATATTCGCCAGTGACGGCGTGCGGCACTGTGCCCTCGACCAGTTCATACTTCTTCAGGCTGGCGCGCGCCTTCTGGTTGGCCTTGCGGATGCTATCCGGCACAGCGCGGCTCTTGCCGATGCCGATGCCGATGCGCCCCTGCTTATCGCCCACCACAACCACGGTGCGGAAGCCAAAGCGACGGCCCCCTTTGATCACCTTGGCCACGCGGCGAATATCGACCACGCGCTCGTCCAGTTCTTCGCGTTCTTCCTCACGACGCTTCTCGCGCCGCTCACGACGTTGCTTTTCAGCCATGCTGTTCTCCCGCTAGAATTCTAGGCCGCCGGCGCGGGCCCCTTCGGCCAGCGCTGCGATGCGTCCGTGATAACGATAGCCGCCACGATCAAATACCACCGCGGAGATGCCCGCCTCTTTGGCCCGCTTCGCAACCGTTTCGCCCACGATCTTCGACGCTTCTACCTTCGTCTTGCCGACAATGGCAGCGGCAACATCCTTGTCAATCGTAGAAGCCGAAGCCAGCGTCTTGCCGGTTTCATCGTCAATCACTTGGGCGTAAATGTTGCTCAAGCTGCGGTATACGTTGAGACGCGGGCGGGCCGCCGTACCAGCCAACTTGGCACGCACCCGTGTCTGACGACGGCGGCGAGCCAGAATCTTGTCCTTACCCGTTTTTTCACTCATAGCGTCCTACTTCTTCTTACCCTTGCCGCCACCCTTGGCTGCCTTACCTGCCTTGCGACGGATCACCTCGTTGTCATAGCGAACCCCCTTGCCCAGATACGGCTCCGGCGGGCGCCACGAGCGAATAACAGCGGCCATTTGACCCACCTGCTCTTTGTCGATCCCGTTGATGTGCAGCGTGCGACCACGCGCATCCGACGGCGCTTCGAACGAGATGTTGGCAGGCGGTTCGATCACAATCGGGTGGCTGTACCCAAGCTTCAGCTCAAGGTTTTTGCCGTTCACGATGGCCTGATACCCGACCCCCTCAATGAGCAGCGTGCGGCGGAAGCCCGTGCTCACCCCAGTGACCATGTTGGCCAGCAGGGCGCGCGTCAGGCCGTGCAGCGCTTTGTGGTGGCGCTGGTCGGTGGGGCGCTCGACGGTTAGCTCGTTGTTCTCGAGCTTGATCGTCATCTCGGGGTTAAAGGTGCGGGAGAGCGTGCCCTTCGGGCCGGTCACCGTCACTTCGTTCTTGTTGATCTTCACCTCGACCTTAGCAGGTACGGGGATGACCTTCTTACCAATACGCGACATGGCTGTCCTCCCTTAGTAGACGTAGCACAGCACTTCGCCGCCCAGCCCCTCTTTGCGGGCTTGCTGTGCGGTCATCACGCCTTTGGGCGTGGTGACGATGGCGATGCCAGTGCCACTCAGGACGATGGGCAGTTCGCTGCGCTTGCGATACACACGACGCCCGGGCTTGCTTACGCGCTGCAGCGCGGTGATGACCGGCCGACGCTCGCGGCGGCTGCCGAAGTACTTGAGCGTAATGTGCAGCATGGGCACAGGCGACGCCTCAACGATGCTGTAGTCTTCGATGAACCCTTCTTCCTTCAGGATGCGGGCCAGCTCGACCTTGATATTGGAGCGCGGGATGTCCACCGTCTTCTGACGCGCCATCAGCGCGTTGCGCAGGCGGGTGAGCATGTCCGCAATCGGATCATTGGTTGTGTTCATCCCGGCCTCCTACCAGCTTGACTTGACCATGCCCGGGATCTGGCCCAGCAGCGCCATCTCCCGCACGCAGATGCGGCACAGGCCAAAACGGCGGTAGTACCCACGAGCGCGCCCGCAGCGCTTGCAGCGGTTGCGCACTTGAACGTCAAACTTGCGACGTTCTTCACGATATGCCATACACTTCTTTGCCATAGCTGTCTCTACCTCTTGATATCATGGAAGGGCATGCCGAGCAGCGTGAGCAGGCGGCGGCCTTCCTCATCAGATTCGGCGCTGGTGACGATGGTCACTTCCATCCCACGAACCTTGTCGATGCTGTCGAAAGGCACTTCGGGGAAGATCAACTGTTCACGCAGGCCAATGGTGTAGTTGCCACGCCCATCAAACTTAGAGGGCACGCCGCGGAAGTCGCGGATACGGGGCAGGGCGATGTTCACAAGGCGATCATAGAACGCCCACATGCGCTCGCCGCGCAGCGTCACTTTCACCCCAATGGCGCGGCCTTCGCGCAGTTTGAAACCGGCAATGCTCTTGCGCGCCCGCGTGATGACCGGCTGCTGGCCGGTAATAATGCGCAGTGTGTCCACGGCATAATCCAGCACTTTGGGGTTGTCGTTGGCTTCGCCCGCCCCCACATTGAGGACAATCTTCTTAATCGCGGGCACGCGCATCGGGTTGTCGTACCCAAATTCCTCCATCAGCGCCGGGAACACATCGCTGCGGTAGCGTGCCAACATCCGTGGCAGTTGTTTGGTTTCGCTCATCTTGATGACGCTCCGCTTATTCAATATCCGCGCCGCACTTCTTGCAGACGCGAACCTTCCGATTATCGCTCTCGCGCACACGATAGCCGACACGCGTCCGCTTGTCGCACGAGGGGCATACCAGCATCACGTTCGACAAGTCGAGCGATGCTTCCTTCGAGATGATCTGGGCAGGAATGTTTTGATTCCCGCGCTGACGCGCCTTCTGATGGCGCTTGACGATGTTGTACCCGTCAACCAACACGCGGTTCTCCTTGGGCATCACGGTCTTCACTTCCCCGCGTTCGCCCACGTCCTTCCCGGCGATGATTTCAACGGTGTCACCTTGCTTGATCCGCTGCATGACTGCCTTCTCCTACAATGTCTCCGGGGCCAACGATACGATCTTCGTAAAGCCACGGTCGCGCAGTTCACGGGCCACTGGGCCGAACACGCGCGTGCCCTTCGGGTTTACTCGGTCATCGGCCAGCAGCACCGCAGCGTTGTCGTCAAAGCGGATGTACGACCCATCCGCGCGGCGGTATTCCTTGGCGACGCGCACCACCACCGCCCGCACGATGTCCCCCTTCTTGATGTTGCTCGCAGGGTTCGCGGACTTTACCGTACCCACCACCACATCGCCGATTGACCCATACTTGCGACGAGAGCCACCCAACACACGAATGACGAGAATTTCCTGTGCGCCGCTGTTATCAGCCACTTTCAGGCGCGATTCTGTCTGAATCATCTTGGATTACTCCTCCACGTCCACGCTCACCGGCTCATTAACCGTGAGCACCTTCTCCACCACCCAGCGCTTGTGACGGCTGAGCGGACGGCTCTCAACGATCTGCACGAGCGCGCCTTCCGCGATCGCATTGCTCTCGTCGTGGGCCATCACCTTCTTGGTGGACTTGACGACTTTCTTGTACACCGGGTGCAGCGTGCGCCGCTCGATGGCAACCGTCACGGTCTTATCCATCTTGTTGCTCACCACCGTCCCGATGAGACGTCTACGACTGTTCGCCATGGTCTTAATCCTTCTTGGCTACATCCTGCGCCAGCTGCCGCTCCCGCAGGATCGTAAGAATACGAGCGATGTCACGGCGTGTCTTGCGGAACATGCTGGTGTCCTTCAGTTCGCCCGTCATCTTCTCAAGCCGCAGATGATACAGCGACTGTACCTTGTCATCGTACAGCTCGAGCAGCTTGGCATCATTCAACGCGCGCAGTTCACGAGTTTTCATGAGACCGCCACCTCCACACCCGAGATCGGGTCGATGCGCTTGACGAACTTGGTGCGGATTGGCAGCTTGGCCGCCGCCAGTTGGAGCGCCTCGCGCGCCAGACCTTCATCCACACCGCCCATCTCGAACAGCACACGACCGGGCTTGATCACCGCCACATAGTATTCCACCGCGCCCTTGCCGTTACCCATGCGGGTTTCAGCCGCCTTCTTGGTGTAGGGCTTATCGGGGAACACGCGAATCCAAATCTTGCCACGACGGCGAATGGCACGCACCATCGCGCGCCGCGCCGCTTCGATCTGACGGCTGGTCATCCAGACTGGCTCCAGCGCTTGCAGACCATACTCCCCAAACGACACCGTGGAGCCGCGATAGGCCTTGCCGGTCATACGGCCACGCTGCTGCTTGCGGTACTTTGTACGCTTTGGCATTAACATCGATCAACACTCCTTGCTCACAGCGCGCACGCTATGAGGTATACACGTCCTGCGGCTGGGCAGCGCGCGGGGCTTCGCGGCGCATGTCGCCATACACCACGCCCTTGTAGACCCACACCTTGACGCCGATCTGGCCGAAGGTGGTGGTGGCTTCTGCCATGCCGAACTCAATCGCGGCGCGCAGCGTGTTGCGCGGCACACGCCCTTCTGACATCCACTCGCGGCGCGACATGTCCGAACCGCCGAGGCGACCGCTTACCTCAATGCGGATGCCCTCCGCGCCGAGGCGCATGGCCTGCTGCACGGCCTTCTTCATGGCGCGGCTGTGGCCGATGCGGCGCTCCAACTGCTGCGCAATGCTCTCCGCCACCAGCGTCGCGTCGATGTCCGGCTTTTCGATCTCCGTCACATCCACCTTGACCGTCTTGCCCGTCAGCTTTTCGAGGTCTTGGCGCAAGATCTTGACGCCTTCCCCCTTCTTGCCGATGACCAAGCCCGGGCGGTTGGCGTGGATGTTGATGCTGACGACGTTCGGCTGGCGTTCAATCTCGATGCGGCTGACGCCGGCTTGGGCAGTGCGCGCTTTGACGATCTCGCGCAGCTTGAAATCTTCCTGAAGCAGCTCCACGTAGCGCGGGCCTTCCGCATACCAGCGGGCGTCCCAGTCACGGTTGATCTTCAGGCGCATGCCAATCGGGTGTACTTTACGACCCATACTGTTCTAACTCTCCCTTATTGATCCGCCAGCACGACCCAGAGGTGCGACTGACGCTTGACACGGGGCTTGTAACGGCCACGCGCACCGGCCTTGAAGCGCTTGAGCCGCGGGCCTTCGCCTGCCCAGATCTGCGCGATCTTCATCGCGCTGCGGTTCAGCTCGAAGTTGTTCTCCGCGTTGGCCAGTGCCGAGGCCACCGTCTTGCGGACGAACTCAGCGCCCTTCTGGGGCATGAATTCCAGCACGACGAGCGCTTCTTCAGCGTCCATGCCGCGCACTTGGTCACAGACCAGCGCCAGCTTCTGGGAAGAGATCGGCAGGTAACGGGTGATTGCTTTTACTTCCATCGCTGCCTCCCCTTACTTCTTCTTCTTCTTCTCAGCTAGGTGACCACGGAAGTTGCGCGTTGGCGCAAATTCACCCAGCTTATGACCGACCATGTTCTCGGTCACGTAGATCGGAACATGCTGCTTGCCGTTGTGAACGGCGATCGTGTGGCCCACCATCTGCGGGAAGATCGTGCTGTCACGGCTCCACGTGCGGATGACGGCGCGCTTGTTCGTTTCATTCATCTTCTCGATCTTGGCGAGAAGGCGGGGCTGAACGTATGGCCCCTTCTTCAGCGAACGGCTCATGTGACTTCAGCTCCTCGTGTTACTTGGCCCGGCGGTTGCCGCGACGACGAATGATGAAGCGGTTGGTGCGCTTGTTGGTGCGCGTCAGCACGCCCAGCGCCGGTTTACCCCATGGGGTTTTGGGCGAAGGCATACCAATCCCGCTGCGCCCCTCACCACCACCGTGCGGGTGGCTGTTGGGATCCATCGCAGTACCACGCACAGCAGGACGCCAGCCCTTCCAACGGCTGCGGCCGGCCTTGCCCAGCTTAACGTTGCCGTGCTCAGCATTGCCCACTTGGCCGATGGTCGCCATGCAGCGCTCGTGAATGTAGCGCATCTCACCGCTGGGCATACGCACGACGGCGTACACGCCCTCTTTGGCCAGCACTTGGCCGCTCACACCGGCGCTGCGCGCCAACTGGCCGCCTTTGCCCGGCTTCAGCTCGATGTTATGGATCACCGTGCCGACCGGAATGTCACGAATCGGCAGGGCATTCCCCGGGCGCAGTTCCGCCAGCTCGCCATTGCCGATGCGATCCCCGACCTTGAGGTTGAGCGGCGCAATGATGTAGCGCAGCTCGCCGTCGTCATAGCGCACCAGCGCGATGCGCGCCGTGCGGTTCGGGTCGTACTCAATCGACACCACCTCGGCGCGCACGTCGAACTTGTCGCGCTTGAAGTCGATGATGCGATAACGGCGGCGATGCCCACCCCCGCGATGGCGCACCGTGACGCGCCCGGTGTTGTTGCGCCCCCCCTTCTTGCGCAGCGCGGTGGTGAGCGAGCGCTGCGGGCGCTTCTTGGTAATTTCCTCGAAGGTGTAGCCCGTCATGTCGCGGCGACCCGCCGAGGTGGGGTTGTATGCTTTGATCGGCATGTCGACCTTCCTAGACGTTGAACAACTCGATCTTGGCGCCCTCTGCCAAGGTGACAATGGCCTTCTTCCATTGACGCGAGCGCAAGAAATACTTCCGACCACGACGACCCCGCTTGGCCGGGTTGATGAGCGTGTTCACGCTGATCACCTGACCCTTGAGGTCAAAAATAAGCTCGACCGCATCTTTGATCTGCGCCTTGTTGGCCTTGGGGGCCACTTCAAACGCATACTGGTTGTTGCGCTCGGCCAATCCGTTGCTTTTTTCGGTGATGACCGCGCGGCGGATCACCTCATACGGGTGCAGCTCAGCCATGATTACTTGGCCTCCTTCTTACCCCAGACGCTGGTGATGAAATCCAGCGCGTCCAGCGGGATGATGACCTTGTCGTACTTGAACAGGTCACGCATGTTCAAATTGTTGACGAGCAGCGCCTGCGCCTTAGGCAAGTTGTTTACGCTGCGCTGCACGTTGACGTTGCCATGCGTGAACAGCACCAGCGCGTTGTCGCCGCCGGTCAACGCTTCAATCGCCTGCTTCATGACTTTGGTCTTGGGCGCGTCAAGGCTCAGCTTATCCACAATCACGATCTGATTGTCGCGCAGCAGGGCGCTGAGGGCGCTCTTGATCGCGCCTTGGCGCATCTTGCGCGGCATCGACTGGGTGTAATCGCGCGGCTTGGGGCCGTGCGCGATGCCGCCGCCGACGAAAATCGGCGCGTTACGGCTGCCATGGCGGGCGTTGCCGGTGCCCTTCTGCTTGTAGATCTTGGCCTTCGTGCGGTCAACCTCGCCGCGGCGCAGCGTGCTGTGCGTGCCTTGACGCGCGTTGGCCATCTGGCGCACATAAGCCTGATGCATCAGGCCGACGTTGACCTCAACCTCGAAAATATCAGCGGGCAGGTCAATCGTCTTGACTTCCTTGCCGGTCATATCGAGAACTGGAACTTGCATCGTAGCCTCCTTACTTCTTACCACGCGCTGCGGGCTTCACGATGACGATATCGCCCTTAGCACCCGGTACAGAGCCTCTGACCGCGAGCAGGTTCTTCTCCGCATCGACCACCACCACTTGCAGGTTTTGCATGGTCACACGATCCGACCCCATGTGGCCTGCCATGCGCTGGCCTTTGAGCGTGCGGCCGGGAAATTCACACATACCAACGCTGCCCGGGGCGCGCTCACGATCCGATTGACCGTGCGTCTTGGGCTGGCGGTTAAAGTTGTGGCGCTTGATCGTGCCAGCGAAGCCGCGCCCTTTGCTGATCCCGACCACATCGACGCGCTCGCCTTTTTCGAACACGTCGGCCTTGATCTCGGCGCCTTCGGCCACGGTCACATCTTCGTTGCGCACACGGAATTCACGCAGGATGCGCAGGGCGGGCAGCCCCTTCTTCGACAAATGACCCATCTGGCCTTTCGTCAGGCGCTGGGCCTTCGTTTCCTCATACCCCAATTGAACGGCGGTGTAGCCGTCCTTCTCTGCCGTGCGCACTTGGGTGACGTAGCACGGCCCGGCGGCGATGACCGTCACCGGAATGACATTCCCCTGCTCATCGAAGATCTGGGTCATGCCGACTTTCTTACCAATGATACCCTTCATCCTACAACCTCCAGAGGGGGGTTAGGCGCAAAAAAAATGCGCGAGTTCTAGTTCCCCTCCCACATACACACTTGATATTTGGGTTAGGTGATCCCTGTAATCACTACAGGCTTAAATCGTGATTTCAATGTCCACGCCCGCGGGCAAGTTGAGCCGCATCAGCGTTTCGACCGTCTTGCTGTCGGGGTCTACGAGAACGTCAATCAGTCGTTTGTGCGTGCGAATCTCAAAGTGCTCGTGCGAGTCCTTGTCGATGAATGTCGAACGACGCACCGTGAAACGCTCCAGACGAGTCGGCAGCGGGATCGGCCCCACTACGCGCGCGCCAGTGCGCTCGGCTGTTTCGACAATCCGCTGCGCCGACTGATCCAGCACCCGATGGTCGTAACCCTTCAGGCGAATACGGATCTTGTTCTTGGCTGCCATCGTGTTTCCTTCACTTGTTAACAGAGCAGATCAACCGGGGGAAGCCGTCGCCAGCCTCCCCCGATCCGATTCTTAGCCGAGGATTTCGGTAATGACACCCGCGCCGACGGTCAGACCGCCTTCACGAATGGCGAACTTGGAACCCTTCTCGATGGCCACCGGGGTGATCAGCTCGACTTCAAGGTTCACGTTGTCGCCGGGCATCACCATCTCCACACCCGCAGGCAGTTGGATCGTGCCGGTCACGTCCAGCGTGCGGATGAAGAACTGCGGACGGTAGCCGCTGACGAACGCCTTGTGACGGCCGCCTTCTTCCTTCTTCAGCACGTAGACTTCGCACTTAAACTTGCGCTGGCCCTTGATGCTCTTGGGAGCGGCCAACACCATACCGCGCTCCACTTCTTCGCGCGTCGTACCACGCAGCAGCACACCCGCATTGTCGCCCGCTTGCGCTTGGTCAAGTTCCTTGTGGAACATCTCGATGCCCGTGACAGTCGTCTTGAGAACTTCCTCACGCAGGCCGATGATCTCGACTTCGTCGCCCTTCTTCAGGATGCCGCGCTCCACGCGGCCCGTCACCACCGTACCACGACCCTTGATGCTGAAGACGTCTTCTATCGGCATCAGGAACGGCTTGTCGATGGCGCGCACCGGCTCCGGAATCCAGTTATCAACCGCGTCCATCAGGTCGAGGATGCACTTGTACTCCGGTGCGTTCGGGTCGGTGCTGTTGCTCTCGGTGACGGCCAAAGCGCTGCCCTTGATGATCGGCGTGTCGGCGCTGAAGTTGTAGCTGCTGAGCAGCTCGGCCAGCTCCATTTCGACCAGCTCGATCAGCTCGGGGTCGTCCATCTGGTCGATCTTGTTGAGGAAGACGACCATCGCCGGCACTTCCACCTGACGGGCCAGCAGCACGTGCTCGCGCGTCTGCGGCATCGGGCCATCGGGGGCGCTCACCACCAAGATCGCGCCGTCCATCTGGGCCGCACCGGTGATCATGTTCTTGATGTAGTCACGGTGGCCGGGGCAGTCCACGTGCGCATAGTGACGCTTGTCGGTCTCGTATTCCACGTGACGGATGTTGATCGTGATACCACGGGCACGCTCTTCGGGGGCGTTGTCGATGTCGCCATAGTCCATCTTCTGCGCCTTGCCCTTGAGCGACAGCACTTTTGTGATTGCTGCGGTCAGAGTCGTCTTGCCGTGGTCAACGTGGCCGATGGTGCCGATGTTGACGTGAGGCTTCGTACGCTGGAACTTTTCTTTTGCCATGTGAGCATTCCCTCTTGTCTACTTGTGTTTACAGATGCTTTTGACGGGGCAGCCCAGCCGCCCCGAACTGCCACGATTAACGAACGCCGCCAATGACTTCGTCGGCGATATTCTTCGGAGCGACCGTGTACTTGTCGAACTCCATGGTGAAGTTGCCACGCCCCTGTGTCATGTTGCGCAGGTTCGTTGCGTAGCCGAACATCTCCGCCAGCGGGACGGACGCGCGGATCGCCGTCGACCCCATGCCCAGCGGTTCCATCCCCTCAACGATGCCGCGCCGCGCCGCCAAGTCACCGACGATGCTGCCAGTGTAGTCGTCAGGCACGGTCACCTCCACGCGCATCGACGGCTCCAGAATAACCGGCGCAGCTGCGCGCACGCCATCCTTCAAGCACATCGACCCCGCAATCTTGAAGGCCATTTCGTTCGAGTCGACCTCGTGCATCGCGCCGTCGATGACGCGCGCCGTCACGCCGACCACTGGGTACCCCGCGATGACGCCACCTTCCATGGCCTCACGCGCGCCCTTCTCTGCCGCGCGCACAAACTCCTTCGTGATGGCCCCGCCCTTGATTTCATCCAACCAGAGCAGTTCCTCACCGTTGGCCAGCTTGCGCTCCTCCTCCGTCATGGGCGAGAACTGCACCACAACGCGGGCATACATACCGGAACCACCCGACTGACGCTTAAGCGTCGTATCGGCGGTGTACTCACGGGTGATGGTCTCACGGTATGCCACACGCGGGCGGCCCACCGTGGCCTGCACCCCATACTCGCGCTTGAGGCGATCCACCAGCACTTCGAGGTGCAGCTCGCCCATGCCCTTGATCTTCGTCTGGCCGAGCGCAGCGTCCACCTCAACCTTGAAGGTCGGGTCTTCTTCTGCCAGCTTCTTCAGGCCGATGGCCATCTTGTCTTGGTCGGCCTTGCTGTTCGGCTCGATGGCCACTTCAATCACCGGCTCAGGGAACTTGATCGTCTCCAGCAGGATCGGCGCGTTCTGATCGCACAGCGTGTCACCGGTGAAGGTCTCCTTCAGGCCGATAACCGCGGCGATGTCACCCGCTTGCACTTCTTCTACGTCCTCGCGGCGATCGGCAAACATACGGACGATACGCCCGATGCGCTCAGTGACGCCCTTGCCCGGGTTGTAGAGCATCGTGCCCGTCTTGAGCACGCCGCTGTAGACGCGGGTGAAGGCCAGACGACCGTACTTATCCGAGATGATCTTGAAGACCAGCGCGCTCAGCGGCTCATCGTTGGAGGCCTTGCGTTCGACCGGCTCGTTTGTCTTGGGGTTCGTCCCACGCACGGGGGGGATGTCCAGCGGTGACGGCAAATAGTCAATCACCGCGTCGAGCATCAACTGCACACCCTTGTTCTTCAACGCGCTGCCACACAGCACTGGGTGCAGCTTGCCCGCAATCGTCCCGAGGCGCAGACCTTCCTTCAGCTCTTCCGTGCTGATCGGCTCCTCCATGAGGTACTTCTCAGTCAGCACCTCATCCACCTCGACGATCTTCTCGACCATGTCGCGGCGCGCCTTCTCAGCAATCGGCAGGTAGTGATCCGGAATGGCGACACGCTTGATGTCTGTGCCGAGGTCGTTGCCGTAGGTCACCAGCTCCATCGCCATCAAGTCGATGATGCCGGCGAACTCGTCGCCGCTGCCGTAGGGCAGTTGGATCAAGACGGGGTTGGCCTTGAGGCGATCCACCATCATCTTGACGGTGCGCTCGAAGTTAGCCCCGGTGCGATCCATCTTGTTGATGAAGCACATGCGCGGCACATTGTAACCGCTGGCCTGCCGCCATACCGTCTCGGACTGCGGTTCCACACCCGCCACGCTGTCGAAGACAGCAATACCACCGTCCAAAACGCGCAGGCTGCGCTGCACTTCCGCCGTGAAGTCGACGTGGCCCGGGGTGTCGATGACGTTGATTTGATGCCCGTTCCATGAGGCCGTCACTGCGGCGCTAGTAATGGTAATGCCGCGCTCGCGCTCCTGCTCCATGTAGTCGGTGGTGGCAGCGCCGTCGTGCACCTCACCAATGCGGTGCACCATGCCCGTGTAGTACAGAATACGCTCGGTCGTGGTGGTCTTGCCCGCGTCGATGTGTGCGATGATGCCGATATTGCGGACTTTGGTAAGGTCTAACGCTTTGCCTTTTGTGGTCATATGGAACCTATCCCAAACCAGCGATTAACGAAAATGCGCAAACGCGCGATTGGCTTCCGCCATACGATGGGTTTCATCCTTGCGCTTGACCGAAGCACCCTGCCCGGTCGAAGCGTCGATCAGCTCTGCCGAGAGCTTCTGCGCCATGCTCTTGCCGCTGCGCTTGCGGGCGTTCTGGATGATCCAGCGCATCGCCAGCGTGATGCCGCGATAGGAACGCACCTCAATCGGCACTTGGTAGGTGGAACCACCTACGCGGCGCGGCTTGACTTCCACGGTGGGCTGGACGTTGCGCAGCGCCGTCTCAAAGACCTCAATCGGGTCTTTCTTGGTGCGCTCCGCGACCAGATCAAGCGCTTCGTACATGACGCCAAGCGCGGTTGACTTCTTGCCACCATACATCATGCGGTTGACGAACATCGTAACGTGTTCGTTGTTGAACTTCGCGTCCGGCACAACCGGGCGCTTGACGGGTGTCTTCCTGCGCATTTACTTCTTCCCCTTCGTCGGTGCAGCGGCTTGGCCCGGCTTCGGACGCTTCGTGCCATACTTGCTGCGACCCTGCCTACGACCTTCGACGCCGGTGGTATCGAGCGTCCCACGCACAATGTGGTAACGCACGCCCGGCAAATCCTTCACACGGCCACCACGCACCAGCACCACGCTGTGCTCTTGCAAGCGATGTCCCTCACCACCGATATACGCGGTGACTTCCATCCCATTCGAGAGGCGAACGCGGGCGATCTTCCGCAGGGCCGAGTTGGGCTTCTTGGGGGTCATGGTTCGCACTTGGGTGCAGACGCCGCGCTTCTGCGGCGCGCCCTTACGCTGACGTGTGCGCTTTTGCCGCAGCGTGTTCAGCGTATATTGCAGCGCTGGCGCTTTCGTTTTGCGCGTCTTGGGCTGGCGGCCCTTGCGAACCAACTGATTGATGGTTGGCATTGAACTCTCCGCTACTTCCTACTCGTACTGCCTTGTGAATAAACCGCTTGCGAGCGGGCGAAACACCCTTCTTAGGCAAGCAAAAGGGCGTCAACCAAAAAACTCGGAGCGCCCGCGTGTTTCTTAGTCGTCAACGAGCCACCACCACAAGTGTGGCGCTTTCGTCACCTTCTGCAATTCCCGCGCGCTCATTGCCTTTTGCAAGGGTGATCTAGCGGGTAGCGTTGGCTATGATAGCAGTCCGCAGAGAGTGCGTCAAGTGAAGATGATACGAGGGGGTGTCTAAGCCGCAACAGAAGGTGGCCGTGCGCCAGAGGCTCAAGCCTCTGGCTGGCGCGCGGGGGCTTTAGCCCCCTTCAGGGGGCGTGTGGCAGCCGGATGCTTTAGCGCCCGGCGTTCAACGTCTGTTTTGCACGATGTGGGTAACGCCTAGCACAAGGGGTGAGGTGCAGGGGGCAGGGCCATCACCCGTGATTTGGACACTCCCTGATGCAAGGGGAGGGTCTGCGTCTCAACAGATAGCTGCGGTACAGTGGATCGCCCCTTATCCCATCAAGGGCAGCAGGTCGCGCAGGGCTTTCAGCAGCGTGTCGGTCGCCAGCGGCTTGCCAACGAACAGATCCGCCCCCTGCTGCTGCGCTTGCCCTGCGGTGTAGCCCGTCGTGGTCGTCGTGATCACGACGACTGGCACGCGGCGCGGTCGGGCTTTCTCGCGCAGGTAGCGGATCAAATCCACGCCGTCGCCGATGTCGAACAGCAGCTCGGTGATGAGCGCATCGGGCAGTTCCCGATCAATCTCAGCGATGGCCTCCCCAATGTTGTTCACAATCGTCACGCGGAAGCCGCTCTGCCGCGCACAGAAGCCGATCACCCGCCCTGCGTCCAAGTTTTGATCGACCACCAGCACCCGCTGCCCGTTGGCGATGCGGTCGATGCCCCCCAGCTCTGCCTCGCCAAAGCGTGTCCGCTCATCCGAGAGGGGCTGCACAATGAAATTGACTTGCAGCTCAAAGCGGCCGAGGCTTATGATGTCCCCGTGGCGCAGCCGATGCTCGATCATCGGCGCAGCGCGTTTCCCATTGATGAACGTGCCGTTGGCGCTGCCGAGGTCGCGCAGCGTAAGACGGTTGTTGGCCGTGGTCATTTGGGCATGGCGGCGCGAAACGCCTTTTTCCTGTGCGCCATAGTCGGTCAAGTCGATTTCGGGGGTGAAGTTGGCACTGGCATCAGCCCGCCCAAGCACAAACTGGCGCTCTGAGGGGGCCGCGATAAGGTATGGCGTGCCCACCACGCGAAACTCGATCACCCATGGAATGACATCCGCTTCATCGAAGTCCCGCGATGAGGCCATCTGCGCTTTGCGTTCGTCTAGACGGTGGGTGTGGTAGGGGTTCGTCATGGTACGTCAGCTTTCGTCGCGTTCGATGCTTGTTACGACTGTACCATAATTTCAGCAATTTTTACGGGTGCTTTGCCTACGGGGCTAGGGCACAACGCAAACGGGATGCCATCAGGCATCCCGCAGCATGACGTCATGGTGACGCCGATTACTTCTTGAACAGCTCGCGCACGACGATGTTCTTAAGGATCTCGCTCGTGCCCTCGTAAATCTGGAACACCTTTACGTCACGCATCAGCTTCTCGACCGGGTATTCCTTCATGTAGCCGTAACCGCCGAACACCTGCACGGCCTCAACGGCGGCCTTCATCGCGCTGTCCGAGGCGAACACTTTCGCGGTCGCGCTCAGCCGAGCGTTGGGCTGCCCCATCTCGACGATCCACGCGCTTTGCCACGTCAGCAGGCGAGCCGCCTCGTAGTTGACAGCCATCTCGGCGATCTTGTGCGCCACGGCTTGATGCTGGTAGATCGGCACGCCAAAGGTCTCGCGCTCCTTGGCGTACTTGATGCTCTCGTCCATGCAGCGCCGCAGCAAACCCACGGCCGCCGCCGCCACGCCCGGACGGCTGTAATCGAACACCTTCATCGCCGTCAAGAAGCCGCTGCCTTCTGGGCCGAGGCGGTTTTCCTCCGGCACTTCGACGTTCTCAAAAGTAATTTGTGCCGTGTCGCTGGCACGCTGGCCGAGCTTGTCAAACTTCTTGCTGATAGTGATGCCCGGCGTCTCTCGATCCACAACAAAGCAGCTGATGCCTTTGTGGCCTGCGCCCGGGTCGGTCTTGGCGAACACGGTGAAGAAGTTGGCATAGCTGGCGTTGGTGATGAAGGTCTTGCTGCCGTTGAGGACGTACTTCGCGCCCCGCTTCTCGGCGCGGGTTTCCATCCCCACCACGTTCGACCCAGCGGCTGGCTCTGTCACGCAGTAGCTTACCAATTCGCCTTTGTCGATCAAGCGCTCGCCCAACCAGTAAGCCTTCTGCTGCTCCGTGCCTGCAATGATAATCGGCAAATCGCCGAGGCCGTTGGTGCTGACGCTGGTGCTGATGCCCGTGCAGCCGTAGCCCATCTCCTCGGCCACGATGACTTCTTCCAACAGGCTCGCGCCCATGCCGCCGTACTCCTCCGGCACGTTCATGTTGGCGAGGCCGATCTCGCGCGCTTTGTCGAAGATGTCCCGTGGGAAGATGGCGTGCTCGTCGTAGTGCGCGGCCACCGGAATGATCTCTTTGGCGGTGAACTCGCGCGCCATCTTCTGCAACATGAGCTGTTCCTCAGTCAACTGAAGCGACAGCCCGGGCACACTGTGAACTGCGGAAACCATAATCAACTCTCCATAAACTAAACGACTAATTTAACCGCGATTTAATTGAGTATAGCACGAGTTGGCTGCAAATTCACAAGGGGCTTTTGCAGCCCCTTGTGCCAGCGGTTAACGGATCTCTGTTCTGTAATTACCCCTCCGTGTCCTCGGCAAACTCCACGTTGACGCTGGCGATGCGCATCGGCTTGCGATCTACAAAAATCTTGGAGAGCGCCCGATCAAACTTGTCGCCGAGGATGACCTGCCGCGCCAACTGCTTGCCGACCTCCTCGAGGCTGTCGTACACAGTGACGATCATGGGCGTATCGGCGCTCGTCCGCCAGAAGACTACCACGTGCGACTCAAGCAGCTTTTGCAGCGAGGGCCGCCCCGTGTATTCGTTCTGCCCCCATTGGCGCTCGTGGTTCTGCACCATTTCGATGAATTGGCTTGTGTTAACTTTGAGTGACTCTGGTTTCTTCATAACGAGGCCTCCCTCACTCTGATTCGTTGGCTGCGGGCGCGATGTCGTCGAGCAGCGCAACAATAGCTGTCACAATCTGCGTCGTCTGTTCTTCATGGCTGATCGTGGCCTGATTATCGCCGGCCTGCTCTCCATAGTAGCCGAATTGAGCATGATTGCCGCCCTCAATCGGCACGAAGCGCGCGTTCTGCGGCAGATCTTTGGAGCTGCTGCGAATGTCTTCAGGGCGTGCAAGGCCGTCATTCGTCCCGTAGATCGACACGACGCGCAAATCGCTGCGCTCTCGGAGGGCGTCATTGGCCGGGAAAGACGCCATGATGACGAGGCCGCGCACGCTGGGGTTGTTCTGCGCGTAGAGCGCAGCGGCCACCCCACCTAACGAGTGCCCACCCACGGCCCACGTGGAGACATCGGGAAAATCAGCGATCACGCGATCCGCCGCGCCAACGCCGAAAAAGGCAAGGTTCAGCGGGGCGTAAACAATCGCCGCGAGATACCCCTGCTCTGCGATGGCGCGCGCCAGCGGCGCATACGCCTCCGCCACAACGCGCCCCCCCGGGTAAAGGACAATACCGACCTCAGGCATGCCTGAAGTCGGCACAAAGCTGATATAGCCCTCGGCGCGAGTGACGGTCACGGTCGTGCTGCTCTGAAGCGCCGCCTCAGCCTGTGGCATGATCGGGTTGGTCGTGTTGGCCCATACGACGAAACTCGTCACAACAATGAGAGCCGAGACCAAGATCACCCCCAGCGAGCGCCTCCATGTGGGTTTGGGCAAGCGCATCGGCGGCACCCCCTAGTTGAGCAGGCCGAGCGCAGCTTCACCCGCCGCGCGCCCGCTCATGTACGCGCCTTCAACGCGCCCCTGCCCGCCGAACGCATCCCCTGCAAACACGAGCGGCAGCCCCTGCGCAGCAAGACAATCGAAGGGGTGCGTGATCAGCGGGACGCTGTAGCGCCATTTTTTGAGCTGCGCCTCCACAATCACCGCCCCCGGCGCGAGGTACTGCTTGAGGTCATTCGTCAAGAATGCCAAGTTGTCCTCGTCGGGGTCGTCATAGTGAGCGCGGCTGTAGCGGGCTTCGGTGTGGGTTGTGATGATGCGCTGCTCAGAAATCCCCTTGCGCTGGTTATCTGCCACCCAATAGACAAGTTTGTCAAAGTTTTGAAGCGCGCCCGGCTCCGGCAGGTTAACATCGCCTTCCACCACGAACAAGCCGCACAAGCACGGCCCATACTCGATGCGCTCCAGCGCGGCGCGATCATCGGGGTGCAGCTCGACATTGCCCTCTGTCAGCAGGCGCAGCGACTGCGGCACAGGCGGCGTCAAGATGAGCACAGACGCGGTGAGCAGCCCCTCATCCCCATAGCGCACGATCCAATGATCGCCGTCATAGCGCGCGGAGAGCGCCTGCGCGTTCACGCGGACGTTCAGCCCTTCTGCCAGATGCTGTGTCAGCGCGTTCATCCCACCAACAGAGATGTAGCGCGGATGGCCATCGCCGGCCGTGCGCTTGAGGCTGCCGTCGCTCCAACCATGACTCCACACGCGGACGCGCCCCTGCACCAACCACTCGCCTACCGTCTGCTGAAAGACCTCCGTCCGCGCTGTGAAGAACTGCGCCCCGTGATCAGCCAGCCCGTTCTGAATGCGCCGTGTGGCCATTCGCCCGCCAACGCTGCGCCCTTTGTCAATCACAAGCACTTTTTTCCCAGCAGCTTGCAGCACGCGCGCTGCTGATAAGCCGCTCAACCCTGCCCCGATAATCAGCACTTCTGCATCCATGGATCCGCCTCTCGTGCGTGCTCATTCCGCCTCAATGATACCGCAAAGCCCAACCGCCTCACACGGCAGCGACACAGTTAGTTGAAGCCCCGCCCACAAGACGACAACCGCAGCACGTTAGCCTTGAATGGTCTGCGCGGCGAACTCCAACTCGGCATGGCGGCGCTTGTAGCTGGTTGGGATGGGCGGCGGGAACTGGCGATAGTAGCGCACGATATTCTCCAACGCCTGCGCCAACGGGGTATACGTCATCCCATAGCGCTCTTTGCTGTAAGTGTTGTCTAACACGCTCATCCACCGGTCGCTAAATGGCGAGCAGTCTGGCAGGAAGCCCGCCGCCTCCAACTGGCTGTACTTGACCCACACGAGCTTAGGCATGGGGCGGCCTTTGATCTGGGCCAGCAGCGCAAGAAACTCAGGCAAGCTGAGCATCTCATCATGACACAGGTTGATGGCGTCGCCCTTGCCTTCCCCAGACGCAACCAACAGCTCAATCGCGCGCACCACGTCATCTTGATAGACGTGACGCAGCGGTAGATCAGGCGTCTCAGGGACGAGCAGCGGCCCGCCGTCCTTGATGCGCAGGAAGTATTGATACAGCCGCCGCATCGGGTCGCGTTCGCTGTTGATCATGGGCAGGCGCAGCCGCGTGCACGGGAAGTCAGGATGTGCGATGAACACATCCTCGACGCCGCGCTTGTCCATGCCGTACAACCATTCCTCATAGGCGTATGTTCCAACTTTTGGCGCGGGCGTTAAGCGGCCTTCGTAGTCCGTCTCTTTGAAAGGGCGTTCCAACCCCTCGCGCACGAGGTACACCTGCCCGCTGCTGATGACAATATAATGCCCGACGTGGCCACGCAGCAGCTCCACCATCATGCTGGCCTCCACGCTGCGATACATCACAAAGTCGATCACCACGTCGAACGCTTTGGCCAGCAGCGCGCGCTTCATCTGCTGTGCGTTGGTGCGGTCAGCGCGCAGCCGCGGCAGCTCCGCGGGCAGGTCATCAGGTGATTTGCCACGGTTAAGCAGGGTAACTTGATGCCCTGCTTCGATCAGCCGTCGTGTTGTGAAATAACCAACATTGCGCGTCCCACCAATAATCAATATTCGCTTCACGGGTAGTCCTTTTGTGCACTTGCCACATTTTCCATCATACTGGAAACGCCCCATAACAGCCTAGCGCCACGATGGCTGCGCCGCGCAGCAAGTCATGTATACTCATAAAAGGTTCATCCAGCGCAAGGGGCAGGGTGTATGTCGTTCTTCAACCAGTTGATCGAAGCACAGCGGCGCTTCCAATTGGAACTACTGGCAAAAGCCAACGTGGTCGGTGTCGGCATCGGCTACAAAACCGACAACGGCGTTCAGACCGATCAGTTGGCCATCGTGGCGCTAGTGGATCAAAAGAAACCGGAGATTGCGCTGCATGAAAGCGACCGCATCCCGCCGGAGCTGCAAGGCATCAAGACAGACGTGGTGGAAGTCGGCACGGTGCGCGCTCAGAACCTCGGCCCGCGCGACCGTTGGCGGCCTGTCATCCCGCCCGGCGTGAGCATCGGCCACTACCGCGTCTCGGCGGGCACACTCGGCGCCATCGTGCGCGACCGCCTCACGGGGGCGTATCTGCTGCTGTCGAACAATCACGTGCTGGCCAACAGCAACGATGCCCAAACAGGCGATGTCATTTTGCAGCCCGGGGCGACTGACCACGGCATCAACCCGTCCGACGTGGTCGCTCGTTTGGAGCGGTTTACGCCGCTGCGCTACATCGGCGATCCAGTGGTTGAAGCGCCTCCCGTCCCGCCGCAGCCCCCTCAACCGCCCGCCGACCCGCTCCCGCACGACCCCGTGACCCCGCCTGACGCGCCCCCCTCACCAACGCCGCCGGTCGTCACGCCGCCTGCCCCCAACCCGCCGCTGACCGGCCCCAGCCAACCCGGGACGGCGAGCGGCTGCAGTTTGGCCGGTTTGCTCATCGCGTTGGGCACGGCGCTGGCCAACGCCAACCGTCCGCCAGAGCCTGCCCAAGCGCAGAGCGTCCCTGTGCCGCCCTCGCCAGTTTATGCCACCAGCATCGAAGCGCAGCAGGCCATCCCTGAAAACTACGTGGACTGCGCCGTCGCTCGCCCGCTCAACATCAGCAACTTCAGCGACGAGCTGCGCTACATTGGCCGCATCACCGGCACACGCCCCCCGTCGCTGGGGATGCGCGTGCGCAAGGTTGGGCGCACCACCGACTACACCGAAGGCACGATCACCACGGTCAACACGACGATTGACGTCGGCTATAACACGCCGTTCGGCCCCAAAAACGCCCGCTTCGTCGGGCAGGTGATGACCACCGGCATGAGCCAAGGGGGGGACAGCGGCTCGCTGGTGGTGGCGTTTGATGCGCCGGTCGCGGTCGGGCTGCTGTTCGCGGGCAGCGGCGTCGTGAGCCTGTTCACGCCGATTGACCGCGTGCTGGATTCGCTCAGCGTGATGTTCTAGCGCTCGGGCTTGAGGGCGGCCAACAGCTCAAGGGCGCGGCTGTGCTGCGGGTTGAGCGCGAGCGCCTCTTGCACCGCCGCCAGCGCCTCCTCCGGTTGATGCAGCGCCTGCCATGTTTCAGCGAGGCGCAGCCATGCCTGCGTCGCGCGTTTCAGGTCGCCCTGTGCGGCGTTCTCGCGGGCGATCTGGGCTTGCAGATCGGTCAGCGTGGGCTTGAGGCGCACCGCGTTATCCCACTCGTGGAGCATACGCTTCAGGTTGCCCTGCGCGCGGTGCAGCTCCGCAAGGCGCAGGTGTGTTTCAACGGCTTTCTCATCCTGCTTGGCGCGGCGGTAGAGGCGCGCCAGCGCCTCCAGCGGTTTCGGATCATGCGGGGCCAGCTCGACGGCGCGCAGCGTCAGCGTCAGTTCCTCCTCAAGCGAGGGGCGCGGGGCTGCGTCGTCTGCGTCGCCGTTGAAGCGCGTCATGGCGATTTCGATCCCATCCGCCAGCCAGCACTCGACCGCATTGGCAGCGCGTTCCACCATCTGCTGCGCAGTGATCTGATCATCGCCGATGAAAGGCTGAAGCACATAATCTTTGGGCTGCATGCGCCCGGGCGGGCGACCGATGCCGAAGCGCACGCGGGCGAACTGATCGCTGCCGACGTGCAGCAAGATGTTGCGCAGGCCGTTCTGTCCGCCGTGGCCGCCCTGCCGCCGCACTTTGAGCGCCCCCAACGGCGTGTCAAGGTCATCGTGGATGACGATCAAGCGTTCCAACGGGATCTTGTAGAAATCGAGCAGGGCGCGCACCGCCTCGCCACTTAGGTTCATGTAGGTCTGCGGCTTGGCCAAGACAACCGGCTTCCCCTTGATCTGGCCCGTGAACACGATTGACTTGCGCTCTTTGCTCCCCGCGCCTATCTGATGTCGGCTCACCAGCTCATCCACCACCCAGAAGCCGACGTTGTGGCGCGTCTTTTCATACTCGCGCCCCGGGTTGCCCAGCCCAACGATCAGGTGCTTATCGCTCATATGGGACGCCTTTGTCGTAGGTTTGGTCAATATGGCGGATTTCTGCTGTCACCAGCTGCCCCTCACGAATGTCCAAGTACGCATAACTGGATGTGATGAAGAGTGGCCCGGGGTTGATGAGCACCGTCTGCCCAAGCTGATCTATGCCCGCAGCCTCGTGGATGTGCCCGCAGAGGCAGGCCAGCGGTTGATGCTTCTCGATCCACGCGCGAACAGCGCGACTGCCCACGTGCTGCCCCGTGCGGATTACATCTAGTGCGGTGTCAGCAGGCGGCTGATGCGACACCAGCAAGATGGGCGTGCTCGCTGGCAAACCCTCGACCGCCTCGTCCAACATCACTGCAAACTGCTCCTCGCTGAACACGAAATCGCCATCAAAGGGCAGCGCACCGCCCACACCCACCAGCGCGATGCCGTCCACCAGCTCAAAACGGCGGTGCAGGCTCATCCCCTCGCGCGCCAGATACGCCAAGACCTGCGCTGTGTCCATGTTGCCCGGCACGGCGTAGACCTGCTCGTTGAAGTCGCTCAGGATTGAGAACATCCGCAGCAGGTGGTTCATGCTGCCGTTGGTCATGTCGCCTGCCAGCAGCACGACATTGGCCATGGCCAGCGGGCGGCCAATCTTCTTGAGCCACTCTGCTTGATCGTGCAGGTCGGGCAAGCCGATGAAGGTCGTCATTGCGAAGGCTCCTGCGTCGTGAACGCATTGCATTATAGCGCAGCAGTCACAGACTAATCAGCGGTTAGATGGTTCGCAATGCGCCTATAATACGCTTATCGACCGTTGAACGAGGCCAATGCTCATGATGAAGCGTTTGTGGATACTCGTCGGGCTGGGGATGCTGCTTGTACCGACTTTCCTCAGTATTTTGCAGTCTGCCGCTGCTGTGTGCCCGCTGGGCTACCTGCCCCCACGCCTGCAAGTGGGCGAAGTGGCGCGGGTGACGCTGGGAGGAAGCCCCAACCGCGTGCGCGAGCTGCCTTCCACGAGCGCCGCCTTCTTAGGGCAATTAGCTCCCGGGACTACGTTTGACGTGCTGGAGGGGCCGGCCTGTGTGGCGGGCATCGCATGGTGGCGCGTCCGGTCAGGCAGCCTCATCGGCTGGACGGCAGAAGGCTTGTTTCCTGACGACTACTTCCTCGAGCCAATCCTGCCTGCGGGCATCGAACGCGGCATGACCGCCGTGGCACAAGCAACGCAGAATGTCAGCGCCACGCAGCTCGTCCAGACGCAGACCATCCTCGCCACTCGTGAGGCGCTAGCAACCGCCACCGTTGTCTCCGCAATCATGACCAGCACGGCGCAGGCGCTTATCACCCCATCCAGCACGCCGACCACTACGCCGACCCCGCTGCCCACCGCCACACTCCCACCGCTCATGCCCCTGCCGACCGAGCGCGACCGCATCACACCAGAGAACGTCCGCGGCCTTGTGCCGCTCGCCATCCTGCCCGTAGGCTTGTTCTCCGTTTTCTTCGCTCCTGATGGTTCACAAGTGCTGCTAAACGGAGAATTCGCATATGACCTGCCGTCCATGCAACCATCGGCCACGTTTGGGGGGTTCCCTGTGAACTTCGGGCGCGTGCTGGCCACCAGCCCTGACCTGCGCTATGTTATCTTTCGCCCGTATCATACGGGCTGGGTTCCCCTCCATTTGTGGGATACACAAGCCACAGAACCATCCGCCCGCGCGCTGGACTTCTTGCCGCTGGGCAACAGCATCGCGCTCAGCAGTGGGCCGCGCTATCTTATCGCAGTCGCTGATGGCGAAGGCTACGGCGCGCCTGTTCCGCCGCAGCTCTACATCTACGACATCACCAACGACCGCATGACGCAAATTCTAGACAACCCCGCCCCCTTCACCGCCGAGGTCGCCTTTAACCGCGACGCAAGCCGCGTGGCCGCCACTGGCAGCAGCCTCCGCTTGATTGAGATTGACCGCGCACAGTGGCGCATCCCAGTTAGTGGCAGCGCATTGGGCGCAGTTGTCTTCCGTCCCGTCCCTGCGAACACCCCTGAGCAGGTCGCGTATGGCGGCGGCCGCGGCGTGATGCTGGCGGATCTGGGGCGCGGCGTATCACGCGAGTTTCGCATTACCGGCGGCACGTTGGCCGGTTACATCAGTTTCAGCCCGGATGGTCTGCTGATGGTGACCTACGGTGTAGAAATCCACGGCGATTTCGACGCGCCGCCGCCGCGTTTCAACCTGTTCAACGTCACCACAGGCGACCTTTTAATCGACAGCGATTACTACCGCATGGGCTTCGGGTTCAGCCCAGATGGCACGCTGCTCGTCGTCGGCACAGCGGACGGTCTGACACACATCTTAGGAGTACGCCCATGATCCGACCTGCCCGTCCTGCCGAGGCCGCGCTCCTCAGCGACATCGCCTTCCGCAGCAAGGCCTACTGGGGCTACGAGGCAGCGCTCATGGAGCAGTGCCGCCCGCTGCTCACTTACACCGAGTCGCACATCCACAATGGGCAGTTCTGGGTGCTGGATGAGCCGCCCGTCGTGGGGTTTTATCGCCTGCTGCCGAGCGACAACCAGACGATCATCCTTGAAGATTTGTTCATCGCGCCGGAGGCCATCGGGCGCGGCTGTGGCGACCGCTTGTTCCAACATGCGGTGGCGCAAGCGCGGCTGCAAGGCGCGCTGCTGCTTACGCTGGAGGCTGACCCGCACGCCGAGGGGTTCTATCGCAAACAAGGGATGGAGCGCTGCGGCGAGCGCCCCTCCACCATCTTCCCCAATCAGGCGCTGATTCTCATGCGCCTGCATCTGTCATGAGGGGCTGCTGACGGTTGAACTGCGTCTGATACAGCTCGTAGTAGAGACCACCCAACGCCAGCAGCTCAGCGTGTGTGCCGCGCTCGACGATCTCGCCGCGATTCAGCACAAGGATCTGATCCGCTGCCAAGATCGTGCTGAGCCGATGCGCGATCACGATGCTGGTGCGCCCCTGCTGAACGCGCGCCAGCGCCTCTTGGATGAGCGCCTCGGACTGGCTGTCGAGGCTGCTGGTGGCCTCATCCAGCACCAGAATCCGCGGGTTCTTCAGGATGACGCGAGCGAGGGCCAAGCGCTGCTTTTCGCCCCCGCTCAGCCGATAGCCGCGCTCGCCCACGATGGTATCATAGCCATCAGGCAGCCCCATGATGAAGTCATGGATGTTGGCGGCGCGGCAGGCCTCCTCCAGCTCGGATTGGGTCGCATCCGCCCGCGCGTAGAGCAGGTTCGTCCGAATCGTATCGTGAAACAGGTAAGTCTCCTGCGTCACCATGCCGATGTGCTGCGCGAGGTCGGCCAAGCGCAGCGTGCGCAGGTCGTGCCCATCAAGCCGGATCGTGCCGCTGTCGGGGTCGTATAGGCGCGGGATCAAGTAGGTGAGGGTCGTCTTGCCCGCGCCGGACGGCCCCACCAGCGCCACCAACTGGCCGGGCGCAATCTTGAAGCTCACATGGCGCAGCGCCTGCTCGCGGGCTTGATGCCGCCCATTCCCGCCAGAGGCCGCCATCGCCCCGCTGAGCGCCGCGCTCACTCGCTCCATGCTGCCGACGCGCTCCACATCGCTGAGCAGTTGGTCATCGCGCACCTTGTAGGTGAAGGTCACATCGTCAAATTCGATCTCGCCGCGCGCCTCTGGCAGCGGCTGCGCGTCCGGCTGCTCGACGATCTGCTGCGGCAGGTCGAGGATTTCAAACACGCGCTCAAAGCTCACCAAGCTGGTGGCAAAGTCCACCGGCGCGTTGGTCAGCGCTTGCAGCGGGTTGTAAAGCTGCGTCAAATACGCGCCAAAAGCCACAATCGTCCCCACGGTGAACTCGCCAGACAGCACCAAGTGGCCGCCGAACCAGTAGACGAGGGCCGTGCCGATCACCCCGATCGAGCCGATGACGGTCATGAATTGGCTGCCCAGCACAGCGCGCTTCACGCCGCCGTCGCGCACGTCCGCCGCGCGTGCCCCGAAGCGCTCCACCTCATCTTGGCCGCGCCCGAACAACTTCACCAGCAGCGCCCCGCTGATGTTGAGCGTCTCGTTCATCATGGCGTTCATCTGGGCGTTCCACGTCATCTGGTCGCGCGCGATCTCGCGCAGCTTGCTGCCCAAGCGCCGCGCCACGAAGATGAAGAACGGCAGCACCCCAACGCCCAGCAGCGTCAAGCGCCACTCTATCGAGAGCATCACCGCCAGCGTCGCCACCACCGTGATCGTGTTGGTGATGATGCTGATGAGCGTGTTGTTGACAGCGCTCTGTGCCCCCACCACGTCGTTGTTGAGGCGGCTCATCAGTTCGCCGGTTTTCGTGTTGGTGAAGAAATGCAGCGACATCCGCTGCAAATGCTGATAGAGCGCGATGCGCAGGTCGTAGATGATGCCCTCGCCCACCGTTGCGTTCAGTCGGCGCTGCACCACGCTGATCACCCCGCTCACAATCGGAATGGCCACCAGCAGCAGCGCCAGCACGTTGAGCAGTTCTGCGTCGCCCGGCGGCTGCAGCGCCACGTCGATCAACTGCCGCAGGATCAGCGGGCTGAGCAAGCCCAACAGCGTCGTCAGCAGGATGCACACCAGCATCCCGGCCAGCAGCCAACGGTACGGCCACGCATAGGCCAGCACGCGGCGCAGCAGCGCCCGCGTGATCGGGGCGCGTTGGGTTTCCCCGTGAATGTAGTTCATCCAACCGCCGCCCATCATCATACGTCGGCCCCCTGTCCCTCTCGATCGCATAGCGCCATACTAGCGCACAGGCCGCCGCCTGTACACTAGACGATTAGGCAGGCCTAGCGTAGGCTGTTCAGCATCGCGCGGGCGTGCGATAGGTCATCTGCGAACAAAATCTGCCGCCCGTTGAGCTTATCGGGGAACATCTTCACGATGGCGGTGTAGCCCTGTCGAATGACGCTGCTCGCGCCGACCACGATCCGGTTGCCTTCGTTGGCGCGCGCCTCCCCAGTCGAAAGCAGCATCTTGGCCATGTTCATCACGTCCTTCGGGAGCTTCGCGCCCTCCACATCAATCAACACGTCAACCTGATGCTCGACGCTGATGATCATCTCATCCACGCGGCGGATAGCATCCTCGAGGTCGCCAAAGCTCCACTCTGTCTCAAACTCCATCAAGATCGTCGTCTTGTCGCGGTTGTCCCAGCGCACGTTAATGCCCATGCAACCCCTCTCCGTGTTGGCCACTCTGCAAAGAGTATAACCCCTCAACCGCCGCCTGCGTCGCGGATAGTAAAGCGCGCGGGGCTGCCGTTCGGCGTGCCGTTGATCGCCAGCTGCACGCTCCACTCGCCGGTAGTAAAGGTCACCTCAGACGGGGTGACGAAAAACCAGATGCACGCATCCCGAATCGCAAAGTTGGGGGTGAAGTCATAGCTAATGACGGGCTGGCCGTTGGCCGTCCATTGGGAGCTTAGCTGTGTGCCGGGCGCGATGTTGCGCGCGCGCGCCACCACGTAGATCGCGCTTGACTGCGGCGTAAACTCAGACGTGATGTTCACGGCGCAGTCGTCGCTGCCCACGCCAGTGGCGCTCACGATGTCGACGTACTGCGGCGCGTCGGGGTCAACGGTGGGCGTGGCCTCAGGGGTGGGGAGCGCAAGCGGCGTCACGATGATGTCGGGTTGACCGCTTAGCGGGGCGGCTTCCACCATCAGCGCGGGCGCAGGGTTGGGCGTAGGCGTCACGAGGCTGGCCATCATGGCCGATTGAAACTCGCGCAGGACATCCTGCGGTGTGCCGCGCGCCACCAGCGTTAGCTCAAGGAACGCCCCGCGGGTGGCAGCGAGGCTGGCGCGGGTGGAGACATACTCAACGGTTGTTCGAAGCTGCGCCATCTCGGCCGTGGCGGTCGCCGCGAGGATCGCCAACTGGGTCGCAGCGGCGTCACGCTGCGCGCTGGTGACCGTGTCCGCGGCGCCGGTGCAAGCTGCCAGCCACGGCAGCCAAAGAATGAACCAGAAGATGCGTTTCATGCGCCCGATTGTAGCAGAGACATCACCAAAAAAGCCGCCTGAATGAGGCGGCTTGGCAGTGGAAGCGCCGGGGACCTGCCCCCCGGGTCCAACGAGATCGAGTCTCGCACGTCTACACGTTTAGTTTGTTGTTGAATCTCGCCTTTGGTAGCCCCAACAAACGCGGTACACCGCAGGCCAGCCGATATGTCTTGGCCCCAGCATCTCGGCGCTGCTGGGATAGCATCCTGTCTTTGGTCACGCCTGCCAATCTCCCCGAACAGGCACGGTGAGGGCAGACGGTTAGGCTGCTATGGCCTAACACCCTGACTACTTAATTAGGCAGCCAGAGCAAGTTTGTTGTTGTTGGCATTTATTTGCCGTGTCAGGTTAACGTGATGACGCACGACGTGCAGTGCGGCCTCATCCCCCGCTGTCGAATCTAGTTCGCTCCCGTGGGATATTCATAATGTATCACAAGAGGTCAAGTTTGTTAAGGGGCAGTTCATCATGGGGAATGTTTAGATGGCTGGTGCTGCCCCTCACCCCTGAGTCCCCTCTCCCGCAGAGAGGGGACTTTTGCCCCCTTCTCCTAGTGGGAGAAGGGGGTTGGGGGATGAGGCCTTGCCATCCATCGATCACAACACGGTATCCATGTCACTGCTTGCGGTCGAAGCCAGTCAACATGGCCGCAGACCAGACAGGGTGAGGGGAGATTGCGCATCACTACCACGTTAGACACTCCTTTCATAGATGAGAGCGGCTACTTTCAAACCGATGGGGATGAGGGCTAACGTTGGATTCCACCCAATCCGGCAGAACGAGTGACTTTTCTTCGACTTTCTCTTTTTTCTCCCTTATAATCGAGCCTACGTCAATTATTGCATACAAGACAGCGCCCTATGACCCAGTTCAACCGCCTGACCCCTGAACTCATCGCTGAGCTGCGCCGCGTCGCCGGTGACGCCAACCTCAGCACCGCCCACGCCGACCTTGACCTGCACTCGCGCGACAGCGGCCATCATGAGGCTCACCTGCCTGATGCGCTCGTGTATGGCGAGAGCGGCCCTCAGATCGCCGCGGTACTCAAGTTCGCCCATGACCACTGCATCCCAGTCACGCCGTGGGGCGTTGGGACGGGCTTGGAGGGCAACGCCATCCCGCTGTATGGCGGCATCCTGCTCACGCTTGAGCGCATGAACCGCATCGTCGAAGTCCACGCAGACGATTTCCAAGTCACCGTTGAGGCGGGGATCCCCCACAAAGACCTCAACGCGCAGCTTGCGCGCTATGGCCTGTTCTTCCCGCCCGATCCGGGCGCAAACGCCACCATCGGCGGCATGTTGGCCAACAACGCCGCTGGCATCCGCACGGTGAAATATGGCGCGACCAAGGACAACGTGCTGCGGATGGAGGTGGCGCTGCCCGATGGGCGTTTGATCCACGTTGGCTCGCGCAGCGTCAAGCAGGCCAGCGGCTACAACCTGATGCAGTTGTTCGTCGGCAGCGAGGGCACGCTCGGCGTCATCACGCAGGCCACCCTCAAGCTTGTGCCTGTGCCGCAGTTCATGAGCGCTATCATTGCAGGCTTCCCCACGGTTGAAGCGGCCATTGAAACGGTCGTAGCGATTCGCGGCAGCGGCGTCGACGTGGCCGCCCTAGAGTTCATCGACGTGACGAACACCCAAGCACTCAACCAAGCAGGCACGGACATCGCGCCCTATCCCACCCTGCTGATGGAAATCCACAGCGCCTATGAGCAAACGCTAGAGATCGACATGCAGACTGTGCGCGAGATCTGCGAGGACGCAGGGGCCATCAGCTTCCGCGCGACGGCCGACAACGCCGAGCGCAAGGTGCTGTGGAACGCCCGCCACCACGCCTACGAGACACTCGTCCGCAACCATCCGGGCCAGCGCATCTTCATCATGGACGTGGCCGTGCCCATCAGCCGCTACCCTGACCTCATCGAATTCGCCCGCCAATCCATCGAAAAGCACGGCATCAAAGGCTACATGAAAGGCCACGCCGGCGACGGCAACATCCACGTGGAGCTGCCATTTGGTGACCCCGCCACGTTCGAGAAAGTGCAGGCTGTCAACGGGGAGATCGTGCGGCACGCCATCGCGCTGGGCGGCACAGCGACCGGTGAGCACGGCGTCGGCATCGGCAAGCGCGCCTACATGCAAGCCGAACACGGCGACGCGCTCGACGTGATGCGCCAGATCAAACACACGCTTGACCCACGCGGCATCATGAACCCGGGCAAGGTGGTATAGCCCCGCACAACGCCTCACCGCCCGGGAATAATCAACTCCTGCCCGATCTGAAGCCGGTCTGGGTTCGTAAGGTTGTTGGCGTTCACGATAGCGCGCACTGTCACGCCGTAACGCACGGCAATGTCGTACAGCGTATCCCCTGCGCGGACGCGGTGCACCGCTTGGCTGGCGACCGCACTAGGCACACCTTGAACGCCCGTCTCCAGCGTGGCAGGCGCAGCGTTCGGGTCAACTGGCGCAGCAATGGGCGGCACATCGGGCGGGGGAGGCGGTGTCGCCGTCGGCTGCGCGCCGCAGCCCGGGATCTGGATCACCTGCCCGGGGCGGATGATGCTCGTCTCAGATAAATTGTTGGCCGCGAGCAGCGACGCCAGCGTGATGTTGTTGCGCAGCGCAATGCGGAACAGCGTATCCCCCGACACAATCGTATACTCGCAGCCCTGCACGAGTTCCGGCATGAACTGCGTCGGTGTGATGATGCCGTTGGACGGCGTATCCGCCACGAGCGGCTGCCCCAGCGGCGTCGCCGTCGGGATCACGAGCTGCACGGGCACTTCTGGCGTGATGAAGGTGCCCGGCGTGGGTGATGGTTGACCATTGCTGAGCAGCGCAGCGTTGGGCGTGGGCGTGTCTGGCCCGGGGCGAATCACAATCACTGTGGGGGTGGCGGGCGGCCCCAGCGGGATCGGCGGCAGCGTGGCAAGGTCGCTGCTGCTGGGAGCGCTGTCCGCGGTGACTTGGATGATCACCAGTTCATCAGGCGCAGCCGTTGCTGCGCCATCAGGCACGATCACAATTGGGGTGGCATCCGTGCCCGGCTCAACGCCAAACGTGGTGGGAGAGGGTTCAACGATGATGACCGACCCGCTGCTGATCGTCTCAAAACTATCCGCCGACTGCTGATAGCACCCTGCCAGCAGCAGCGCGCCGGATAAGCAAAGTAGTCGTCTAAACATGATGCTTGTGTCTCCCTGCGATGGTTCGCATGCTTGCCATTATAGCATCATCTGCGCCGTCTCACTTGCAGGCGCAACGAAATTGATATACACTGATAGAACAAATGACCTAACAGCGCCATGCCGACCATTACCGAACGCCCTGCCACCGCCATCCTCGCCCAAGCGACCGGCTTCATCCGCGCGTTTGATTACACGCTCAACCCTTACAGCGGCTGCGCGTTCGCCTGCCATTACTGCTACGCCGCCTTCTTCGCGCCGACGCAGCATCAGCAAGACCGCTGGGGCGAGTGGGTACAGGTGAAAACCAACGCGCTCGAGCTGCTCAAAAAGAAACGCCGTCGCCCGTTGATCGACCGCAGCATCTACATGAGCAGCGTGACCGACCCATATCAACCCATCGAGCGCCAACTTGAGCTGAGCCGCGCCCTGCTTGCTGAGCTGGCAGAGCATCACCAAGTGCGCCTCGTTGTGCAGACGCGCAGCCCACTCGTGACGCGCGACCTCGACCTGCTGAAGCGCTTTCCCTACGCTCGCGTCAACATGACGGTGACGACCGACGATGAGGCAGTGCGCAAGGCGTTTGAACCGCTCTGCCCCTCCAACGAGCAGCGCCTGAACGCCATCAGCGCGGTGGCTGCGGCGGGGGTGGAAGCCTGCATCACACTTACGCCGCTGCTGCCGCTGCGTGACGCCGCCGCGTTCGCGCAGCGCCTGCTGGCGACGGG
>JBDNCV010000020.1:0-36545 GCA_046719465.1 Anaerolinea sp.
CGGGCGCAATTACCCATACAGGGAACACCTTTACGTTTACCGCGCCTGTCACGCCCCAGTCCTACACCCTGACGGTGGAAGGCAGCGTCGACAACGGTGACAGTACCTTCTCGCCCTGCACGACGACCATCACCATCGACATCGTCCCATGGCCGAACCTGACGTGCAGCGCCATCAGCGGCGACGCCGCCCCGATCCCAACGAACGCCTCAGGCACGATTGTCGCGCGCAACTACAGCGTCAGCGTGGGTGGGCTGGCAGGCCGCACGCCGACCTACACGTGGACAGTGCCGGGCGCGACCAACACGCCGCCCAACAGCAGCACCTTCGGCGTGAGATGGGATCCCAACGTGGCCGAGCTGGCCCCCGCGACGCAGAATGACCCGATCAGCGTGCTGGTGTCGGTCACCAACCCCGACGGCTCAACCCAGACTTGCTCGGCCAGCCGCAACGTCGCGGTGACGTTCCAGCGCTTGGGCTGCAACGCCCCCAGCGGCGACCTGTTCGTCGTCCCGGGCGAGACTGAAACCTACACGACCAACATCATCAACCGCTATGAGCGCACGCTGAACCCCATCGTGTGGGAACTCTACCGCGAGACGGCCCCCGGCAGCGGCATCTTCGCTGAAGTGACGACGACCACCCAAACCGGCACAAGCGGCTCCTTCATCTACACGTATCCCCTCAGCTCGGCGGGCTACGCCTATCAACTGCGCTACCGCGCCAGCGCGCTAGCCAGCACCAACGTCCCATTCAACGATAGCTGCCCGACTGAAGGCGTGATCGGTATTCAAGTGAGCGGCACAGCCGAGCCGTTCCGCTGCGAGTCTGGGCTGACCGGCACGAACCCCGTCACCGGCAGCGGCACGTACAACATCACCGTGGACAACGGCGTGGACATCAACGGCGACCCGCTGCAGCTGCGCTACGTCTGGACGCTGACCGACTACCTCGGCGGCACATACACCCTGCTGAACGAGTTCCCCGTCACGACGGACGGCGTGGTAAGCCGCACGTTCAACTACAACGACCTCGGCCCCATCGGCCCGGGAGCCTACACGCTGCAAGTGCAGGTCTCCTACCCGGCCGATCCCACTGCCGATGTCTGCACGCGCACGCTGGCGCTGAACGTGGGCACGCTGAACATCGACTACACGGCAGCGGTCGGCGACGGTTGGACAGCCAGCGCGATGCCCGTCGGCAACCAAGTCTGCTTCACCAACATCTCCACCGCGACGCCGCCGGGCGGCACGTTGGACTACGTGTGGAGCATCACCACGGGCAACGGCGCGAACACGAGCTGGGGCACGACGAACATCACCGACGAGACCCCGCCCTGCATCACCTTCAACGCCCCGGGCACGTATACCATCCGCCTTGAGGGTGGGACGCAGAGCCGCCGTGGCAACATCAGCCGCACCTTCAACGTCTACGCAGTGCAGGCGATCGACATCACGCGCGGCCCGGGCGACTTTGCGCCAGCCAACATCACCTTCAGCGCCACCGGCACGCCCGGCCTGAGCAACTACAACTGGGTGTTCGAACGCTGGAACGGCAGCGCATGGGTGGTGCTCGGCACACGTACCAACCAGCAGAACACCAGCTTCAACTTCCCTGACCCGGGCCTGCACCGCGCCACAGTCTCGGCCACTGGCCCGCTGGGCGTGACGAGCGCCAGCCAAGAGTTCACGTTGGGCGGCGCGTCTGGGCTGCAAGCGTCCTTCCGCGTCTCGCCCTCGGCTGGCCCCGCCCCGATGACGGCCTGCTTCACCGACACAAGCCGTTCCAACCCGACCAACACCATTGAGCTGTGGGAGTGGGACTTCGACGGCGACAACGTGTATGAATTCTCTTACACCCCCAGCACGATCCCCACGATCCCGTCGTCGCTCTGCCACACCTACGATGTGCCCGGCTCGCGCACGACAGTTCGCCTGCGCGTCTCCAAGACGGTGGGCGGGGTGCCTGTGTCAGAGGTGGCAGCCAACACGGTGCGCGTCTTCACCGCGCTGGAAAGCCGCGTCTCCTTCCGCGTGATCCCGTCCGGCGAGCGCCGCTTCTGCTACGAGCCACAGGTGACCGCGGATGTCACGGTGATCGGCTGGGACTTCGGCGACGGCACGACCAGCAGCTCATCCGGCACAGTCTGCCGCACCTACGTCTCAAGTGGCAGCTACATCGTGTCGATGTTCGTCCGCAGCACCTCTAGTGAAGAAGGCGAGGTCAGCCGTGAGGTGGTCGTCAGCTCAACCAGCAGCGCGCCCAACGTCAGCGTGACCGGCTCCTGCTCGGTCGATCGCACTGCCAGCTTCACCTTCACCAACACCGGCGATGCGATGCTCACGCCTGACGTGTACACAATCCGCGATGCCAGCAACAACATCGTCCAAAGTGGCTCGATCCAGCTTGGGGCGGGTCAATCGATCACCGTCAGCGTCACCAACCAAACGGGCGTGGTGACGATCACGACGACAGACATGAACCTGAGCGCCTCAACGACCTGCTTCTTCCTGCCAGAGATCAGCGTGACGAGCGCCTGCGTGAACAACCTGCCGGTGTTCACGATCAGCAACGCGCGCGGCGCGACCGGCCCCATGACCGCCCCGCAGAGCTACACCGTGACCAACGGCAGCGGCGGAACCGTCGCCAGCGGCAGCTTCCAGATCGTGGACAGCAGCACCGTCACGGTGAGCGTGCCCGCAGGCTCCAACCCGTATGACACCTACACCTTCAACAGCAGCGGCGCGGTTGGCACGTTCACAGTGCCGCGCCAGTGCGCCTCGCAGCCCACGCTGACGGTCACACCGGCCTGCCTCAGCGAAGGCATCGAGTTCACCGTCACCAACACCAGCGCTAACCCGATGGTCGAGGCGCAGAGCTTCAGCGTGAGCGGCGGCGCGACCGCCAGCGGCACGTTCCAACTGGCGGCAGGCGCCAGCCAGACCTTCCGCTACGAGCCGACGCTGCCCGCCAGCGCCACCTTCAGCAGCACAGGCTTCGCGGGCAACCTCAACGCCACCTCCGACATCTGCTACTACAACCCGCAGGTGAGCGTGACGAGCGCCTGTGTGAACAATCGGCCGGTGTTCACCCTGAGCAACGCGCGCGGCGCGACCGGCCCGATGTTCAGCCCACAGAGCTACACAGTCACCGATGAGAACGGCGCGACGGTCGCCAGCGGCAGCTTCCAACTGGATGACAGCAGCCCCGTCAGCATCGCCGTGCCCGTCAGCGCCAGCCCCTACCTGCGCTACACCTTCAACAGCAGCGGCGCGGTCGGCACGTTCAGCCCGAGCGAGCAGTGCCATCCGAAACCGGCGCTGACGGCGGCAGGCGCCTGCCAGATCGGCTATGTCGAGTTCACCGTGACCAACACGGGCGGCCCAACGCTCAACGCGCTGGAGTACTTCATCGTGGCTGACGACAGCTCGATCCTGACGAGCGGCACTGTGCCCGCGCTGGGCACGGGGGCGCGCGCGGTGATCGGCTTCCCGCATGGGAACACCGAACCGGCGGGCTACCGCTTGGTCATCAACGACTTCGCCGGTGTGATCGGCCAGCGCATCTTCTGCGATGAGGGCACAGGCATCGTTGACCCGCAAACCGGCATCGCGCTGAGCGTCTCATGCGCTGCGGAACGGTTCATCATCACCAACAGCGGCGTTCAGACGGTCAACGGCACGTTCACCCTGACGCTGACCGACGGCACGGATGTCACACCGGCGGCCAACACTTACAGCGTCGCCCCGGGCCAGAGCCAGACGATCACGATCCCCAGCGACCGTCGCCAGCAGGTGACGCTGACGCTGAGCGGCGGCCAGACGATCACGACGGCCTGCGCCTTCGTTGGCGCGCCGATCCCGTTCGGAGCGCGCGGCTTGGGCAACTTCGGCGCGCTGCCTGTGGCGTTCGTCTCGGATCGCACCCCGTTCAGCTTCAACGGCGCAGCGGCTGGCTGCCAGACCGGGGCCTGCCCGCCGCTGTTGGTCTACCATACGAATGAGTTCGGCGCGTGGGACATCTTCCGCATCGACAGCTTCGATGAAGAGAACCAGACCAACGACCGCCGCAACCTGACGCGCGCCCAGACCCCCAACGAGCGCAACTCGACGCCCAGCGTCTCGCCCGATGGCCAGTGGGTGGTGTTCGCCAGCGACCGCGACGGCATGCGCAACCTCTACCTGACGGACGCGCTCGGCACGACGCAGCGCCGCATCACCTTCAGCGAGATGGCCATCGACACCAACCCCAAGTGGGGGCCGGGCAACTACGTCGTCTATCAGTCGTCACGCAACGGCAACTGGGACTTGTTCCTGATCGACATGCTGACGGGCGAGGAATGGCAGCTCACCGATGATCCGAGCGACGACATCAACCCGAGCTGGTCGCCCGATGGCCAGACCGTGGCCTTCCAGAGCAACCGCACAGGCCGCTGGAATGTGTTCTTGCTGGACTTGGCCACGCGCACGACCACGCGCCTGACGGCTGGCGACGGGGTCTACGTGGAGCCGATCTTCCCACGCTTGGTCAACAGCGACCTGCTGGTCTACCGTGCCTACACTGAGATGGGCAGCAACGGCGTGCTGTATCTGAAGTCGCTCGGCGGCGGCTTCGCGCAGGCCATCTCAGATCCGAACGGTGACGCCACCAATCCTGTTTGGTCGCCTGATGGCAAGCTCATCGTCTACCAGTCCGACTTGGGCGGCACGCTCGACCTCTACCTGTTCGACACCGAAACGGGTGAGACGAAGGTGATCGTCGCCACTGAAGAGGACGACTACGCCGCAGCGTGGCGCTGCGATCCGAAGCGCTTGGTCTTCGTCTCAGAAATCATGGGCGTGCCCAACCTGTTCGAGCTGGATCTGGACACGCTGGAATTCGAGCAGATGACCTTTGGCGACTGGGTGGATGTCTACCCGAGCGGGGCGACCAGCGACGAAGCGGCCAGCCGCGAAGGCCGCGCCAGCGGCACGACCTTCAGCCGCCAGACGAACTTCTTCCTCAGCGACGCCTCGACCACGCCGGTTGACCCCATCAACAACATGTCGCGGCGTACCGACTGGCCGAATATGGACATGTGCGCAGCGCAGTTCATCCGCCGATGAACGGCCCTCGCCGCCACTAGCACTCGCAGAGGGTGTGCCGGTCTCGGCACACCCTCTGTCGTTTCATCGGCGCTTGGCCAGATCGACGCCCCCGCTTCTTACTCATGACTATCGCATTGCGCCATCATGCCTGATAATAGGGATATTGATGGGGGTTGATGGGCGCAGCGTATGGAATTGTACGTGATTGCAGTGCTCCTCACGCTCACAGCCAGCGCATTGTCGATGGGGATGGTGCTGCTGCTGTGGCAGTATCGAACGCTGCACACGAGCCGCCTGCTGCTGGCAGCGGGGGTGGCGCTGGCGGCGTGGTCGTTGGCCTATTTGCTGCAGCTTCAGGGCTTCAACTTGACGCAAAAAACGCTCTGGCATCTGTTAAAGCAGCCGGGGGCGCTGTTCGTGGATGTCTTGCTGCTGCTGTTCGCGCTGGAGCTTACGCGGCGCGCCAGCCCGCGCGCCTTGCTCGTTGTGCCGTTCATCGCGCTCGGCGTGGCGTTTTTTGACCTCGGCAGCCTGTTCTGGCAGCTCAGCCTGACCCGCACTGCCGACGCGCAGCCCGTCTTGATCGTCACGCCGCAGCCGCTCTACCTCGCCTATTTGCTCTTCCAAAGCGGCGCGGTGGCGCTGGCGGTGGTGCTGCTGGCCGCGCGTGAGGAGCGCCCACTGGCGCAGGCCGCGCTGCTGGCGACCGGCGCGCTCGTCCTGCTGACGCGCGGCGCGCCCTTCTTGTTTGGCTGGCCGTGGGATTACACGCCAGCGGCCTTTGCTCTGCTCATGGTGGTGATCTTGATCGTCAGCTTGCAGGTCAACTTGTTCTACGGCCTGCTGGACGCCTACCGCACCGTGATCCGCGATCACCCCGATGGGGTGCTCATCCTTGACAATCAGCAGCGCGTGCTGGCGGTCAACGCGGCGTTCGCAGCCTACACCGGGCAGGCCGCGCCCCTGCTGATCGGCACGCGGCTGCAAGACAGCCTGCCGCAGGTGCTGGGTTGGCTATCGGATTTGGCGACACGCCCCAGCGCCACGCTCGAAGTGAGCGAAGGCAGCCATCGGCTGGAGGTGCGCCTGCTGTCGCTGGTAGATCGGCAGACGACGCGCGGACAAGCGCTGCTGCTGCGCGACATCACGGCGCAGGCGCGCGCTCAAGAAGCCCTCGCGCAGAGCGAGACGCGCTATCGCACCCTGTTCGACCAAGCGCAAGACGCTATCCTCCTAGAGGACAGCCGCCTCGCCATCGTGGACGCGAACGAGGCCGCCGTGCGCCTGCTCGGCTACAGCTTGAGCGAGCTGCGCACGATGACGAGCGACGTCATTCAACCCCAAACCCTACGCTTTGAGACCCCCGACGTGAAAAGTGGCCGCTTCGAGATTCAAGCCATCCGCAAAGATCATGAGCTGGTCGACCTCGAGGTGACGGTTGCGCCCATCCCAGATGGCGAGCGCCTGCTCTACATGTCGATCCTGCGCGACGTGACCGAGCGCAAGCAAACCCAAGCCGAGCTGAGACAGCGCGCCGACGAGCTGGCGCAGCTCTACGAGCAGGTCAGCCGCCTTGAGCAGTACAAGACCGAGATCATCCGCATGGCCGCCCATGACCTGCGCCAGCCGATCAGCATCACGATGGGCTACGCTGAAATCTTGCTGCGAGACGGCGCCAACCTCGACGCGCAGCAGGTCGAACGCATCCAAGCCATCCAGAAAGCCGTCACCCGCGCCAACCAGATCCTGAAGGATATCCTCTCGCTGGAGCGCATCGAGCAGCAGATGACGCGCAGCACCGTTGATCGCTTCAACTTCCACCGCTTGCTGGGCGATATGCTGGCGCAGTACCGCGATCAAGTGCTGGCGCATGGGCATCAGCTGCAGCTTGAGATCGACCCTGACGAGGCGCGCTATGAGGTGATCGGGCACGCGTCGCAGGTGGCGGAGGCCGTGGCCAACTTGATCGAAAACGCCATCAAATACACGCCAGACGGCGGCACGCTGACGGTCAGCCTGCGCAACAACGGCACGCACTTGATCTACGAGGTGACTGACACCGGCTATGGCGTCCCTGAGGAACTGCAAGATCAACTGTTCCGGCCTTTTTCGCGCGCGCGCTCGCCAGAGGTGGCGCACATCGAAGGCACAGGGCTGGGGCTGCACCTCGTCAAGAACATCGTGGAGCGGCATCAGGGCACGATCCTGTTCCACAGCGTGCACGGCGTGGGCAGCACCTTTGGCTTCCGGCTGCCGCTGCGCAGCGCGGTTGCCTCCATCCCGCCGCAGGTGATGGCGCGCAAGCGCAAAGTCTTTGCATCAGCGCAGGCGACACGCCCCATCTTGCCGCCGGTCGATTAGATCACTTGCGGGCGATGATGAGCGTCATGAAGTTGAACGGCCACGGGGCCAGCACGCGCAGGGCGCGCCCTGCCAGCTCCGCCAGCGCCGACGTGCGATAGTAGCCCGGGGCGCGGAAGATGGGGTGCGCCCCCCACAGCGTAAATGAATGGCTGGTGGGGATGGCCTTCACCACATCAAACCCCACCGACGCGCACGCCGCGACCAGTTCCTCCCGGGTGTAGGTGCTCTCGTAGAAGTCGTCGTCGATGCGCTGGCGACCTCTAGCCTCACGGCGGCGCTGCGCCAGCTTCCAGATGACGTTGGGGTAAGGGATGGTCATCACCAGCACGCCGCCGCGCCGCAGCACGCGGTAGGCTTCGGCCAGCGCGGGGCGCATCCCATGCGGGAAGTGCTCCAACACGCCGAATGAGAGATACGCGCCGAGGCTGTTATCGGCGTAGGGCAGCGCGTGCACGTCCCCATTTTGGAGGCAAAGCGACGGCTCATAGGCTTGGCTGGCGGCCAGCGCGTTGAAGGCGTAGTCCAGCCCGATCACGCGGTAGCCGCGCGCCTGCAGCGCCACCAACACCGCCCCTTGGCCGCTGCCCGCTTCGAGGATCCACGCATCTTTGGGCAGGTAAGGCAGGTAAGCGTTGAACGTCTCCACGGCGCGCGGGTACTGCATCGTGGCAACTTCGGCGGCGACATCGGCCTGCTGCCAGATGCTCTCCCATGTGCGGCGCGTCGAGTGATAAAGCGGGTCGTCGAGCGGATTTGTCATGGCTTGCGTTATGTGTGTGGGATCAAGCCTCACCCCGACGTCATTTTGCGCCTGTGCCCCTCTTGAGAGAGGGGCAAGAGCCGCAGGTGCTGGGGTGAGGCTGTGATGGATCGCTAATCTAACTGCACGGTGTAGGTGCTCGTCCCGCTGAAGGTGCTGACGAACACGGTCACACGCCCATCGACCGGCACGACCACCGGCAGCGTCAGCGTAGGCACAACCCCAGAGTTGCTGCTGAAGGACATCAGCGTGCTGCCGTTTTGGATCGCCTCCACGGTAACGCTTGTGGCGCTGCCGCTGATGAAGTCTAACCGGATGTTCTGGATCGTGCCGCCCACGCCGTCGAAGGTCACGCCGTCGGTTGTCAGTTTGGAGTTGAGCTGCACGGTAGCGGGGCCAGCCTCCAACGCGGGGAACACGGCCTCGGCCAGCTCAAACACGGCCAGCCCGCCCGCCTCGGCTTCCACGCGGCCGAACACGATGATGTGCGTGCCCGGTTCAAACGGGCGGAAGTTGATGACTTCGGGGTCGAGGCCAGAGCCGCTGTCATCGTCGTAGAGGATGCTCGCCCCGAGCGGGCTGAACACCTCAAGGTCTGTATCGGTGTCGCCGCCAAAGCCGCGCAGCGTGTAGCGCCGGTCGGTCATCATCTCCGCACTGAGGTAGTAGGCATCCGACAGGCCAAAGTCCACCTGCACCGGCGTGTTGGGGCTGACCTGCAGCGGCATCACCCGTTCGATGCTCAGCGTGTAACGGCCGGTTCCTGCGCTGCCCGAGGTGCGGTTGCCGAAGCTGGTCACCTCAATTGTGAACGTGCCGTCGGAGGGCAGTACAGCCACGATGCGGCTGTTGAGGCCGTCGGAGTCGTCGTTGGACGCAATTTCCGTGCCGGACGAATCGCGCAGGACGAGGAAGGCATCGAAGTCGTTGGACTGCAGCGAGATCACCACGAGATCGCCCATGCGGCCTTCAAGGTCAAAGAACTCGCTGGGCATGTCCGCCGTCAGTTGGCCTTCGGTCAGGGTCGTTTCGCGCTCGTTGGGCGGGAGCGGCAGCGCGCCATCCGGCGCAATCGGCAGCGGCAGCACCGTCGCGCGCAGCAGGGTGAGCGGGGCGCGCGCCACCACCTCACCCGCAATCACGATCTCGACATTGTAGACGCCGGCGGGGTCGGTTGGCTCGGTGATGAGGCGGATGCTGAAGTTGCCCTCGGCATCGCTGACGCGATCCGCGCTGAACACCACCTCGCCACCGAATGTCACCTGAACGGTAAGCGGCGTGTTGGCGGGGAGGTCGGTCACCTCGACGAGGTGGCTTGTGCCCTCGGGGCCGCTGGGCGGCGTGATGGTGATGCGTCCATCTCCGGTGACGAGCGGCGGCTCTGGCACATCCGCCAGCACGGTGAATGTTCCGTTCACCTCTGCATCGCCTGTGATAACGCGGACGGTGTACTCACCGACGGCATCGCGCGGCTCGCTCGTCAGCTCGAGCGTCACCTGCCCGCTGCTGTCGGCGCGGCGGCTGGTCGTCAACACGGGCAGCCCGTCGAACAGCACCTCAAACGTCACGACCGTGTCTGGCGGCAGATTGTCAACGACGATGCGATGGGTCGTCCCGCGCGGGCCGCTGGGCGGGTCGATCACAATGGTGGGCGGCACGGTGACAGAACGGACTTCGAAGCTGGTCTCAAGCAGCACTTCGCCTTCGACTTCCACCTCAGCGACATACACGCCCGGCGCAAGGTCGGCGCTGGCGACGGTGACGGTGGTGCTGCCGCGGCGGTTAATGCGCGGGGTGTAGGTGGCGACGATTTCGCCGTCGCGCAAGATGCGGATTGTCGCGCGTTCCGCCAGCGGCAGCCCATTGGCCGAGATGTTGAACACTTGGCCGACGATGCCGCTTTCCGGGCGGGCGGAGATGCTCAACTCAAAGGGGCTGGGGGCAGGGCCAGTCGGGATCGTGCCGCGCGTGATCTCGCCCTCGATGTCTGTCAGCACGACGTCAAACGGCTTGAGCGGCAGATCAGCCGGGAGCGTGAACTCCGTGCGCGCCGTGCCGTCGACATTGGTACGGACGATGCGCTGGAAGATGCTGCGGCGCGTGTCGGGGTCGATGATGTCGATGGTGATGTCGGTGAATTGGGCAGCGTTGGTGATCACAATGTCAAAGGTCGGGATGTCCGTCGGGCGGCGGGTGATCGTCAGGACGGCATCGCGCCCGCCCACACCCAAGAGCTGGAAGGTGGTGGTGGCCAGCACCACGCCGCGATTGTCGCTCACTTCGACGAGGTACTCGCCCGGGGTGTTCTCCGCGGTGGTGAACAACGTCACGCTGAGTTCACCGTTGGCGTCCGAGGTGCGCTCGCGGTCGTAGACGACAACGTTGGTGGCGGCCTCGCGCACGGTCACAAAGTTGACGGTGCGCGGCTCCAGCCCGCGCACAGTGATCTGGAAATCCTGCCGGACGCGCCCTTCCGTCGGGCGGACGGTCACGGTCACGTTGGAGCCGGTGAGGGGGGGCTGGGGCGTAGCCTGTGTGCTGGGGGTCGGGGTAGGCGGCGCATCCGCTGCCACCAGTGTGAAGGTCGCCTCGGCCACCACCACGCGGTTGAGCCGAATGTCCACGCGGTAATCGCCCAGCTCGTCGGTGTCGTCGCTGCGGATCGACAGGGCAATGCTGCCGAGCGGATCGGCGACGCGATCCGTCGTGAACACGACTTGACCGGTGGGCACAAAGACGAAGTCAAAGGTGTAGCGTTCGTTGGGGATCAACCCAGCAGCCGTCAGCACGAAGCCGCCGCCACGTGTGATCACAGGCGGGTCGATGCGAACAGTGATTTGTTGGGCAGCAACAGGGCGCGCCGCCAACAGTATCAAGCTGGCAGCGAAGGCAAGTGCAGCAAGCGACGAAATCAGACGACGCATTCTTTCCTCCAAAGGCGGATGTGGACGACTGCTGATGCCATTGTAGCCGATTTTATGAAGACTGGCCTTCCCTGCTAGGCATCTTTTCATGAATGGGACGGTAAGGTTGATTCAAAAATTCGCGTACAAGCTTCACAAGGCGGCGCAGCTGTTCCTCGGCGTAAGGGCTGCCGGTGGCCAGCGGCAGCTTCTCGCCGCTGCGCAGGATGAGCACCAGCGCGTAAATCTTGAGTTCGGCGTTGTGGATCAGCTCAAGGCCGCTGACGGCGTAGATCGAAAAGCGCTGCTCGCGCAATCCCAACCGGAACGGGCGGCGCAGCGTGACGGTTTGGGTGTCGCGGTCGAAGATGAGGCGCGTCCCGCGCAGCCCCACGTTGAGCGTCCACGCGCTGAAGGCGATCAACCCCAGCGCCAGCCCCGCCCAGATCACCAGCCCCACCCACTGCGCAGGCGTGAACAGCTCGCCGCGCTGTGCCGTCTGCCACAGCAGGTTGAACAGCAGCAGCACCGACAAGCCTAACATGGCCACCATAGACAGCGCCAACACCGGACGATTCTGCCCCAGCGTAAGCCGCGTCGGCGTTTGCTCCAGCAGGCGCATCAGCGCACCTTTTGGCTTTCCGCCCCCGCATGGGTGACGAGGTAATGCAGCCAGCCCGACACGGTGAGCTGCCCCCATTGGTTGTGCGGGATGCGCTGGGAATAATCGCTGGCGGGGATGGCGCGGGCGATGGCGATGGTCTCATCGCGCGCCTCCTCAAAGGCTGTCAGCAGCTCATAAAAGGGCAGCGTGTTAGACGGGCGGTAGTCGTCGTACTCCTCCTCAGCGCGCAGCGGCGACCCCAGCAGCGTCCGCAGGCGGGTATGCGCCCAACGCTCAATGCCGATGATATGCGTGAACACCGCCGTGTTGCGTGGGGTTTGTGGGCAGGCGCGGAACTTCTCGAGCAGTTTGGTCTGCTGGGTTTGGAGCCGCGCGAGCAAGGCATCTTTGGAGTATTTTTGCGCTGGACGGTCGAAGATGAACCCGCCCACACTGTGCAGCAGCCATGACATCGCTTACCTTAGCCTCCGTCGTGTGTGATTGCATGGTACACTTTGGCCTGATTATCGCACATTCAGCACAGGCTGCCTTAAATTTCAACGAGAGTTTGATGATATGAGCGCACCACCCCCCAACCGGCGCTGGCACGTCGAACGGTCGGAGCTGCTGCTCGACACGCCTTACTTCCGCCTGCGGCGCGACACCGCCCGCCTGCCCGATGGCCGCGTCGTCCCAGATTATTACGTCGTGGAAGCGCGCCCGATTGTGGTTGTGTTCGCGCTCACCACAGGGGACGAGGTGCTGCTGGTGGAGCAGTACAAGCACGGCTGGGGCGAGGTGCTGCTGGAGCTGCCGGCGGGCCTGTGCGATGGCGATGCTGATCCGCTGGCCGAAGCGCAGCGCGAACTGCTCGAGGAGACGGGCTGCGCCGCCCCCGACTGGGAGCCGCTGGGGTCGTTCATCCCCAACCCGACCCGCGCCAACAACGAGGTGCACCTGTTCATGGCGCGTGGGGCGCACGTCGTCGCGGCGCAAGCGCTCGACCCCAACGAGGACATCACCGTGCGCCGCGCCCCCCTGAGCGACATCCGCGCGTATGTGGCCGATGGGCGGGTGCGCGTGTTGGACAGCGTGCTGGCGATTGAGCGCGGCCTAGCGCGGCTCGGCCTGTGAGCGCCCCCGGTAGCGCGCCTCGAACGCCTCTAACTGGCGGCGCTGGCCAGACGTGAGGTGGATGAAAGGGCGGGCGCGGCGGATGAGCGCCAGCGCGTCGGCCGCGCTCATCCCCGTGTAGATGAGATAGGCGGCGGCCTGCGTGGGGGCGCGCCCTACGCCCACCCCACAGTGGATGTAAACCTTGCCGCCGTTGGCCACCTGCTCCGCGATGAACTGCGCGCCGCGCAGCAGGTCGTCGAGGGTGGGCGGGGTGTTGTCGCGCGTGGCAAGGTGCAGGTAGCATGCGCTCTGGATGCCTTTCTTGGCGTCGTCGAGGTGCGCCTCGCGCATGTTGACCACCGCGCTGATGCCCTCGGCGGTCATCGCGCCCCAGCCGCGCGGGCGGTGCTGCCCGCCAACGTAGAGCTGCGGCGTGATGCGGCTGTAGCGCCAGACGGGGCGGCCCGTCCACAAGCGCCCGCCTTGATCGACGAAGCGCAGCACCAACCCGCGCGGCCCCACGCGCAGCAGGCTGAAAATGCGGTTGATAGGCGATGGCGGGCGTGTCATCAAGCGGCCTCGTTACGGCACAGCTTCGCCCGGGTGGAGGAAGTAAACCCCCAGCACCAGCTTCGACAAGCGCAGCTCGTCGCCGTTGCGCAGGATGCGCACCTCGCGCGGGTGCAGCCGCTGGCCGTTGAGGTAAGAGCCGTTGGCGCTGCCCAGATCCTTGACTTGCAAGGCGTTGGCCTTGGCGTCGTACTGGATGCCGAGGTGCAGCCGCGACACGCCCATCTCTGACGCCTGCGCTGAGGACAAATCCACGTCGGGGCTGATGCTTGCGCCATCTGTGCTGCGCCCCACAACCACTTCATAGGAGCGAAGCTGTGGGCGCACCTCGAAGCGCTGCGATGTATCGCGCACGATCAACACCAACACTGAATCCTCGCCGAAGTAATCATCGGTGAACAGTTGGCTGGTCGCATCGGCGAATTGGCGCGTGTCGCTGCGCTCGCTGGAAGGCGGTTGGAGCAGATGCCCGCAGCTGTAGCAGAACACCTCTTGGCGGCGATTCTTCTTGCCACACGAGGGGCAGGCGATCCACGTCGCGTTAACAGTGGCGGGGCTGACGTCAATCGGCACGGTCGATTCCTCGCTCACGGGGGCGTTAAGCAGGTGGTTACGCTCCCAGTGGCGCAGCTGTAGGGCCAGCGCCTCGCGCGCGTCGCGTGGCAGGGTGTCGATGCTGGCACGCAGCGTCTTGAGCACATCTTTGGCTTCAAGCCCGTTGCTGCGCATCTGAATATAAGATTGGAAGATCGCGTCGGTGCTCATACAAATGCTTCAAGGTTATAACAGTTCAATCGTAAAAAGCTGCTCGTATGCGTGTTTACGTGTGCCGGTCTGCCACCTGTTTCTTGCTCACGGGTGAGGCGTGCCTTGCGCCTGCCTACATCGCCGTGAGGCCGCCGTCTACCGCGAAAGCCACCCCATTGACGAAGCTCGCGCCGTCGCTGCACAAGTAAGCAATGGCGCTGGCCACTTCCTCAGCTGTGCCGAGGCGGTGCAGCGGGCTGGCGCGGCGCGTGCGCTCGGCCATTTTCTCGCTCTGGGCGACGACTGCGCTCACCATCGGCGTATCGATAAACGAGGGGCAAAGCGCGTTCACGCGCACGCCCAACCGACCATACTCCAGCGCCGCGGTGCGCGTGAGGCCGATGACGGCGTGCTTGCTGGCAGCGTAGGCCGCCCCGCCCGGCGCGCCGATCAACCCCGCGACCGAGGCCAAGTTGACAATCGAGCCGCCGCCGCTGTTGAGGATGGCCGGGATCTGCGCCTTCATGCACAGCCACACCCCGCGCACGTTGACCTCCATGATGCGGTCGAACTCGTCGTTGTCCCACTCTAGCAAAGGCTTCTGCATGCCGCCGCCGCTGATCCCCGCGCTGTTGACGGCATGGTGCAGCCCGCCATAGGCGCTCAGCGCGCGCTGCACCGCCGCATCGACTTCGCGCGGCTGCGTCACGTCGCAGGTGATGTAAGTCGCCTCGCCGCCCACGTCATGCACCTTGTGAACGGTGCGCGCGCCGCCATCGCCGTCGATATCGGCCAGCACGAGCCGTGCGCCCATCTGCGCCAGCGCCACCGCTGCCGCCTGCCCAATCCCAGAGCTGGCCCCGGTAATCAGCGCTACTTTGCCTTCCAGCGACATGCTTGCTTCCCTCTCGTGTGTTCAGCCGGATGGCGCGTCCACCGGCTGAAGGTCAATCAAACGCTGGCCGCGCTGGACGATCTGCCCGGCGGCCACGTGCAGCGCGCTGACGATCCCATCGGTGGGGGCCGTCACGCGGATTTCCATCTTCATCGCTTCTAACACCATCAGCACCGCCCCGGCCGCCACTGTTTGCCCAACCGTCACGCGCACGTCCATCACTTGGCCGGGCATCTGCGCGCTGAGGTCGCCTGCGCCCGCGCTGGCGCGTCGCCGCGCGCGTTCTTCAGCGTGGATGATACGAAGCTGTTGGCCGTTTTGCCATAGGTGGATGGCGCGCTCTTGCGCGGCGGTGTAGATAAGGTGCTGCTGGCCGTCATGCCGCAGCAGCCAGCGTCCAGCCCCCAGCGGGATCACCTCCAATGTCAGCGTCTCATCGCCCACTTGGCAGCGCCATTGGCCGTCCGTCAGGGGGTTGAGGCTGACGTTGACGCGCTGGCCGCTGGCTTCCAGCGTTGGCATTAGCTCGCGCCTACCGTGTTGGAGAGGAACGCGCTGTAGCCCGTCTCAGGGTCGTTGCGGACGACCAACATCCGCTGCCCACCGACGTAGGTAATGCCGGACATCTTGTAGGCTTTGGCAGGGCGGCCTTCGCTGTCGAGCTTGTTGCACCAGTAGACAAAGTCGCCGCGCTGCCAGATATACAGCACGGGCACGTCGTTCACGACGATCTGAAGGTGGCGGTTGGCGAAGCCGTCGAAGCGCGGCGGGTCATACCACGGGATCCATGCGCCTGCGGTTTGGTCGGTCTTGAGGCTGACGGCCGATTGCCCGAGGATGTCGCGCGTGTCGCGGGCGGTCTCCTTGTTGATGAAGCGGATCGTTTGGTCGGTGGTGTTGAACACCATCGTAATCTCGGTAATTGGCACGGAATCCCTCACTGCGGCATTAGCACTTTGGACACCTTGCACCGTGGCATTCACGCCTTGGCCGATGACCTCGACCGTCTTGCCGATGCCCTGACCAATCGTTGAAAGCACTTTCCATACGGTGATTTCGTCGCCCATAGCTTTAGTTCCATTATTTTTACCACGTAGTCTAGCACAGGTTTATGTACACTGGCTTAAAAATGATACGTGAAATGTGCGCTGCGGGTTGCACACGCGGCCTCACCCGGCAGCCGGATGCTTGAGCGTCCGGCGTTCAACCTAGCACAAGGGGTGTGTCTAAGCCGCAGCAGAGGGTGGCCGTGCGCCAGAGGCTCAAGCCTCTGGCTAAGACGCGGGGGCTGAAGCCCCCTTCAGGGGGCGTGTGGCAGCCGGATGCTTGAGCGTCCGGCGTTCAACGCCTAGCACAAGGGGTGAGGTGCAGGGGGCAGGGCCATCACCAGCATTTAGACACTCCCCTTAATGAATAAATGAGAGAGTGTCTAAGGTCGCGGTGATGCGTCATCTCGTCTTGTTCGGTTGGTGCTACAAGGCCTCATCCCCCAACCCCCTTCTCCCACGGGAGAAGGGGGCAAAAGTCCCCTCTCTGCGGGAGAGGGGATTTAGGGGTGAGGCTTCACCATCTGTTTAGGTTTAGACACTCCCCTTAATGATAGGCCAGTGACGAAATCTTTGAAATTTGTTACCATTGTAGGTACTCACTTGGTGTCGTGTGGCGCCTATGCCTGATGAAATTCGCGTCCTAATCGCAGAAGATAGCCCGACCGTGCGGCAGTACCTTAAGACGGTCATCAGCACGGACAACGGTTTCCGTGTGGTGGGCGAAGCACGCGATGGCGCAGAGGCGTTCGCGCTGGTGCAGCAGCTGCGCCCGGATGTCGTCACAATGGATATCCAAATGCCGCTGGTGGACGGGCTGGAGGCCACGCGCCAGATCATGTCAACGTGCCCCACACCGGTTGTGATCGTGAGCGGCGTCATCGGCGATGAGGTCAAGCACTCGCTGGACGCGCTCGAAAGCGGGGCGCTGGCCGTCTTGCCCAAGCTGCCGGAGCGCTCCAAGCCTGAGTTCCCGCAGCGCCGCCAGCAGCTCTTGCAGACGCTCAAGGCGATGAGCGGCGTCAAGGTGATCGCGCGGCGCGACTATGGCGGCGTGCGCATCGACCGCGAGCCGTCCACCCCGCGCCCACAGCCGGGCCGCCCTCGCCCTGAAGTCGTCGTCATGGGGGCCAGCACCGGCGGCCCCAGCGCGCTCCAACGCACGCTCTCCGCGCTGCCAGAGGACTACCGCCTGCCGATTGTCATCGTGCAGCACATGCCGGACGAGTTCCTCGGCGGCTTGGCGCGCTGGCTGCGCGCCAGCAGCCCGCTGCAAGTGCAGATGGCCTACCACGGCCTAGAGCTGCGCAGCGGCAGCGTCTACCTTGCGCCCGGTGGAGCGCACCTCATGCTCAAGCGGCAGGGAAACCGCCTGCTCACCCATTTAGAGCCTGCTACTGGGGTGCATCGCTTCGTCCCCAGCATTGACGTGCTCTTCGAGAGCGTGGCGAAGGCCTGTGGCGCGAGCGCCGCAGGTGTGATCCTCACCGGCATGGGCGACGACGGCGCGGAAGGGCTAATGCGCCTGCGGCAGGCCGGGGCCTACACGCTGGCGCAGAACGAGACCAGCAGCACGGTCTATGGCATGCCACACGCAGCACTTCAGCGCGGCGCAGTGGAGCGCGTGTTTGACCTAAGTCATCTGCCAATGGAATTGCTAAAGCTGTTATAATGAAGAGAATGCGTGGCTACCGCGCGAGAGGATAAGGCATGGCACTTGAAGTCTTGTTAGTTGAGGATAGTAAAACGCAGGCCGCGCAGATCAAAGAGACGCTGGAGAGCGTTGGGCTGCGCGTTCGAGTGGTCTATGATGGGCCAGACGGCATTCGTGAGGCAATCGAGAACCCGCCCGCTTTGGTGGTGCTGGACGTCAAACTGCCCAGCATGGACGGCTTTCAAGTGTGCCGCCGCCTCAAGCGCAACCCCTCTACCCAGAACATCCCGATCATTATGCTGACCGAAAAGGCCGACCCCAAAAGCACGATGTCTGGCTTGCGCGAAGGCGCGGATGACTACATCCCGAAGGATATCTTTGCTTCGGAGCATCTGATCGAAACGTTACAGGAACTAGGCATACTGGAATAACATGGCCGAAGTAAGTAGTCCGTATAAGATGCGCCCGCCCGTGCTGCAAGTGCAAGTGGAGGACGCGATGGACATCATGATCGTGCGCGATACCGCGCGGCGCGCGGCGGGGCTGCTGGGCTTTTCCCCTGCGCACCGCGCCCAGCTCGCCAGCGCCGCCGCCACCCTCGCCGAGCTGGTGTTGAAAACGGGCGAAGCCCATACCCTGCACCTCAACGGGGTGATCAAGGGGGCACAGACGGGGCTGCAAATCTCCGCGGAGACGCCGTGGCTGGCCACGGTGAGCGCGAACAACGTGCTGGTGGCGCTCAAGTCCAAAATGGGCGACCTCGTGGATGAGATCATGCTGCTGAACGAGCCGCAAACAACGATCTTGATGGTGATGTGGTTGGATGATAATCGGTAATGAGCGAACGAGTGCCTATCTTGGCGTTTGAGGTGCGCCAGCGTCGTTATGCGCTGATGATCGCCGATGTGGTCGAAGTGGCGGCCATGGTCGAAATAGTGCCGCTGCCAGATGCCGCGCCGGGCGTGCTGGGGGTTGTCAACCGACATGGTGAGATGCTCCCCCTGCTGGATTTGCGCTTGGTGTTCTACGGCGAGGCAGCGCCCGTCGACGCTTCAACCTATTTCATTGTCGTAGAAAAGCCCGGCCAACGCGCCGGTTTGGTGGTGGATGCGGTTGATGTGGTAAAGTATGTGCCGTCAACGGCCTTCCAGCCTGTGCCTGAAAACCGCTTCGTCCGCGCGATGGTGCAGCACGAGGATGACCTGCTGCAAGTGCTAGACGTTCAACCGCTTTTCGCACGCATTATGCAACGAGTGGAGCCATAAGCCAGATGGTCAGCCGAAAAGAGCGTATTCTCGTTGTCGCCAAAGATGAAAGCTTGCGCGAACGCCTCGTAGAAACACTGGAGCAGGCCGGCGGCTATGTGACCGTGCAGGCCACCACCTTTGAAGACGCTCTTTCCGAGATTTTGCTAGCTGACTTCGACTTAATCATCACCGAGGCCGAGCTGCCCGACCTCAGCGGGATGGATTTGCTGGCGGTGGTGGGCGGGCTGCGCCCGGGGGCGCGCGTCATCATCATCGACGACGACCTAAGCGCCAAGAGCGCCGTGGCCGTGTTCCGTTTGGGTGCGGTTGATTATCTCTACAAGCCGCTCAACATGTCCTTCTTCTTGATGCAGGTCGAGCGCCAACTGGAGATCAAACGGGCGCTCAGCCAGCGCGTCGAAGAACCGTCACTCCCCAAAAAGCCACCTGCCGCGCGTGACCGCGCCAAACGCCTCGACCCGCGCACCCGCCCAGCGGCCCTCGTGCTGGGGCGACAACACTTCACCAAGATCAACCTCGAGCTGACGCGCCTGCTCCAGCATGTGCGGGCGGTCTTCGTCGGCTTGATTGACCATGAAGGCAACATGGTCGGCGCAGCAGGCACGCTCGACGATTACGACCTGCAAATCCTGACCTCGGCGCTCTCGATTGACCACGCCGCCCAGCAGTCGCTCGCCAACCTGCTCGACGAAGCCAAATTCCACTCCACCTACTTTGAGGGGGATAACAACGGCGTCTACATCGTCGAATTCGGCGAGACGCACACCGTCTCGCTGGCGGTGATCTGCAAGAGCGACGTCAAGGCCGGCATGGTGTGGCTCTACACCAAACGCACCGCCGAGACCATCGCCGAGATCCTCAAGTCCATCCCCCAGCCCAAAACGCTGCCGCGGATGTGAACCCATCAACGACCAGCAGGGGACAGGGACTGCCCTGTCCCCCGTCCCCTGTTCACTACCTACAGCGCGTAATAGAGCCGCGCCGCAAGGCCGCCCTCAGCGTTAAGGCGCTCGGCCGCGTCCCCGTGGACGAGTTCCAGCGTGGCGCTGGTGTGGATCATCTTCTCCGGCAGCATGTGCAGCAGGTACTCATCCTTGAGCGGCCACGGCGCGATGAGCAGCTCGACACGCTGTTCTTCAACCGCCTTTAGCACGTCGTCGCGGCCCAGCGCCGCTCGCCCGCCAGATTTAGCCATGTTGATCACGTCCTCGATCAAGCCGTCCTCAAATTGGCGCTCGTAGTCGTGCGCGGCGCTCTGGATGCGCGTCAGCACCTCGTGCGCTGGGGTCTTGATCGGGATCGGCAGCAGCGCCACCACCTCTTGCGAGAGGCGGTCGCTCATCAGGCGGCGGATGGCGTGGGCTGTTTCCTCCGCGCCGCCGAGGATAATGCGCTCGGTCTGGTAGGCCTCGCGCAGCTCCCCGATGTGATCGACCACCGCGCGCAGAAAGCGGCTGCGATGCTCGCCCACCATGTCGTTGAAGGCTTCGCGGTTGCTGCCTTGGTTCAGTTCCTTGCCGTAGGACGTGGCCGGGTTGATCGTCTTCTGGCCAAAGTCGTACTCGTCGAGTTCAATCTCCATGCGCTCTTGATCGTCCACCGTGCCGAGGTAGGCCGTCATGAAGCGCGCTTCCTGCTGGTCGGCCAGCACGATGAGGTAGCGTTCAAACTCGTCCAACTTCCAGAACAGCGGCGTCACCAGCGGCTGACCATACCCGCCCATGTTCTCGACAGGCAGCGGCAGGTGGAGCGTCTCAAGGCCGCCGTTGTGGGCGAAGATCACCAGCCCCTTCGACTCCGGCTTGTAGCCGTCGATGAACGTTTCTACCCGCTGGCGGATCGGCTGCCAGACGCGCAGCGCGTCACGATCGCCGATTTCTCCCTCAAGGCGGCGCAGCTCATTGCGGAACCAGATGCGCCACGCGGGGGTGGAAGCTTGATTTTGCAGGTAGCCCGGGTCAACGTTGAGGTACAGCGACAAGACCGGCGCTTCCAGCGCGTACAGGCGTTTCACATCTCTCACGTGCAGCATGGGAGACTCCTTTGTTGTTCTAAGTAAACAAGTTGAAAGTGAAAAGTGGAAAAGTGAACAGAGGTCAATGAGACGACGCTGCTTTTTCACTGTTTTCACTTTCAACCAGTAGAGAAGCATATCACAGGATCAACGCAGTTCTGTTCGTTACTTCGTAATAACTCATAAACGCAGCGCAGCCCGTCAGTTTTTGAGCCTTGACAGCACCTCACGCAGGGTGGGGCGTTCGCAGGTGGATTTGTGCGTCATCGCGGCGATGAGGTCGTCATAGCGCGGGTCGACGGGCGGCAGGGCAGCCTCAACCACGTGACGGATCGCTCGCGGGGCAGGCAGATGAGCGTAGGGGTGCTGCCCTGCCAGCCATTGGTGGAAGATAATCCCCAGCGAATACACATCACAGGCCTCCTTCACCGGCGCGTTCATGAGCAAGCGCTCCGGCGAAGCATACAGCGGGGAAGCGGCCCCTGCGCGCTGGCCGAAGGGCGTCGCGCGGTCAAAGTCGGCGAGAGCGGGCTGGCCGTCCGCGTCAATCAGCACGTTGCCCGGCCACACGTCACAGTGCGCCCAGCCTGCCGCGTGCAGCGCCAGCAGCGCCTCGGTCAGCTGTGCCAACCACGCAGCGGCACGGTCTGGCGAGGGGGGCTGTTGATGCGCGTTGGCCGCGTAAAGCGGCATCAGGCAGCAGGCGTGGTCGTCGTCCGTCCAATGCGCCAGCAGCGGCACGATGGCCGGGTGAGCAAGGCGCGCGTGCAATTCAAGGGCGGCGCGGCTGACGCGGGCACGCGGTTGACGCTTCAAGGCGGCCTGCGCCCCGTCATCGCGCGCCACCGCCCACACCTGCGCCTGTGAACCGTCATAGATCAAGCCCAGCGGATGCAGCCAGCCGAGGGGGCTGCGCAGAGGGTGAAGCGTCATCCTTTGCCAGCGGCCAGCGCCTGCTTGCGGGTGTGCGCCTCGTGGAGCAGCTCGCGGGCGCTCTCGTGGCCTGCTGCGCCGAACGCCCCCAGCATCTGCGCCAGCTCTTCAACCTTTTGCGGCTCGGCCTCCAACGAGATGATCTGGGTGGCGGTGCGGTCGCCTGTGACGAGCTTCTGCACGCGGTAGTGCCGGTCGCTGTAGCTGGCAAGCTGCGGCAGGTGCGTCACACACATGACCTGATGCCCCTGCGTGAGCGACCAAAGCTTCTCCCCGACGACCGAGCCGATGCGCCCGCCGATGCCTTGATCGATCTCGTCGAAGATGAGGATGGGCGTGCTGTCGGCTTGGGTGAGGACGCGCTTCAGCGCCAGCATGATGCGCGCGGCCTCGCCGCCGCTGGCGACCTTCGCCAACGGCCGCAGCGGCTCGCCCGGGTTAGCGCTCATCATAAACTCAACGCGCTCAAGGCCAGTCGCGTCGAAGGCGTAGCGCTGCCCGTCTTTGCCGTAGCAGCCCGCGGGGTCAAGCGTGCGCGTCATCGCCACCTCGAAGCGGGTGCGCTCCATGCGCAGGTCTTTCAGCTCCTGCACGATGCGCTTGCTCAACTGCTTGCCTGCCGCCTCGCGCTGGGTGCTGATGCGCTCGGCCAATTCGCCGATGTGGCGCAGCGTCTTCTCCTCCTGCGCGCGGAGCTGCTCTAGTCGTTCGTCGCTGTTTTCGATGGCGTTCAGTTCCTCCTCGGCCTGCGTCAGATAGGCGTTGAGGGCGGCGATGCTGTCCTTCTGATAGCGGCGCTTGAGCGTCTTGATGAGTTCGATGCGCTCCTCGATCTGGTCGAGGCGGCTGGGGTTGAACTCAATCTCGTCGGCGTAGCTGGCAATCGTCAGCGCCAGCTCTTGGGCGTTGGCGCTCAGCTCCTCGGCCAGCGCCGCCTCCTCGTTCAAGCGGGGGTCGATCCGCGCCAGCTTGCCCAGTAGGGTGGCGACCTGCATCAGAAGGTCAACGGCGGGCTTGCTGCGGTCGTCCTCATCGCCGCCGGAGAGCAGCGCGTGGGCCTCGCTGGCCAGCCGCGCGAGCTGCTCGCTGTTGGCCAACCGATGCCGCTCGGCGAGCAGCTCCTGCTCCTCGCCATCCTTGAGCGCGGCAGCGCTGATCTCCTCCACGGCGTAGCGCAGGCGTTCGGCGCGCCGTTCGAGCGCGTCGCGGTCGTCGGTCAACGCGCGCATCTGGCTGCGGATGCCCTCGAGCGTCTTGACGACCTCCGCCAGCGCCGCCCGCACCTCCAGCAGGTTGGCGTAGCGGTCGAGCAAGTCAACGTGCACTTTGGGGCGGAACAGGCTCATGTGGCTGCTCTGGCCGTGGATGTCGACCAGTTCCTCGCCGATCTCGCGCAGCAGATCTTGGTTGACGCTCACGCCGTTGACGCGCGCGGCGCTGCGCCCGCTGCTGCGCACTTCCCGGTAAAGCGTCAGCCAACGCGGGTCGCCTTCGTCGGGCAGCAGGCCTTCGCGCTCCAAGATCGGCACAATGCGCGCCTCGGTGTGGGCATCCAGCGCGAACACCCCCTCGATCACCGCGCGCTCGGCCCCGCTGCGCACCATGCCTGCGTCTGCCTTGCCACCGATGAGCAGCTCCACCGCGTCGATGATGATCGACTTGCCCGCGCCCGTCTCACCGGTGATGACGTTGAACCCCTTGTCGAAGGTCAGTTCAAGGCGGTCGATGATGGCAAAGTTCTGAATCCGCAGTTCTTCCAGCATAAGCTCACTCGCTCAGTCCCCAAAAGTTTAGATGCGCCGTTGATAGGTGGTGTAGGCGGCCACGGCAAAGCCCAGCGTGCAGATGATCAGCGTGAGGCCGAAGGCGTTCAAGAACAGGCCGAGGTTGAAGGTCAGCACGCCAAAACGCAGCAAGAAGAACACCACAGGGGCCAGCAGCGCCCCCGCCACTGCCCCACCGACGGCCACCTGCGCCGAGTAGCGGCCGACGCGCCCGGGGGTCATGCGCCGCGCGGCGCTGGCCGCAGCGCCCCCCACCGCCCCGCCGATGAAGATGCCGATCCACCAGATGTTCAGAAACAGCATCAGCGTGCAGGCGATCAGGTTCCCAGCCAAGCACACCCCAAACGTGATCGGGTAGTCGTACTTCTCGGTGGCGAAGAAACGGTCTTCGTGCTGGCGGATGCACTCTGGGCAGATGTAGCCGGTGGACGATGGCTTGGCGCATAGGGCGCACATCGGGCGCGCACAGCGAATGCAGCGCAGCGTCCCCTCACGGTCAGGGTGTTTGGGGCAGTAGACAATCTCATCCGCGGTCATGATGCGGTATCCTCTCTACAGGCTGTGGTCATCAAGCGTCCCCTCGTGCTTGCGCGTGATGCGCGGCTCCAAGCGATCCAGCAGGGAGCGGTAGAAGTAGTTGCGCGGGCGCAGGCGGACGAACAGGGCGCTGTGCTCGCTGGCCAGCACCGTGATCTGATCATCAGACTGGACGCTGCCAAGTGGGTTGCCATCCGCAAACAACACAATCGGGTTGCGGTTGTCCTCGTTCGCTTTGAGGTCAACGCGCGAGCCTTCCGACAGCACAATCGGGCGATCCATGCTCAGATGAGGCGCAGCCGGCACGATCAAAATGTTCTTCAGATCCGGCGGCAGGATGGGGCCGCCCGCCGCCAGCGCGTAAGCCGTGGAGCCAGTCGGCGTAGCGATGATGAGCGCGTCGCTGTTGTAGGTCGTCGCCCAATGGCTGTCGATGTAGGTGTCCATCTGGATCATGCTGCCGACGGTGTTGGCGCTGATGACGACATCGTTGAGCGCGTCGGCGCTGAGAAACGTCTGGCCGTCGCGGCGCACGCGCACCGTGATCATCATGCGATGTTCGATCCAGTGCTCGCCCGCCAGCACACGGTCAATTGCCGCGTTCACCGCGCTGATGTCGTCGACTTCCGTCAAAAAGCCCAGCCGCCCCATGTTGATCCCTAAAACCGGGACGCGAAACGGGGCGCACACCCGCGCCGCGCGCAGCATCGCGCCGTCGCCGCCGATGGCCACCACCATATCGGCACACTGGGCTTGGTCGGTCACATCGGCGTCGTCCCACTGGGTGTAGACCCACGTCTCCAGCCCGCGGGCGGTGAGCGTCTCCGCGATGGATTGCGCGACGGGCGCAGTCTGTGGGCGGCGCGGATGCGCCAGAACGCCAATGCACCCACGCATGGGGGGTCATCCTTCTCGCTGGCAGGTGATTACGCTGCAATCATACCGCAAAACCGTTTAAATAAGATTAGCACAAATGTTCAATTCGCTCAAGATTTAACAATCTCTGTGTAAATTATTAAAGCTGGCTCACTACAGTTACTGGTGACGGTTTCGTCGAAGCTTAAGGAGAGAAGCATGATACGCCTTACTGTCATTTTGGTGATCGTCATGAGCTGTACCGCCCTGCTGGCGCAAGAAGCCACGCCCGAAGCCACACCAGAGATGACTGCTGAAGCCCCTATCGTGCTGGTGGAACTGCCCGAGGTGGATCCGATCAGCGTGCGCGGCAACATCAGCATCGCGGGCAGCAGCACTGTCTTCCCCCTCACCGAGCGCATCATCCAGCGATTTGAAGCCGACGGCTACACCGACACGATCAGCGAGGAGAGCATTGGCACGGGCGCTGGGTTCGAGCGCTTCTGCGTGGCGGGTGATACCGACATCGCCAACGCGAGCCGCCCGATCCGCCAGCGTGAGATCGACAACTGCCTTGTGATCGGCCGCGAGCCAGTTGAGCTGCGCGTGGGGACGGACGCGCTGGTCGTCGTCGTCAGCCAGCAGAACGACTTTGTAGAGGATCTAACGCTGGAGGAGCTGGCGCTGGCCTTCAGCACAGCCCAGACGTGGCAGGATGTGCGCCCCGAGTTCCCTGATGAGCCGATCCTGCGCTTCACCCCGGGCACAGAAAGCGGCACATTCGATTTCTTCGTCGAGGTGGTGCTGGGCAACGACGAAGCGCCCCTGCTCGCCGCGGCCAACCTGCAGCTCAGCGAGGACGACAACGTGCTGGTGCGCGGCGTGGAGTCCAGCCCGTTCGCAGTCGGCTTCTTTGGGTTTGCGTACTACTTGGAAAATCGGGAATTCCTGCGCGCGATTGCGATCAACGGGGTGACGCCCAACGAAATCAGCGCGGAGGACGGCACATATAAGCTGGCGCGTCCGTTGTTCGTCTACACTGCGCCCAGCGTGCTGGCCGAGAAGCCCCAAGTCGCCGCCTTCCTCATCTACTACTTGACGCACGTCAACGAGGAAGTGCTCGACGTTGGCTACTTCCCAGCCAGCGATGCCGCGCTCAACCAAGCACGCCAGAACCTGCTAGACGCGCTTGAGCAGTAAGCCTCAAGCGCCCTTGGCGCGCTGAAGCCGCTTTTGCAGCGTTTCTACCAGCTTACGCGCCTTCTTAGCGGCCTTCTTGGCCTCTTTGAGGGCGCGTTCTGCGTCTTTGCGCGCGGCTTTCGCTGCGCGCAGCTCATCCTTGCTGGCGGCCAGCTTGGCGGTTTTGCTGATGCCCTCTGGCTCAGCGGGGGCGGGCAGCTCGGCAGGGGCGGCTTCCGCGCTGGGTGGGGTCGCTTCGTTCACGGTGACCGCTGATGGAGCTTCGCTCTCAGGGGTAGGGGTGTTCGCTGCTTCTGACGCGGGCTGCGCAGCGGTTTTGCGCGTTCGCCGTGCCGTCGATGGTTTTGACGGGAGGTTCGATGCCATAGAAAACCTTCGTATTTATGCTTATCCTGCGACAAACACGAAGTTTAATATTAGTGGCGTATTTTGTAAAGAAATCTTAAAGATGTTATTTGATTTGCAATGTCTACTCCTCCGACGCAGCCGCCTCATCGAGCGGGTGCGCCGCGACCACCTCCGACGTGCGCAGCAGCACGGGCACTTCGTGGCGCGTCGTCAGCATGATAAGCGCCCCGTTCGCGCTGGACACGTCGTTGATGGCACGCTTGGCCTGCTTAAGGTTCTCAAACGGCAGGTCAAGATAAGTGGGGTCTTCAGTAGGAAGGTTCAAAAGGAAGCGAATCACGATGCCGCTGGGCTTTTTCTCGGTCACAGCACTCTCCTTTTGCAACAAGGGAACGTGGATAGACGGTAATCCGCAATTGTTGTGCGACCGTGAAGAAGCTGTTAAGGTTAGTTGCCCAAGCCGCCGCGAAAGTACGACAAAATCAGAAACGATACCCCCCAGCCCACATACCCGGCAGCGATGCTCGGAACGAGGCCCCACCCCCAGCGCGTCACGATCAACACCACCAGCGCAAAGACCATCGTCGGCCACATGTTGATGAACACGTTGTGGGTGAAGTTCTGCATCGTCTCGGTTCGGTCACCCGCGCTGGCGTAGACGATGAACATCCCCAGCGGGATGTTGATGGGCATGGTGGCGGCGATGGCGCTGAAGGCGGGGGATTTCTCTCTCAGCAGCGCCACGGCAATGATAATCAGGATCGACACAATCACAGGGGCGAGTTTTTCCCACGGCAGGGCCAGCATACCACGCTCGATTTCTTTGAAAGATGACTCGACCGCATTATCAACCGATTGGCCGCTTGTCGACAATAGCCAGTCGGTCACGGTAGTAGGGTAAGGGGATCAGACAGCGGGGCGACCCGCAGGCTGCCCCTGTGCATTACCCGCATCTCAAGCACGGCGCGCCATGTTGACACAGAGGGCAGATGTGCCAGAGGCTAAAGCCGCTAGCTAGCGCGCGGGGGCTAATGCCCCCTTCAGGGGGCGCGCAGCAGCCGGATGCTTGAGCGTCCGGCGTTTGACGTCAGCTTGGCACGGTGTGGGTAACACCTAGCCGTATAGCAGGGTGGTCAGCGGCGGCTGCCGCGCAGGTTGTTGAAATGTGTTGAGAAATAGCCGCACAGCTCGTTGCCCACGCCCACGTAGACAAAGCTGAAGTTGTTGTTCTGGAAGGTGAAGCTGCCCGCCTCGGCGCATGGCTCAATCGTCACGGTTTGAGCGGTCATCGGGCGCGGGGCAGCCGCCAAACACGCGAGGAAGTTCTCGGCGACGCGGTCATTGTTGATGATGACGACCACGCCCGCCTCAGGCACGATGTTGGTGATATTCTGCTGGAGGTAGCTGCGCCCGCTGACGGCCCCGCGCTCTTGCAAGCAGCGCAGCAGCGTTTCCGCACGGTTGAGCGCACCGGCCACGGGCAGATTGCCCCCCGCGAGCGACGCGGCCGACGCGGCAGTCGAGAGCGCGGCGACGACATCCGTCACTTCGTTGGCCGTGTAGCCGACGATGTTGGGCATCAACTGCTGGGCAGCGACTGGATCGTTAACAGTCTGGCTGGTGTTGGGCGTGCAGGCCGCGATCACGCTCAAGATCAAGATCAAAACCACGCTGCGGGCAAGATTCATCATCATGCTGCTCACTTTCCCCTATGTGATGTCAGTCTAACTACTGCTATTAAACCACAGTTCGCAGTGAGGGCAGCCCCTCGCTTTTGAGGGGTATGCAAGGCGTGGGGAACTAGGCAGGCTTGGCGACTGGGCTGTGGCGCGGCAAGCGCACCGTGAACGTCGTCCCCACCCCAACCTTGCTGTCAACTTCTATCGTGCCGCCATGTCGCAGCACACACTCACGGACGATGGACAGCCCTAAGCCCGTCCCCCGCACCTCGCTGATGTTCTCGCCGCGGTGGAACGGCTCAAAGATGTGCGGCAGGTCGGCGGGGGGGATGCCGATGCCGCTGTCAGTTACAGTGATCGTGAGGGTATCCTCATCGCCTTTGATGGACAGCGTTACCTTGCCCCCTTTGGGCGTGAACTTAAGGCTGTTCGTCAGCAGGTTCGTCACCACTTGGTGCAGCAGCGTGAGGTCAACCGTTGTACGCTTGAGGTCGCCGCAGGTCTCATACGTCAGGTCATGCGTTTCGCTAGCGGATTCGCTCACTTGATCAAACAGCGAGCGCATATAAAAACCTAAGTCGGCTTCTTCTGGGTTGAAGGGCAGGCGGTCGCTCATGCCGCGGATGACAAACGAGATGTTCTCTAACATAGTGCGCATCTGCACGACGTGGTCTTTGATGCCCAGCACGCGCTCCTCGCGCTGTTTGTCTGTCAGGCGCTGGTAGTAACGGTCGAGGATTTCGGCGTTGTTCATGATGACCGTGAGCGGGGTACGGAACTCGTGGCTGATGGTGGACATCAGCGTAGAGCGCAGGCCGTTCATCTCGCGTTCCTTCTCGAGCTGGATCGTCAAGCGCTGTAGTTCCTGCTGAATCTGCTCATTTTGGCGCGTTTCCGTCACATCGCGCAGCGCCACCACCAGCATCGACTCCACGCGCTGGATGCGAATCGCAAAGATGCGGCCGTTGGGCGAGGTGTAATCGACAGCGTAGTCGGCAGCGTCTGGCGGCATCTGCTGAAGCTGCTGAAAGAGACGATGCTGCGCGAACTGCGGCTGGATCATCAGCGCGGTTCTGCCCACCACCTGCTCTCGCGGCCTGCCCAGCATCGCCTCGGCTCGTTGGTTCACGTCCAGAAAGCGTGCATCCGCGAGCTGTCGAGTGGTGGGATCGTAGATTGGCTCCACGAGGAACAGCGCGTCTGCGCCTGCATCCAGCACGGCGCGAAAGCGCGCTTCGCTGGCGCGCAGCCGTTCGTTCTGCGCTTGCAGCGAATCGTGCGACTTCCGCAGCAGGTGCGTGATGAGGATGACCGTGGCGCACAGGCTGACGGCCAGCGCAAAGACAGCAGGCCCCTCTTGCGCGCGCTGCTCCACCACGCGATTCACGCCCATCAACGTGATCAACACAGCAAGCACGCTGACAGCAGCCGTGAGCTTGGGGCGCAAATACAAGCTGACGTAAAACGCCGGGAAGGTTGAAGCAAGGATGTGCGGTGGATACGGGCCGAGGAGCGCCACACCCATCGCAGCGACCAGCACCGCAAAGCCCCCCAGCGCCTCCCCGATGAGCGCCGCCTGCGGCCCACGGTTGAGCAGAGCAACCGCCACAAAGCCGAGCACGCTCATCGGCAGCAGAACCGGCACCGTAAGCTGAGGAAACGTGCCAACCCACAGCGTATACAGGCTGCTGATGAGCGCGATAGCGCTGATCACCGCCAGCAGCACGCTGAGGTAACGCTGCCGCTCTTGGCGTATCGTGCCGCCTGTAGGGGCATTCGAGAACAGGTAGCGCAGAATTCTCACAAGCGGCATAGCAAGATGCCCCAACTCTTTCACCATAAGCTGTCGCTGATTATGCCGATGACAGCCATATGGAACAAGTACCAGACCAACGAATATGACATTGATGATTAACAATATTGCCGTATCACACAGAGCGCCTAGCATGTGAGCGACGGCATTTGCCCTCGGCGCGCTTTGGGGGCATAATGCCCGTTCAGAACAACCTAACCTTCGAACGAGTGCGCCTGTGATTCGTCTTGTCTTGATTGCCCTGCTCAGCGGCTGGATGCTGAGCGCGTGCAGCAGCGCCCCAACCCCCAACGTCACCGCCGAAGCCGTCAGCGAGGCCACAGTCATCAGCATCAGCACCCAACCGCCGGATAACACAGGCCTTGTCGCCCGTGTGAACGGCGTCGGCATCTCCAAGCTGACCTACGACCTTGAACTGGCCCGCCGCAGCGCTGACCCCGTGGCCGACCCGACCGCGCTGGCCGCACAAGTGCTGGACGGCTTGATCGAGCGTGAGCTGGTGCGGCAGGCCGCCCGTGAGCAGGGCGTTGCCGCCACGCTCGAAGAGGCACGCGCCGAGGTGCAAGCGCTCAAGGGCACGCTCGCCACCGAGGCCGAATGGCAAACCTACCTTGAGCTGAACAACCTAAGCGAGCCGGAGATGGTCAACGCGATGTTGGAGCAGATCACCAGCGCGCGCGTGCGCGAGCTGATCTTCGCGCCGCTGTATGGTGACGTGCCGCAGGCTAACGCCCGCCATATCCTTGTCGGGACGGAGGCCGAGGCCGCCGCGCTGCTCAGCCAATTGCAGCAGGGCGCAGACTTCGACGCGCTGGTGCAGGCCTACAGCATCGACAACGCCACGCGCGAGGACGGCGGCAGCCTCGGTTGGTTCACCGCGCAAGAACTGATCGACCCACGCCTTGCCGAAGTCATCTTCAGCTTAGAGCCGGGTTCTATCGCGGGGCCTATTCGCTCACGTGTGGGCTTCCACATCGTGCAGCTCGTCGCGCTTGAGACGCGCCCCATTGAAGCCGACCGCATGGCCGTGGTGATGGAGGCGACCTACAACAACTGGCTGGCGCAGCGCCTTGCCGCCGCCACCATTGAGCGCTACCGTTAGCCTCTTTGTGAGCAGTCACCAACGGGGGATGCCAGAAATTGGCTGTTTTTTCGAAAGTTCTGTCTTGATTTGCCTTTGATGAGTTTTTAACGTTACAATAAGCGCGCAATCAGTCACTATACGGGCTTCTTTATCGGCCTGAGTGGCGGCTGAGGCAGCTTATGGCGATTCGATAAAACTTTTAGGAGAGAATTGCATGTTGAAGCTTCGCAAATTGCTTACGGCGGCAGCGCTGGTAGGCAGCACTTTGGCGCTGGCCTTTACGCCGGCGCAGGCGCAGGGCGGCTCGACGCTCACTGTCGGGTTCGCACAAGAACCGGACTCGATGAACGGGTTCTACTCCAGCATGGCCTTCGCGCAGTGGGCCGTTGACCTCGTGCAGGCCAGCCTCTGGGACTTCACCGACACGCTTGAGCCGCAGCTCGTGCTGGCGGCAGAGCTGCCCACGGTGGAGAACGGTGGCATTGCCGAGGACTTCATGAGCTACACCATCAAGCTCAAGCCCGGCCTGCTGTGGAGCGATGGCACCCCGCTGACCGCTGAAGACATCGTCTTCACCTACGAGATGGTCACCAACCCGGCTAACAACATGCTGCAAGGCGGCGTGCTGCGCGATTCGATCACCGCGGTCGAACTGATCGACGAGACGACCTTCCGCCTCGAGTTCAACGCGCCCAAGCCGTTCCCCGAAGACATCGCGGGTTCGCCCGGCCTCTCGACCATCCTGCCCAAGCACATCTACGGCCCGATCTTCGAAGCTGAGGGCACGATTGAGTTTGCCGAGGAAAATCAGGATCCCACCGTCTTCAGCGGCCCCTATACGCTGGTGGAGTGGCGTCGTGGCGAGCAGATGGTCTTCCAAGCCAACCCCAACTACGTCTTTGGCGCGCCGCCGATTGAGCGCATCGTGATCCGCTTCTTCCCGGATACAGATTCGCAGTATGCCGCGTTGGCCGCTGGTCAGCTTGACCTCGTCCCGAACGTGAGCGAAGGCGACATCCCGCGCGTGGCCGCCAGCAATGAGAACATCCGCATCACGACAGTGTTCGGCGGTTACATCGAGAGCCTGTGGCTGAACCTGCGCGAGGAAACTCACCCACGCGCTGGCCACCCTGCCCTTAAGGATGTCCGCGTTCGTCAGGCCATCCGCTTCGCGCTCGACCGTGAAGCCGTGACCCAGCAGCTCCTCGCTGGCGCCACCAGCCCGACCGACAGCATCTACAGCAACAGCCCGTTCGAAGATCCCAACCTCGGCGTGACCGAGCGCAACCTCGACGAAGCCCGCCGCCTGCTGGACGAAGCCGGCTGGATTGACACCAACGGTGACGGCACGCGCGACAAGGACGGCGTCGAGATGGTGCTGCGCTACAGCACGACCACCGCGGGCTGGCGCAACAACATCCAAGCCGTGCTCCAGCAGCAGTTGGCTGAGGTGGGCATCACCGTCGTGCTCGAGCGCTACCCGGCCAGCGAGTTCTTCGGCGCGTTTGCCAACGGCGGCATCAACGCCATCGGCGAGTACGACATCGCCCAGTACGCCAACAACACCGCCCTGACCAATCCGGTCAACGTGACGGTGGTCGAAGCGCTGAACTGCGACCAGATCCCGAACGATGAGAACCCGGGTGGCCAGAACTTCACCGGCTTCTGCTCGCCGGAGATGGACGAAGCGGCGCGCGTCACGCTCACCAGCCTCGACGCCGATGAGCGCTTGGCCGCCGCCTACCAGATTCAGGCCATCATGAAGGAGCAGGCCCCGCTGATCAACCTGTTCCCGCGTGGTGACAACTACGCTTACATCACCACCCGCTTTGCGAATGAAATCCGCATCGGCAGCGGCGTGGGCAACATGTGGTTCGACATCATGAACTGGGAACTGGCCAGCTAGTTCAACAGTCCATCCTAACCGCAGAGGGCTGTATCCCTCTGCGGTTTTCTATTCTTTAGAGGATTTCTGACCGCATGGCTCGTTATGTTGCTCGCCGCCTGATTCAGGCCATCCCGCTTTTCTTCATCGTAAGCTTCATCCTGTTCAACTTCACCAACGCGCTGGGCGACCCCTTGGTGGTCTTTTTTGAATCGCGCCAGCGCCCCACCGCTGCCCAACGCGAGGAACTCACCCGCCGCTTGGGGCTGGATCGCCCGCTGCTGGAGCAGTACCTCGTGTGGCTCATCGGCAACGACTGGATGCTGGTGGACGTGCGCGGCGACGGCAGCCTGATGGAGCCGGGCAATCGACGCGGCGTGCTGCGCGGTGATCTGGGCTTGTCGTTCGTGACGCGCCGCCCCGCATGGACGCGCATCGAAGAGCGTCTCCCCGCCACCCTAACCTTGATGATCCCCGCTTATGTGATCACGTTGACGCTGGCGTTGGCTATCGGCGTGTATTCGTCGGTGCGACAGTACAGCCTTGCCGACAACATCATCACAGGCGTTTCGTTCTTCTTCTACTCCATGCCGATCTTCTTCATCGCGCTGATGACGATCTACATCTTCGGCGTGCAGTTCACCCGATGGGGGCTGCCAGCGCTGCCCATCGGCGGCACGGGCGACGGCTCATTTGGCGACCTTGTGCGCCATATGATCATGCCGGTGTTCTGTCTCGTGGCGATCCAGCTGGCGGGCTATGTGCGCTTCATTCGCTCGTCGATGCTCGAAGTGCTGGGGCAGGACTACGTGCGGACGGCGCGCTCGAAAGGCTTGTCTGAGCGTGTCATCGTGCAGAAGCACGCCCTCAAGAACGCTGCCCTGCCGCTCATCACCATCGTCGGGCTAGATTTGCCGTTCTTGCTGGCGGGCGCGGTCGTCACCGAGCGCATCTTTGCGTGGCCGGGCATGGGGCGCTTGTTCATTGAGAGCTTTGAACGCGCTGACATTCCGGTGATGATGGCCATTTTGATGCTGTTGGTGGTCATGGTGATCGTGTTCCAGATCCTAACGGACATCGTCTACACGTGGTTTGACCCACGCATTCGCTACTCGTAGAGGTTGTATTGTATGGCACAAACGACACTAAACCCGAACAGCAGCAACATCGCCATCGTAGAGCCGCCGATGGCGGGCAAGTCCAACTTCCAGCGCAGCATGGCCCGGCTGCGGCGGCATCGCATGGCGATTGTCGGCGCGGGGCTGCTGGCGTTCGTCTTTTTATTCGTGCTCATCGGCTCGATCCTCATCCCGCCGCAGCAGTCCACCTTCAACGATCTCAACCGCACCTTGCAGCCGCCTTCGGAAGAGTTCCCCTTCGGGACAGACGTCATCGGGCGCGATTTGCTGGCGCGCGTGGTCTACGGCGGGCAGATTTCGCTGTTCGTCGGGCTGACAGCGATGATGGTGCAGATGCTCGTCGGGACGCTCGTTGGCTTGATTGCCGGTTACTTGGGCGGGATCGTCGATTCGCTCTTGATGCGCTTTGCAGAGGCCATGCTGTGCATCCCGCAGCTGTTCCTCGCGCTGATCACGCTGCGCATCTTCAGCGACCCAACCCAATTCCCTGATTTTGTGTTCCTCGGGCGCACCTACAGCGCCACGGTGATCGTCATCGTGTTCGTCATCGGCCTCACCAGCTGGATGCGCGTGGCGCGCATCGTGCGCTCGGTCGTGCTGTCGATCAAAGAGCAAGAGTTCGTCACGGCGGCGCGTTCCCTCGGGGCGAGCAACTGGCGGATCATCCTGCGTCACGTGCTGCCCAACTGCATGCCGCCGATCATCGTGGCGGCCACGCTGGGGGTAGCCTCGGCCATCCTGCTGGAGGCCTACTTAGGCTTCTTGGGGTTGGGGGTGCGCGCGCCCACGCCGACATGGGGCAACATCATGGGCGAGGCCAACAGCTATATCAACCTGTGGCACTATTGGTTTTTCCCCGCCCTGTTTATCATGTTAACCACGCTGGGCATCAACTTCTTGGGCGACGGCCTGCGCGACGCCTTCGACCCGCGCGCGCTGCGCTGATAGCCACTCGCCTGATATGAGCCACCACAGCGGACGCGACCCCTCGCGTCCGTTTGATTTACGCCCAGCCCTTACCGCCCCTATGCAGAGAGGTATTTTATGGACTACACCATCCAACTAGAGAAGATTCAGCAAGCCGTTGGCATCCTCAACGAGAAGAACGTGGACTGCTGGCTGACGTTCGTCCGCGAGACGGAGCACAACGCCGACCCCGCGCTGCCGCTCATCTCGCCCGTCAACGTCACGTGGCACACCGCGCTCATCATCACGCGCACCGGCCACACGGTCGCCATCGCCGGGCGCTATGAGATCGTCAACTTCCAGCGGATGGGCTGTTGGAAGGAGTGCCTCCAGTACGACCAGAGCATCCAACCGGCGCTGGTGGACGCGCTGGATCGCATCAACCCCAAGCAGATCGCCGTCAACTACAGCGAGAGCGACACCGCCGCCGATGGCCTCTCGCACGGCATGTACCTCACGCTTCAACGCTACTTGGCAGGCAAACCTTACGAACTCATCAGCGCCGAGGAGATCCTCAACCCATTGCGCGGGCGCAAGACCCCCGGTGAAGTCGCGCGCATCAAGGCCGCCGTCGCCCTGACGGACGACATCATCCGCCGCATCACAGCTTATCTCAAGCCCGGCCTCTCCGAGCTGGACATCCAGCAGTTCATCCACGCGGAATACAAGAAAGAGGGCGTCGTGCCCTCATGGGATGCCGCCTTCTGCCCGACGGTCACCTGCGGCCCCGATTCGCCGGTGGGGCACGTCTCGCCCTCGGCGGAGTTCGTCGTCAAGCCGCGCCAGCTCGTGCGGATCGATCAAGGCGTGGTGCTGAACGACTACATCTCGGACATTCAGCGCGTGTGGTATTTGCAGCCGGAGGGCGAGACCGAAATCCCCGCGCCGGTGCAGCACGCCTTCGACAGCGTGCGCGCGGCCATCAAGGCAGCGGCCGCCGTCCTCAAGCCGGGGGTGGAAGGCTGGGTTGTCGATGAGGCCGCGCGCCGCACGATTGTCGCGGCGGGCTATCCTGAGTACCAGCACGCCGTCGGGCATCACATCGGGCGCACCGTCCACGACGGGTCAACGCTGCTCGGCCCGCGTTGGGAACGCTACGGTAAGACCCCCTACGGCATCGTCGAAGCCAACAACTGCTTCACCCTTGAGCTGGGCGTGATGGTTCCAGAGTATGGGCTGGTCTCGCTGGAGGAGGACGTGCTGGTGACGGAGCACGGCGTCGAGTGGCTCGGCGAAGAACAGACCGAGATCATCGTGGTGAAGTGCTAAGAGGGCGCGAGCACCGAGCGAATTT